>CAIRBP010000027.1 GCA_903876885.1 uncultured Burkholderiales bacterium | reverse complement strand
CTATGTATCTGACTCCATTGATTTGCTTTTAGATTTATACGGTGATGACGTGGAGGTGTCTGCCGACACCTTGGAAAAAATTTACGTCAAGCTTGGTGCAGTTGGACGCCATGTATTGAGTGAAGCCATTACTGACCAAGAAGCCGCTGGAATATTGGCAGATATTGCTGAAGAGGAGGACCAAAACGGGCGTATTCGTAGCAATATTTTGGATACACAGCGTGCTCTGAGCTTTTTAATGAGAGGGCGACTGCTCACCGCGGATCAAATTTCTGACTCTAAACAGATATTGCGAAACATTGAATCGCTCAATAGCCACACTGCCTTTCTATTTGACAAGATCAACTTCTTAATGGATGCCACTATTGGTTTCATTAACATTAACCAAAATAAACGAGTTAACCAGTTGACTGTATTTAGTGTCGTCTTCATGCCTATCAATATCTTGGCTGGAATTGGTGGAATGTCTGAATTTTCAATGATGACAGAGGGAACCCCTTGGCCTATTGCATACGGTTCCTTTTTAATAGGATCTGCATTAATTGGCGCTCTCACCTATGTATCTTTAAAGCACTTTGAGAAATTGCGATTAAAGAAGTCTTCGAAATAAAACCAATTGAACGACGTTTGGCAAGGTTTTCAATACCGAGTCTGCTCAAATCACCAAGCTCGAGCCCCTACGTAGGCGTCGAACTCAAGCTTAAATAAGTTTGAATTAAAGCTACTGCATTTTCAAAATTTAACTATCAAAATGTATAGTTAATGATGTTTTAGGCAAGCTAAAACTAACACTCCACATTTCCCCAGACTTGACAGGATAGGCATCAGTCCAAGTTCCCGTGGTTACTACATCCCCAGGTTTTATGTCTGTCGCCCCAGGGCAACTTCTGAGCTCCTTTAAGAAATACTCAAGTGCACGCAGCGGGCTATCCAAAACATTTGAACCTGCCCCAACCTCAACTCGATCTCCGTCTCGAAACAATGTGCAAGTTGCTTCTGAGAGGAGTTGGTGAAGATCGTTAGCTGATTTTGAAATAGAAAAGACAGCATTTTTTTCGCCAACAAGAAGTCGACCATGAAGACCTCCGTCTGCTATCGAGTCAGCCGCCTCGAATTTCCAATCGGGCATATGGGATTGAACTATTTCGAACCCAGGGGCTATCCACTCTAATGACTTGTAGATATCTTCAATACTCGCATCAACCTTTGGCGTACTCTTGAATCCGAAAACGATCTCTGGCTCAATTCTGGGTTGGCAGATGCCCTTTAAACACAAGTCCTGAAATCCTGAACAGTTAGAGAGTGTCGTATTCCAGACTGTCCCCCATATTGGACCAAAGACGTTGTAACGAGCCCAGATGGTGCGGTTAGTAAATCCTATTTTGTATCCACGAGGCATCTCACCCCTAGCAATTCTTAAATCACGAACTGCTAACGAATCTTTATAAGCAGCTTTTGTGTCGTAGCCAGGAGTTTTACTGATAGCACGGGGCCAGCATTGGGCGTTGTCGTAATGTGAAAGAAGTTGCAGAGAATTCATATCAAGAGCTTACCAATTAATTGCATATTATTTAGTATTTCAATTTCAGAAGCCTACGAACTACAACCAATTTCACAACGAATAGCACGGTTTTCAATTCCGATGCAGTTCAATTAGTCGAATTAAAGCCCCGCATCTGAATCTCAAGCCTTTCGACCATGCTTGTAAAGACAGTAACTAACTAGCACCGCTCCTACTCTAAATACTTCTGGACCGTCTGGGCCAATCGATAGCCCTAAATGCAACTAGGGTCCAATTTAATCGGATTGATAGAGTCTTCTGAATTCGGCCACTTTTGTCATCGTGATTTCATTATTGGGTTGCATGATAAACAACTTAATGTTGGAGAACAATTTATGCGTCCGTTTGCTTGGAATACTAAAACCCGTGTATCTCTGTCACTATCTATCATCGCGGCGCTATTGCTAGTTCCGATGGCATTGGAAGCCATGATGAAGGAGAGAAATGCAACTACATGGAAAGAAGAATCTGAATTTACATTTGCGGGGAATTGCTTCAACGGCGCAAAGTATTGGCTACATGCATCAGAAGAAACTATTGATGGCTTATCCACGCCAACTTACAACTATAAGGGGCCTGTAGGAGTTGGAACTGTTCATACCGATAGTCCCCCCAAAGTAATGGCACAGAGAATCTGTCGCAGCAACGCTGATATCGTTAGTAATTTATAGGATCAATGATTTATTTATTTTTTTCCTTTATGACCGCATTCGCGCTTAACTTATCAAAATAAGCGACGTTAAAGAACACGCATAGTCAAGGCAACTCTTTTTTTATATTACTTCCCAGGCTGCTCAAATGATCAAGTTCGCGTCTAGAAGGCGAGATCAACTAAAGCCCGAAGATGTTTGATCCTAGTTCTACTTAAAAGAATGAAGTCCAATAGCGTTACCCTCAGTATCGCCAATGATGGCAATAAATCCATCTTGCCCTATGCTCCACTTTGACCTAAAAACTTGCCCACCATTTTTCTTGGCGAGCTCAGACTGGATTTGACAATCATCACAATGAAAGTAAACCATTGTTCCCTCAATGGAAGGTTTACGCATGGGGTGTTTCATCAAGGAACCCATAGCGCCATTACCAGGCATTTGGCCAGGAAAGCGATAAGCCTCAAAAGTGCCATCTGTTTTTTCTTGAATTAAAGAGCAGTCAAAGACTGACTCGTAGAAGAACTTAGCTCTTGCCAAGTCTTCAACATAGATTTCAAACCAAGTAATGGGATTTCTTTTGGAAGTCATTTCATAATATTAGCAAATAGAATCGAAAAACTACTCCTAGATGGTTTAGGTGATTCTTGGTGACTCGAGGCGGAATCAAACCACCGAAACAAGAATTTTGAATCCGTTGCCACACCCATCCAAACAGTAAAGCCCAATCACAACACACCCTCACACAAGCATGTTGGTTCAACCCGAGACTTGGTGACCAGCCCCTGATGAAAATCAATCGCTCTAAAGATCAGCTCTGCCTAGGGTGAAAACCCCCGTGAGTTCGTCGGCAAATAACGTGCACAAGTGTGCAGAAGAAACTAGTGAAAAAGAAAAAGCCACTGGGTTGAATCAGTGGCTTTGAATGG
>CAIRBP010000026.1 GCA_903876885.1 uncultured Burkholderiales bacterium | reverse complement strand
TCTCCAACGTATTGAAATAACAAAAACGCCAGAAAAGCAACGCAAATCATTACGACACAAGCCTGAAAGATGCGTTGAATTACAAATGAAATCAATTATGTGATCACTCAATGCTAACGGTTACATCGTAGCCGTGCTTTTTCAGCAGCGCATGCTGTCGGGCCTGTGCAAGATCGGTCTCCACCATCTCTTTGCACATCTCTTGAACGGTGATCTCAGGCACCCAGCCTAGCTTTTCTTTTGCTTTACTAGGGTCTCCAAGCAAAGTCTCAACCTCAGTGGGTCTGAAATAACGGGGATCAATCTTAACAAGCACATCACCAATTTTCACTGCTGGTGCAATGCTCTGATCTACCGAAGTCACAACACCTTGCTCGTCCACGCCTGCACCCTTGAAAGACAAAGTTATACCTAGCTCAGCCGCAGTCCACAAAATGAATTGTCTAACACTGAACTGAACACCCGTTGCAATCACAAAATCCTCAGGATGGTCTTGTTGGAGCATCATCCACTGCATCCGAACATAGTCCTTCGCATGGCCCCAGTCTCTAAGGGCGTCCATATTGCCCATATACAAACAGCTCTCTAGACCTTGACTAATATTGGCAAGCCCACGAGTTATCTTTCTGGTTACAAAAGTCTCGCCTCTTCTTGGACTCTCGTGATTGAATAATATTCCGTTACAGGCGTAAATTCCGTAAGCCTCCCTGTAATTAACAGTCATCCAATAGGCATACATTTTTGCAACGGCGTAAGGGCTCCTTGGATAAAAAGGAGTTGTCTCCTTTTGCGGGATCTCTTGAACCAATCCGTAAAGCTCACTGGTACTGGCCTGATAAAAGCGGGTCTTCTTCTCAAGTCCTAGTATGCGAATAGCTTCCAATATACGAAGTGTACCTATTGCATCTACATCTGCTGTGTACTCCGGACTCTCAAAGCTGACCGCAACATGACTTTGGGCTCCTAAGTTATATATTTCATCAGGCTGAGTCTCTTGAACGATACGGATTAAGTTACTTGTGTCTGTTAGGTCACCGTAATGCAATTTAAAGTTTAATTTCTCCGCGTGCTGATCCTGATAGATGTGATCCACTCGCTGAGTGTTAAAAAGACTTGCTCGTCTTTTGATGCCGTGAACGATATAACCCTTTTCTAGTAAAAACTCAGCCAAGTAAGAGCCGTCTTGCCCCGTTACCCCGGTGATTAGTGCTACTTTTTGTTTTTTATTCACTGGAAATTTTCCTTCTTTCTATATAGTCTTTATTTTTAACAAGTCACTCGCAAATTCAGCAAATTCAGCAAATTCAAACAGATCGCACCTCATGAGCAAGGAAATCTGCATACACTGCTTTAAGTCCCTCTCTTAACTCTACACTAGGGCGCCAACCAAGAGCGTTTAACCGAGAACTGTCCATAAGTTTACGCGGTGTACCATCTGGCTTTGAAGTGTCAAACTCAATTTGGCCCTTGAATCCAACCACCTCACCAATCATATGCGCGAGTTCAGCAATGGTCACATCATCACCTTTACCTACATTAATATGACTGAGCATGGGTTGAGTGTTGGCGCAGTAGATTTTTGCGTCTAAATTCATAACGTGAATACTCGCCTTAGCCATATCATCGACAAATAAAAACTCTCTTTTGGGTTTTCCAGAACCCCAAATTTTGATAGTCTTAGCATCTGCAATCTTTGACTCGTGAAAGCGGCGTATCAATGCAGGAATGACATGACTATTCTCAGGATGATAATTATCTCCGTAGCCGTAAAGATTGGTTGGCATCACACTTCTATAGTCCACCCCGTGAGTTAATCCGTATTGACGGTTGTAACTCTCGCAAAGTTTTATTCCTGCTATTTTTGCTACAGCATAAGGCTCGTTTGTTTCTTCTAGTGGACCAGTTAGCAATGCGTCCTCCCTCATGGGTTGAGGGACAAGTTTGGGGTAAATGCAGCTAGATCCTAAAAATAAAAGTTTCTTGACGCCCACATTAAAAGCCTCGTGGATCACATTGGCTTGAACCATGAGATTTTGATAAATGAATTCTGCAGGATAGGTGTTGTTGGCGTGGATGCCGCCAACCCTGGCTGCGGCCAAATACACCTGATCTGGTCTTTCTTCCTGAAAAAAATCACGTACAGCTTTTTGCTGAGTGAGGTCTAACTCGCTGTGTGTTCGGCAAATAATTTGCACGCCACCTTGACCCTGCAAACCCCGAACGATAGCCGAACCAACCATACCCCGGTGTCCAGCAACATAAACCTTCAAAGGTTTTGCAGTGGTATTGGACTGAGCTTTGTTAGGATTTTCAAGCATGGTAGATTAAATACGTTCAAATATCTGGGAGGATTATTTTGGGAGAAAAAAATTCATTAAACAAAGATGTGTAGAGACCAAAAATTTAAAACTAATTAACCACGTTCGATCCTGCCGTAATTGTCCTCTAATCGCACAATGTCATCCTCACCAAGATAAGAACCTGACTGTACTTCAATAATCTCAAGCTCCAAGGTTCCGGGATTCTCTAAGCGGTGAACCTCACCTATTGGGATATAGGTCGACTGATTCTCAGTCAATAAAAAAACTTTTTCGCCGCATGTAATTCGACCCGTACCTTTGACCACTATCCAGTGTTCAGCCCGGTGGTGGTGTTTTTGAAGTGAAAGAGAGGCTCCAGGCTTAACACCGATACGCTTGACTTGGAAACGCGATCCTTGATCAACGCTATCGTACCAACCCCAAGGCCTGGCTACGCGTCGGTGGTGAGTAGCTTGGGTAATACCTTCAGCGCTCAAACTAGATACGATATCTTTTACTTGCTCTACGTGATCGGAATTTGCAACAAGAAGTGCATCCGCAGTGTCAATAATGATTAGATTATGGACGCCCAAAGCGACTACTGGGCGCTCACCAGCGTGAATGTAAGTGTTTGTCGTCTCACGTGTAAAGCCTTTGCCAACAACGCGGTTACCTTCACCGTCTGCTGGGGCAAGAGCAGCCACCGCGTTCCAACTTCCAACATCACTCCATTGCCTATTAAATGGGACCACAACCACACTAGAGTCTCGCTCCATTACGGCGTAATCAATACTTTGCGCGCGGCATGTGCTAAAGCCTTCTTCATCAGGACGAATAAACTCACCGTCAATTCGTGCATCCTTCATTGCTTTTTGACAAACAGATAATATATCTGGGGCATGTAACTCCAATGCCTTGATCAGGGCACTTGCTTTGGCCAGGAAAATACCCGCATTCCAAAGCACATTCCCACCCAAAATCAATTGCGCAGCTCGCTCGGCGTTTGGTTTCTCAATAAAACGGGCTACTTTGCGAGGTGAATTTTTTGAAGCGTCAGCGTCTTTTGTGTTGCCCGCACCTTTTGTGGATTGAACGAAATCAGCCGCCTCTATATATCCGTAAGCCGTGCTTGGAAAACTTGGTGTGACACCAAACGTGACAATCTGATCAAGACGCGCCGCCTCAATTCCGTGGCTCACCATGTCATGAAAACCGGATACATCAGCAATGTGATGGTCTGCCGGACAAAAAAGAAGCAAATCGTCTGGCTGTGCTTTAAGCGCTGCCAAGGCCATGGCAGGGGCGGTATTCTTAGCCACCGGCTCCAAAATGATGCTTCCTTTTGAGCCGACACTTTGCATCGCGGCTTGAACGAAGAATCGGTGCTCCTCCGCTGCGATGCACATGACTGGACAAATCACGCCCTTAGAGTCCTTAAATGTCTGCAATCTAATGAGAGTGTGCTCAATTAAACTCTTGTTATCTATCAAGGGGACAAATTGTTTGGGCAGGGATTTCCGGCTTAGTGGCCACAAACGAGTTCCAGATCCGCCGCATAAGATAACAGGTATTATTGTCATTTAGTATTACTTTTAACGAAAAATATAGCTAATTATGAATATCAAGAAAGCAGGGATACACACGTGTGTTCTTTGTAGATTATCGACTAAATGGAGCACTTTTTTAGGACTCAGCTTAAAACCTTTGCACTTACTCTAGTCTAGGGTTGTTCTATCGCACTATTAGTTAAGTTAAGAGTTAGCAGTCGCATAGAATATTGTGTTTTCAAGGAGTTATTGCTAGGTAAGTGCTGTGTTTCATCAAACTAACCCCTTTACATGAGATCTATTTCATCCCGGATCTTTAAAGAGAGTTGTTTTTTCCTAAAAGACAACAACCCATTAAGTTCAAAAAATTAATGACTCAGCTAACAAATGTTTTGAAGCTTAATTTTAAACTCTGCAAACACATATCAACCACAAAACCTAGCGCACCC
>CAIRBP010000025.1 GCA_903876885.1 uncultured Burkholderiales bacterium | reverse complement strand
GGCATCTGGAACTGTCTGCAAAGGCGGCGCTGGTTCTGCGTGCTCTTCATTGGTCTTTTGTGCGAAGAAAGCTGCAATTCCTAAAGCCAAGAGGAAAAGAACAATGATCTTGAACAAATTAGAGGCTGAGCTTGATTTAACGGGTTCACTAGTTGGCTCTGCCGATTCATGGTTATCGCTTGCTGAAGCTTCAGCGTCGTGCTCTGAATTGGAAACCGTATCTGCAGAGTTCTGCTCTTCAATGTGGTCGTGGTGATCGCTATTGGCCTGGCCTTGGCTTTGAGTTGCTGATTCAGCTCCCTCGCTCTCTGGGGCCTGCGTAGCAGCGTTAGCATTAGCGTGAGCCTTATCTTTAGAGTCTTTATTTGGCTCATCACTGTGATCAGCAAAATGATGATCCTCCTGACCTTCCTCAGGAGGTTGAGCCAAGAAGTGGAGTGCCTCACTGCGAATGGATAAGGCCTGCACGCCGGGCGTTAATATGGGGTGTTTAACCTCTAAGGAGGTGGATTGCGAAGCTGAAGGTGCTTGAACTGGTAGTTCTAAGGCCGGCGCAAGTTCAGCATCTTCGGTGCTGCTTTTTGGGTGCACACCAGTTTCGGAATTCGTTTGGTGACTAGCGTTTTGAATGTCGTGTTCTTGGCTCTCATCTGGGGCTTGTTCAACCTGGGGTCTGCCCAACAAGTCGTGTTCACTAAGGCCCAAAATCCCAGCAACTTTGCGGGCAGCAGTTAACTTGACGTTGTCGCTGTAAAAGGAGCTAGCTCCGCCCTCCTCCAACTGTTTAACCTGCTTCACAGATAAACAAGCTCTGGAGGCAACCTCCCCGTGTGACCAACCTAAGGTTTCACGACTTTGCCGGAGAATAGATCCGTTGATTGTGAGCGGATCAGACATAGAGGGTTGGATCCTTCGTAATTGGGTGAGATTACTTAACTAACAATAGCTCGCCCTTGATGGAGGCGCCCTTTTGAACCGATAAGGTTTGATAAACAACGTGTCCATCCACTGAAGCAGAGGAAGTAACGATCAGTTCACTGCAAGTAGCAGTTCCTGAGAATTTGCCCTTGATGTGCAAGCTAGAACATGTCACCACGCCCTCAACCTGACCTCTTGAACCGATTGTCAGTTCATCAACTTGCACCTGTCCGTTTAGTGAACCCTCTACATGGATTGCACCCTTTGCGGATATTTCACCACGGAAAGAGAATCCCTCACTCAAAATAGAGGGTTTGTTGGAGTTTGATGAGATGATGTCCATCATAGTAGTATTACGCGATTGATTTTGTTGAGAAGTTGCAACCCCGTTTTGAGGTTGCGCGTTTTGGGAAATTGGGGCTAAAGAACTATCTGGGGAACTGATGTCAGTTGAAGCTTTCTGTAATCTTTGAGGGTCAATTGGGTTACTGAGGCTTTTGCTGGATTTGTTGAACATATTGCGCTGTCCGAATTACTTTCTGTGGATTTACAGGATATCCACCAACCAAAATTTCTAGATGCAGATGCTTACCCGTTGAAACGCCAGTGTTTCCAATGCGTCCAATCACATCATCCATGGTTACTTTGTCCCCCACCTTAACGGTAATACCAGATAAGTGCGCGTACAAAGACTCTACACCGTTGGTGTGACGCACCACTACCGTATTGCCATAAGTTGAATGAAACTCAGCCATCACAATTATGCCAGGCTTCACGGGGTGAACGTTATCATCATTTGTAGCGGTGAGTAAATCTACACCTGTATGAAAATGCGGTATCCCCGTGACTGGGTGCTTGCGGATGCCAAAATCAGAAGACACGCTGTAATTGGAGATAGGCATGTTGGTGGGGAGTGCATATAAAACCTCACGCAACGCACGGTTCTTGGAAAGATCGTCCGCGACCTTGCCCCTTAAAAGCGGGTTCTCTGGCAAAGTATTCTCTGGGGTTAAACCCCCGTTAGCAGAGTTTTGCTGAATGATCTTGACAATTTTTTCAGTCAAACCAGAAGAATCTAGTTGTGACTTCATGGTGTCGTTCTCTTGCGTAACAGCAACCATTGAAGTGTCCACGAAGCGACGGATACTCATGTCCCTATCGCGAATGGTCTGGGCGAGTGCAACCATTTGGTCCTCACTCAATTGAATATCCTGAGCCTCTTTGCCGTCTAAAGCGCTACTAAGCAAAGCCCTGTAGACCTCCTCGTGAGAACGCTCCAAACGGGCCCGGCTGGTAAAGAGATTAATGCTGGTACTGGCAAGTGAAACGATAGTTAGAAGCAATATCCCAGTAGTCACAATACTACTTCGGACGAAAATTCTTTGTAATTTTGCAGGTATGTTTAAGTACTTTAAATCCCCGTTTTGCTCCAAAATAATTCGAGCATCTTGATATTCCCGCGTCCAGGAGTGAACAACCAAGCGACTAAAAGATCGCAGGGTGGAGGGGAGTCCTCTTAGGATGTTCATGTTCTAGGGCAGCAGGAATACTTTGAAAGGGTATTACATCAACCCGCCTGAGGAGGCGTGTTGTTGCTGTTGGCTGGGCGGTTGTTCGCGCCTGCTGGTGCGCCAGCATTTGCAGGTGCACTCGTATTCGGGGTTTGTTGCTGCTGAGCAGGAGCGGCTTGCGGAGCTGCGGGAGCGGCTTGCGGAGCTGATGCTGGTGCTGCAGGTTTAGCAGCAGGTTGCTGAGAACCTTGAGGCGCAATTTGATCTGAATCCTGGCTGAGTGAGCCCTCGATTTCGCCGCCCTTTTCGATCTCAATCTCAGAGTAATGCACTTTACCGGCAATCTTACCTGTGGAGCGCACAATCAAACTCTTCTCACTAATGATCGTATTGTGCAACTGACCACGTACGTCAATTACTTTAGCAGAGACGCGACCCGTGATCCGCCCAGTTGGCCCAATGAGAACCTCCTCAGCAGTTAAATCGCCTTCAATTACTCCATTGACCACAGCTTTTGAGGGGACCGTGAAGGTACCCTTTACAACTACGCCGTCGCCAATAACTACGCTTTCAAGTGAATCAGATTGATTGGACATATTGTCTCCTTAACATAATCTTATCAAATAATTGTACTAAATTAACTTTTTACCTGAACTTGTTGATTTTATTGGGTATTTTTTTGAGATTTTTGCAACACCTCATCTCAAAAAAAGACCCCAAAAAACCAAAATAACGGGCATCAATCTACTTTTGCTGTGCCAAAGTAGATTGGCCCCTTAGTGGTTTAAATACGCTTCTTTATCTAGGCGCTCTAGGCTTGAAGGCAGGACGATCTCCTCCTGCGCCGCCGGCAAATCCACCGCGACCCGCAAAACCGCCACCTTGACCACCACCGCCTTGGCGTCTGGCTGGTGCGCCGGTACCGGCTCCAGCTCCATTGCCCCCAAACTGCTTGCGCGGGGCTTCAGCATTCCAAACCCCTGGAGGCTTAGAGGCTGGCTTACCAAAAGATCGTTCTGAGCCCCTTGAATCTCTGCCGTCTCGGGAGTCTCTGGAGTCTGAACGGCCTCGGCGAACTGAAGGCGCTGATTTGTTGCTTCGGGGCTGTGGCTCCAAACCAGGAATGATCTCAGACCTCAAAGGTTGTTGCGTGAAATGCTCGATATCAGAGATTTTGCGACGATCCCTGAACTCGGCAAACGTAATTGCCAATCCGTCACGTCCAGCACGACCGGTTCTACCGATACGGTGAACGTAGTCCTCTGCCTTCATCGGCAGGCCATAGTTAAAAACGTGGCTGATACTTGGGACATCAATACCGCGTGCGGCCACATCTGTTGCAACCAAGATTTGTACCTGCCCGTCTCTTAAAGCATTGAGCCTGCGGTTACGAATGCTTTGACTCAAAGCACCGTGTAACGCTACTGAGGAAAATCCAGACTGTTGTAAGTCCTGAGCGAGGGAGTCACACTCAATCTGTGTGCTTGCAAAAACAATCGCCTGAGCAATTGTTGTATCCCTGAGCCAATGGTCAAGCAATTTACGCTTGTGGGACATACTGTCAGCCCAAAATAGGACTTGTTTGATGTTGTTATGTCTGTCTTGTGGAGAATCCACTTGAACACGTTGAGGGCTACGCATAATGCGCGAGGCCAACTGCTGAATGCGAGGAGCAAAGGTTGCACTAAACATCATCGTTTGACGACGCTCACGTGTCAATTCATTGATTTGCGCCAAATCGTCCGCAAAACCAAGATCCAACATCCGGTCGGCCTCATCGATCACAAGGAACTGGACTTTATTGAGCTGAATTTGCTTTGAGTTTTGTAGGTCAATCAATCGACCAGGCGTAGCAACCACTAAATTTGCATTTTGAAGCTTAGAAATCTGCATCGCGTAGGGCATTCCGCCGACCACTGTAGCGACCCTTAATCCCTTACAGTGTTTGACCAAACCGATAGCATCTTGAGCGACTTGTTGAGCCAACTCGCGGGTTGGACACAGCACTAATGCGCCAGGAACTGCTGGCTTGAAATTTCTGGCGTCAAGCGGATTCTTTCTCTTAGGACGCTTAGGCTGAGGCTCACCCTTTGCAAGGGCCTCTGCAACCTTTGCATTCCAGGCCTTATCTTCTTGAGCATATTCCTCTTTTTGTTGAGAGAGCAAAGTATTGAGTACTGGCAACAAAAAGGCTGCGGTCTTACCGCTACCCGTCTGACTCGATACCATCAAATCGTTAAAACGACTATCAGTCGCATCTTGCATTGCCAAAGGGATGGCACGAAGTTGCACAGTTGTAGGCTTGGTATATCCGAGATCGAATACGGCTTGGTTTAACTCTCTAGCCAAACCCAAAGCCTCAAACTCTGAGACTGGGCTGACGCTGGGCTCAGCCACTTTTGGCTTGTGAGTTGGCACTTGATCAGAGACTGACTCGTCAGAGGCATTTGGATGAACCGTGTTTAAGTTAACAGGAACATCGATACTGGTCAAATCTAAAGATTCAACAACATTATTTAAAATTAAATTCTCACTCATACATTACTCCGCCTGCCTGAAAAGGCTAAGGCGACTCCATCTGAAGGGTTTAAAAACATCAACCTTCAGACAAAGTTCAACGCACTTTGGTATAAGAGCGATCAGTCCACATTTAAGGACCCAAGGTGTGAGGCGGATGTGCAAATTGCTATGCACTTGTGCAAGCAAGACTTAGATTATTTCACTTTTGTCAATAAATAGCAACCCTAGAGCTTGTAAAGAGGCCAATTAAAGACAAGGTTGATCAAATTTGAAGTAATGTATTACTTTAGATTTACAGAAAAAACTTTTAAGTTTGAGTAATGACGAGAAACTCAATCTAAATTCAAAAAATTCAATCTGTAATGCTCTAACTCATCAATGGATTCATGAACATCAGCAAGTGCTGTGTGCATTTGCTTTTTCTTGAACGACGAATAAGCCTTGGGCTTCCAACGTTTAGCCAGCTCTTTAAGTGTGCTGACATCTAGATTTCGGTAATGAAACCAAGCGTCAAGACGCGGCATGTACTTGACTAAAAAACGGCGATCCTGGCTAATCGTGTTTCCACAACAAGGGGAACTTACTTTAGGCACGTATTGCTTGATAAAGTCCAACAATATCTCTTCTGCTTGCGCCTCAGTCAAGATCGATGATTTGACCTTCTCAATCAACCCACTCCTTTTATGCGTGCCCTGATTCCAAGCGTCCATTGCAGCCAATAACTCATCGCTTTGGTGGATGATGAGAACTGGGCCCTCGATCCGAGGGGTCAGATTAGGACCAGTGATCACAACCGCAATTTCTAGCAATCGCTCTCGCTCTGGGTCGAGGCCGGACATCTCACAATCAATCCAAATTAGATTTTGATCTGACTTTGCAAGATGAGTCTCTGGGGCGTCAAGGGCGTTCGGCGCAGTCTGTTGGATCTGCGCAGTCTTAGAAGCGGAGGTGGGGGGGTTTTCAACGGTCATAAGGATATTGTCGCTGATCTTGCTTGATTTAGCGCTTTGATACCCCTAAATAGACATTGTCAATTCAGTTTTCGCACTAAACTAGTAACCTATGAATTCAACACAAATTTTCACACTCACTTTCTCAGCCACATTACTTTTGAACTTGCTCATCAAGATATGGCTCACGACTAGGCAAAATCGTTGTGTATTCGCACACCGCGAGCAAGTGCCTACAGACTTTGCAGACTCTATTAGCCTTGAGGCTCATCAAAAAGCAGCAGACTACACGCTTGCAAAATCCAAACTCGGATTTTGGGATTTAATGCTAGATACCGTTTTATTAATCGGTTGGACTCTTCTAGGTGGTTTGTCTGCTTTAAACCAAACCCTAAGCGAACTGATAGACCCTGGACTGGGTCAGGAAATGTCTGTAATCGTGGCCTTCATGCTTATTAACGGATTGTTTCATCTGCCCCTTTCTTTGATTCAAACTTTCAGTCTCGAAGAGAAATTTGGCTTCAACAAAATGACCCTTTCTCTTTGGGTCAGTGATTTATTCAAAGGCTTACTTGTTGGTGCAGTGCTTGGATTGCCAATTTTGTGGTTAATACTCAAGCTAATGGCCATAGGGGGAGCTTACTGGTGGGCCATTACTTGGGTCAGCCTGGTCGTGTATCAACTCTTTGTGATGTGGATCGCACCCAATTTAATCATGCCTTTGTTTAACAAGTTCACCCCCCTTGAGGACGACACTCTTAAAAGCAAAGTTACCGACTTAATGACTCGAGTAGGCTTATCTGCAAAAGGCTTTTATGTGATGGACGGTAGTCGCCGTTCAGCACATTCAAACGCTTTTTTCACAGGAATGGGTTCAAACAAAAGAGTGGTCTTCTTTGATACTTTGCTCGAGCAACTCTCACTCGATGAGATGGAGGCTGTGCTTGCTCACGAGTTGGGTCACTTTAAATTAAAGCATATCCCCAAGCTCATGATCACAAGTTTTTTGATGAGTCTTGTTGGCTTAGCAGCCCTTGGCTACCTCTCCTCTCAAGCCTGGTTTTTCACTGGTCTTGGGGTTGAACCAAGTCTGGTTAATCCAAACGATGCGCTCGCCCTGATCTTGTTCATGGAAGTTGTTCCCTTGGTCAGTTTCTTATTCTCCCCCCTATCATCTGCTAGGTCCAGGAAGTTTGAATTTGAAGCTGATGCTTTTGCAAAGCTTCATGCCAAATCTGAGTGTTTAAAAACGGCTCTCTTAAAGTTGTACCAAGATAACTCATCAACTCTTACGCCCGACCCAATTTACGTCAATTTTTATCACTCGCATCCACCCGCATCACAACGACTTGCAAGGTTGGAATCTTAAGATTAAGTGCGAATACTAAAAACGACAGTTAAATTGACCCAATGACGCAAAATGGACTTGTTACTGCAACGCACGGACGACACGCCGTAGTTGAGAGCGAGGACGCTGCCAGAAGGTTGTGTCATTTCAGGGGCAAGAAAAACGAAGTCGTTGTGGGTGATCATGTACTTTGGAGTAACACTGAGGACGCTGGGATCATTGAGAAAGTACAAGAACGCAAAAATCTCTTTTACAGAAGCGATGAGCTGCGGACTAAATCATTTGCAGCCAACATTGATCAAATCGTTGTCTTAGTAGCAAGCGATCCGGACTTCTCGGAGGAGCAGATCGTTAGAGCGTTGATCTCTGCGAATTCGCAAAATATCCCCGCCTTTATTGCTCTGAATAAAGCAGACCTTACAGCTCCGTTTGAGCGGGCCCTGAACAAACTCAAACACTACCCCCCTATGGGCTATGAGGTGCTTGCTCTGACGCTAATGGGTACAGACTCCGTCAACCCGGAATTTACTGAGCGTTTGAAAAATAAAATCTCATTCATCATGGGACCATCGGGCGCGGGTAAGAGCACACTCATCAACCGTCTTGTCCCCAATGCGCAGGCCCAGACCGGAGAAATATCAAAAGCTTTGCAATCGGGCAAACATACGACCACAGCAACCACGCTTTACTGGACTGACGCTTTGCGCACCAGCGCACTTATAGACTCACCTGGGTTTCAAGAGTTTGGGCTAAACCATATTGAGCCCTCTGCACTCGCTGAACTCATGCCCGACTTAAAAGAGTTCAGCACAGGGTGTAAATTTTATAACTGCACACACTTGCACGAGCCTGGGTGCGTAGTTCGCGCGCAAGTTGACAACGGGCGCATTAGTGCAAGCCGTTACAAAATATACGGACAACTGTTTACGCAGTTATCAGCGTCTAGATATTAATGTGAGCCTGGGGTAGTAAAGTAGTTTAGTTTAACCAAGCAATCGAGACAAACTAAACAATGCCAATATGAGCATCCACATGACCACCGAGCGCCACAGCAAACCCACCACAGCCTTTAAGTGACCTAACTGAGGGGGTTGACCGCTTTGAGCATCTCTAAGCTCAGGTTCACCGGAATCTTGAAAGGATTGGCTCTTAAGCGGAGTGACCCCCAACTCAATGTTTAATGCACCCGCAGTTGATGCAAGTATCACTGCATCATTGGAGTCTCCATGTCGGTTGACATGAAACCGCCATGAGTCAATCGCCTCTTCAAAGTTGCCCACAATAGCAAAAGACACCGCAGTCAACCGTGTGGGTAACCAGTCCATGTAGAACCAAATTTGCCGGGAGAGTTTGAGCAGCGGATCACTACTTACTATTTCCTCCCCCTCTACGATATTTTTTTGTTCAGTCCACACATAAACCAGTATCTCGCATAGCCTGTAAAGCACTGCACCTGCTGGCCCTAGCCCTACAACGGCTAATATGCAGTACCAATATAGAACACCAAACACGTGTCGGTGGGCCTCTACGACAGAGTGTTCAATTAAAAATCGGATGAGATTTGAAGACTTTAACTCTGAGGAGTCGATACGGCGCCAATTGGCCAACAATGATGCGGCCTCATCCTCCTTACCAGCCTCAAGCGCATCACGGATTTCAGTGAAATGGAAACTAAATTGCCTAAAGCCTATGCAGACATAAAGGACTGCTACGCTCCAAATCAAGCCTAGAAACCAACTCCCCCACTCAATCATGAACCAATAAACGACTGCAACCAAGAGGGTGGGAAGCAAAGCCACCGCGCACCAGGCAGCCCAAGCTTGCTTTTCTAGCCCCGCGTCCAAATGCAGCCTAATCCACTGGGCGCCCTTGGCTACTTGCTCCTGAACCCAAGAGTTGTAGACGAACGGCCTCACCTGTTCAATCAACAGAGCAAAGAGGAGGGATAAAAAACTCATAAACGAATAATAACTACTCATAGACTAAAAATTCATACACTCATCAAAAAATGATAAAAATTTCTAATCATCCCGGCAGTTGCACCCCAAATAAACCGATCTTGGCCGTCCAGCCTATAGGGCATTGAGAACCACTCTCGCCGACTCCCCTGGAACTCTCTGGCGTGTCTTCTGTGATGACTCGGGTTCATCAAAAACTCTAGGGGGACCTCAAAAGTCTCGGTGACCTCATGGGGATTTAGAGTCAACTTCATGCTGGGGTCTACCAAACCAACCACTGGCGTGACTATGTAACCCGTTCCTGTTAAGTACTTGGAGAGCTCACCCAGTACCTCCACGTAAGTGGGTGCTAGTCCTATCTCCTCGTGCGCCTCTCGCAGCGCTGCATGCGTGTCGGAGGGATCCTCCACATCCAAACGCCCGCCAGCAAAGGATATTTGGCCAGAGTGTTTTTTAAGCGTTGGTGATCTCAATGTTAAAAGTAACGTCGGATCAGGCCTACTGACGATCGCAAACAAAACAGAGGCCCTCACGGCCTCAGTGGTTTCCTTGTTAGGACCTAGGCGTGCGTAGTCGCCAAAAACCTCTGGCGTAAAAGGGATACCCTGCTCGAACTGGCGGCGAATAAAACCCACATTCAAGCGCTCCTTGGGAACTGGGGGTAGATGTGAATCCACCCCAAGCACAGGATGAGAGATAGGGTCAAAGATGAATGCCTGGCTCATTGGCTAAATAGCACAAAGCAAATTGGCACAACGACCTCAAGCATTCATATATCGAATGCGAGAGGTCCATTTAAGAGTGAAGAGTGAAAACTGAAATTAATCAACTAAATTCAGCCCACAAAGTGGCTTATTTTGCTTCAGCTACTGCTGCGCTTTTGCTCACTAATTTTTCTTTAATACGTGCAGACTTACCGCTACGATCACGCAAGTAATACAACTTAGCACGACGAACATCGCCGCGACGCTTAACTTCGATTGATGCAATCAATGGACTGTAAGTTTGGAAGGTACGCTCAACGCCCTCGCCGCTGGAGATCTTGCGAACTGTGAAACCGCTGTTTAATCCGCGGTTGCGTTTTGCAATAACAACGCCTTCAAAAGCCTGTAGCCTTTTACGAGTTCCCTCAACTACGTTTACGCTCACAATCACTGTATCGCCGGGAGCGAATTCAGGAACTGTTTTATTGAGTCTTGCGATCTCTTCTTGTTCAAGTGTTTGAATTAAATTCATGTTGGCCTCAAATAGATCTTAGTCGCGCGACACTAAAGGTTTTATGCATAGTTCGAGCTACTTAAAGCTCAAACCGTAAAACGGCCGACTAGAGGATCAAAGCCTACTATTATAACCTTTTTCACCATTACCTACCCAAACACCCTCCCCTAACTCGTTTTAAGCAGTGTTTACCGAGGATACTGATAGTTATAAAACTTATTAATTAATTTTTGGTTTGACTCTTGGCTTGACTCACGGCTTTGCCAAACAACTCCGGCCTATTTTGACGGGTTAATAAAACAGATTGTTGTTTTCTCCAACTTTGAATATTCTCATGGTGACCGGACATCAACTCTTGAGGGACAGCTTGTCCTTGCCAAATATCGGGACGGGTGTAATGTGGGCAATCAAGTAGGCCATCCAAATTTTCGTGAAAGCTGTCAAATTGGTGACTCTCATCGGAATTTAATACACCGGGCTGCAAACGAGCAATCGCATCTAAGAAAGCCATCGCAGGTATCTCCCCGCCCGACAACACAAAATCTCCCATACTAATCATCAAATCGACATGAAGATCGATGAAACGTTGGTCAACTCCCTCGTACCTGCCGCACAAGAGGATGGCGCCCCGCTGACTTCCCCAGTTTTGGACAAACTCATGCGTTAGCGGTCGCCCAGTAGGCGTGAAAAATATCAATGGGCACAGGTCCCGCGTTTCACCCCGTTCGCTGCGAATTGCAGTTAAACACTGGAACAATGGTTCTGCGAGCATTACCATACCCGCTCCACCACCGTAGGGCCTATCGTCAACTCTTTTGTACTGCCCTTGAGCGTAATCGCGTAAGTTCCATAACTTGACCTGCATGATCCCTGATTCGAAGGCGCGACGGTTTACGCCCTGCTCAAGAAAGGGAGGGAAGATATCTGGAAATAATGTAATTACGTCAAATCGCACAAAATAGCTCAGAAAAATGAAAAGAGCGCTCAATCAATGATTGAAACCTACCGTACAGATCTTGATCCATTCATTTAATAGTCTGTGCCCCAATCAACCCTAATCGTCTTGGCTTGGAGATCCACACTATCAATGTAAGCGTTCACAAAAGGAATCATAGTCTCAATGGTTTTACCGCTTTCAAGCCTAGTGAGCACTAACACCGTTTGAGGCCCTGTACTGATTAAGTCAATAACAGATCCTAAATTCAAATCATCTCGGTTAAGTACCGACAGACCTATAAGATCGACCCAGTAGTACTCATCAAGCTCAGTAGATGGAAAGCTAGAGCGAGGCACAAAAATTCTTGCGCCCTTCAGTTCATCAGCATCCTCAGGCGTCATAACTCCTTGTGCACGAGCGACAACGGAGTCTGAATGCTCTTTAGACTCAATAATATTTAGCTTTACAGTTCCCTCGAAGGGTGACTTATTTTTTGTGGATGGTTGGAGCAACCATCTCTTGGAGCTAAAGACCGCCTGCGGATCTCCGCTATAAGCGAACACCTTAAACCAGCCTTTAATACCCCAGGCGCCTACGATGCGCCCGACTTCGATGGCATCCGCTGGTAACTCAGCAGCCTCGAAGTCGAGTTCCATTGGCGATTAAGCGACTTTGTGGGCCGCTTGCTTGATCAAACGCTCAACAGTAGGAGAGGCTTGTGCACCAACACTTTTCCAGTGAGTTAAACGGTCTTGCGCAATACGCAAGCCCTCTTCACCCTCAACAGCAGTGGGATTGTAAAAACCAATGCGCTCGATGAAACGGCCATCACGACGTACGCGTTTATCAGCAACAACAATATTAAAAAATGGACGACCTTTTGAGCCGCCGCGGGAGAGTCGAATGACGACCATAATGATTCCTTCGGGTGGGAGAATTGATTTGTTCGGCGATTGAGACACGCAACTGAGCCACCCGGCCAGCGACTTCGCCTAAAACCGACTATTATAGCTTTTTCCATCTCTATTGTTAAAATAGATTTTTCAGCCAATATCTATAGTCGAATTTGTGGCCTGCTCACCACAAAATCACTGAATCATTAAACCTAGGCTGGACTCGCCACACAAGGCGCGGTCCAACTCAGAACCAATCTTCCATCTCATTATGAAAAACAAAACCCTTGCGACTTGGCTGGCCTTTGTGGGTGGGCCTTTGGGTCTTCACCGGTTTTATCTATTCGGCAAACGAGATCTCTTAGCCTGGATACTGCCGTGGATCACGCTCATTGGAGCCTATGGCTTTCAAAGAGTGCAGGAGTATGGCCTTGATGATTTTTTGAGTTGGTGGCTATTGCCTATATTTGGTTTTACGGCTGCTGCGTGCTCGCTAAACGCTATAGTTTTCGGATTGATGTCGGCAGAGGCTTGGAACGAAAAATTCAATCCTGGCTCTGATTTAGAAAGCGCTCAAGGACAAACAAATTGGTTAACGATTGGCGCAATAGTACTCGCCCTTATGTTTGGTGCAACTGTGCTCTTATCGAGCTTTGCATACAGTTTTCAGCGCTATTTTGAGTACCAAATCGAAGAAGCTCATAAATTAGCACTCTAAAAAAACTAGCAATCCAACAAAGCAAACCCTTAACTAAGCACACGCTTTACTTAGCAGAACTTTGAAAAATCAAAATTTTATTCAATCAACCGGGTAAGCTTGCAAACTAATTTTTGAGTATTTCAATACCTTGATCGCTTACCCTGTCAAGCATGTCTTGCGTGACCAAATGCGGGGCAATAGATTGAAGCGGTTTTAATACAAACGCACGCTCAGTCCACCTCGGATGAGGCAGCACAAGCCAAGAGGACTGAATTTGAGCGTCCCCAAATAAAATCAAATCCAAATCCAAAGTTCGAGGAGCGTTCACAAAACTCCTCACACGCCCGTGTTGATGCTCAATTGCCTGGGTGAGTTGAAGCAAGTCAACTGGATTCAACCAACACTCTAGTGAAACGACAGCGTTGACATAGTCATTGCCAATAGCTTCATATGGCTTGGTGGTGTAAAGAGCAGAGCGCGAGATAAGGCGAAGTCCAGGTTTCTCACTCAACTCTTTAATTGCAGATTGAACTATACGGACGGAATCACCTAAATTAGAGCCGAGTGCAACATAAGCAGTTACGCTCATGTCTGCACGGTCCGTATTTTGCAAATCCATCGAATGATCAGTACGCAATGAGTTTTGTGAAGACTAGGACGAATCCCCTGATGCTGGGGGAAGGCCAGGTGCTCGCGTTTCGCCTGAACCGGGACTCCTGCGACGCCGACGCCTTCTAGGTTTTGAAGGTGTCGCTCCTTCGCTTGCAAGCGGTGCCTGTGTTTGCGCGTCGTTAGACTGCGAGCGAGGCAACGAGCTTGCTGCTGAATCTAGGTCGCCACTGACACCATTTGAATGATTTAGCTTGGCAGCAACTTTAGCCGGCACTCTTTTTGGATTAGCGCGGTGACTCTTTTGAATCTCAACTCGCTTGTCCTCAAGCATTTGCTCGCGCTCGTCAGGGTAAGCTGTGCTGAACTCCTCCCACCATAATGCTAGCTCTTGGGGCACCTCACCTACTTGCGCACGTAGTCGCAAAAAATCAAATGCTGCGCGAAATCTGGGCTGATCAACCAAGCTTAAAGGGGCTCGCCCCGTTTGTTTATCAAAACGGGTTTGCATGCTCCAAATCTCTCGCATATCGCCTGCAAGCTTACCCCTGCCAGATACATCTCCAATACGAGAGTCAAACACTGAATCAATAGCCTCTTGAAGGGCTGGGAAAGTGGGTAGGTTTTTGCAGAGCTCATTCCAGCGCGTTAACACATCACTCCACAATAAACAACTCAGCAAAAAACTCGGAACAACGGGCTTTCCTTCTGAGACACGTCTATCTGTATCCGTCAAAGCAGCATGCACCATTGGGTCAGGAGATCGTTCAACCACCAAATCTAGAAGCGGATAAATACCTCGGGCTAACCCAAGCTTATTGAGTTGCTCAATGCTGGCCAAAGCGTGACCCGTCTGAAGAAGCTTTAATATCTCATCAAATAGCCGACTCGGCGGCACATCATCCAAGAGATTGACCATTGCCTGCAAAGGCTTTGCAGTCTGCTTTTCTAATTTGAATCCCAAAGCACTGAGTTTGGAGACAAAGCGAACTGCGCGAATAATACGAACTGGGTCCTCCCGGTAACGAGATGCGGGGTCACCAATCATCTTAATCACGCGCTTCTTTGAATCTTCAAATCCACCGTGAAAATCAATTACTTGCTCTGTAGTTGGGTCGTAATACATTGCGTTGACCGTAAAGTCACGCCTTGTTGCGTCCTCATCCATAGGGCCCCAAACGTTATCTCTGAGGACACGACCGGATTCATCAACGGCGTGAGAGACTCCTGCTAACTCTTTTTTTCCGGACCGCTCATTGCCTGTTACTTGGTGCGCATCTGCACTATCCAAATACGCCCTAAAAGTGGACACCTCTACAACCTCATGTTCGCGCCCTCTGCCGTAGACGACGTGAACAATTCTGAACCGCCTGCCAATAATAAAAGCTCTTCTAAAGAGTGACTTCACTTGCTCGGGGGTGGCGTTCGTAGCAACATCAAAATCTTTGGGCTTAATGCCAAGAAGTAAATCTCGAACCGCTCCGCCTACAATGTAGGCGGCGTAACCTTTGTTTTGCAAAGTCTCAACCACATCAATGGCGCGGTCATCAACTTGTTTAAGATTGATTTTGTGTTCTTTAAAAGGTATGACTCGCTCAACTCCAAAACGTTTGGAGGAAGATTTAACGCCCCTGGGAGATGCTTTACCACTAGAACCTGAATGCTCTTGTTTTGGGTGTCGACCCATGAGTCGATCAATTATTTTTTTTATCATACAGATGGGAACAAATCCAAAATGGGCCAACCTTTTTCCAACGCCCAAGCGCGAAGTTTCTCATCAGGATTGGTAGCAATAGGGTGATTTACGGCACTCAAAAGAGGCAAGTCGTTGGTTGAATCGCTGTAAAACGTAATATCAGTATTCTCCCACTTGTCGCCGCGCTGCGCAAACCACTGCTTTAAGCGGGTAACTTTCCCCTCTCGCATAGAGGGAACGCCTTTGATCTTCCCGTTAATCCAACCCGATTCATCACGCTCAAGCTCAACCGCAATCAATTCCTCAACGCCTAATGCTTTTGCAATTGGACGAGTCACAAACTCATTGGTTGCGGTCACAATCATAACGTGATCGCCACGGTCTTTGTGCGTTTGTATTAACTGCTTAGCCTCATCTTTGATAGCGGGCTCAATGACCTCTTGCATAAACTGGACATGGGCTTTTTGCGCCTCATTTAATCCTCGAAGCCTAATGGCCTGGGTCGCAAAGTAAACATAGTCATGAATGTCTAAAGTACCCTTTTGGTAATCTGAGTAAAACTGGTCATTTTTTTTCTTAAACTCTACTGGGTCCACCCATCCTAAGCGCAATGTGAATTCACCCCAAGCGTAATCTGAGTCTATGGGTAAGAGTGTGTGGTCCAAATCAAATAAAGTAAGTTGGTTCATGAAATCCTATGGCCTACAAGTAAAAGCCTTTTAGTTATGGTTTTAGCTTTGTTTAAATCAAATTCAAAACCCAAGCCTGGCTCAACTCTCATTGAGCATATCTTTAAGTAGTGGAATAGTCGGTGGACGCTTGGACTGCAGTGCGTAAGCGTCCAACTCATTCAAGAGTCTAATTAAAGTGCTCAAGTCTCTGCTGAAACGACTCAAAATGTAATCCTCTAACTCCCCTGGCAAACTCAACCCCAAGTCTCGCGAGTGTCGCTGAAGGACCTCTCTGCAGTCTTGCTCGACAAGCGTTTGCAGATGAAAGACATGCCCCCATCCCAGCCTGGTCCTCAGATCTTCCCTCAGCTTTAAATCTTGTGGGGGCAAAGTGCCAGAGGCCACCACCCAGCGCTGCAGACCAGCAGTGGGCGTGAGTGCGTTCACAAAACAGTTGAATGCAAAATGTTGTTGTGAGGCAGTGAACTGTTCTACATCATCCATTAGTACGGCGTCCCAAGCTGGGTCAAATACTTTTGGATTGTTTTGAGGATGAGTCGCATCCAACCAACCAAAGGGTTGTTTGAGGGCCGTCAACTCAAGCCCAATAGCACGAAGCAGATGAGTTTTACCACTCCCACTCTCACCCCAAATGTAGGTGGGTACTGGAGAGCGGTTCGGGTGAGAGGCAAATAGTTTAAAGTGATCTATAACGGCTTGATTAGCACCGACAACATAATTTTGAAGCGTTTGCTCGACATCAACAGTTATAGGCAGTGCAATTTGCTTCATGGATTTAAATCTTAAAGCCTTAACCGGTGTACACACCGCTGGTTAAGTACTTTGCTTTTATTCTTTTTAAAGCAACAAGGGTAACTGTACTTACGGGCAACGCAATTAAAACGCCGACAAACCCAAGCAATTGCCCAAAGGCGAGTAGTGCAAAAATAAGTCCAAGCGGATGCAGTCCGATTCTCTCGCCGACTAACTTTGGTGTGAGAACAAAACCTTCTAGGATTTGTCCGCACCCGTAAACCACTCCCACAACAAACAAAGCTTGTGCAAATCCAAATTGCAGGATACAAGCCAATAACGCCAAAAGCACTCCGATACCAAACCCTAGGTAAGGTATAAAGATGACAAGTCCAGTGAAAATACCGATGGGTAGAGCAAGACCAAAACCAAACAAACTAAGCGCACTAGCGTAATAAACCGCGAGCGTTAGCATCACCGTGATCTGCCCTCTTAAATACTGACCCAACATTAAATCAGATTCCTGCATGAAACTCTCAACCGAGGGCCTAAGCGGTTTTGGCATCCAGCTCATACAGTTTTCATAAAAAACTTCACCCTCAAGGAGAAGATAAAAGAGAACGACTGGTATCAAAACCGCGTTACCCACTACAGTCAAAGCGATGCTTCCGCCCAGTTTTACGGAGGATAAAACGGAGGAGAAGTTTGATCCGCCAGAGAATTCAAAATTTTGTTTTAAAAATGAATCCAGCGCCTCCCTGTCAAATTGCGCGGGCATTCCAAGTTGCTTTAAGTAGGGCGTTAGAAACTGACCTAATTGCTGCACCAAGTCAGGCAATTGCTCTCGTAAAGTAGGCCACTCTTTTACCAAAGCAGGCCCAATCAGCAAAAATAAAGCAGCAATCAGGAGGAAAAAAAGGATCTCAATTAAGACCGCCGCCAATAAACGAGGTACTTTCAGCTTTTTCCCATTTGATAAAGCCTTAACCCCCGACAAATACAAAACTGAAGGTAACAAGAGATAAGCCACAACAGTTGCCAAGATAAACGGCATTAAAACCGCCTTTAGCCACCATAAAACCAGGCAACACCCCGCCGCCATCAGTAGCCAGGTCAATATTTGAAAAGAGTTATTCTTGGTTTGCATAAAAAAACGGGAGTACTTCGTAGTTACTAATTAATAGCTAAGTGATAGCTGTCTTAAAATACTACGATTCTACGCACCTCTGGGGGCCTTGGGTCACACATCCTTTTTCAACTAGGCCACAATAGGCGGTTTACTTGAAACTCTGTTATCTGACCCACTGCGGTTTGCTCAGGGTAAGGCCATAGATAAACCCAAAGGTAAAAGTGGAGATCCCTCCCCTGTTTACTAAATCTGCAGAACCGACCACTTCATTTGAATAATAAAGCTATGAATTCACCACTCTCCTACAAAGACTCCGGCGTTGATATTGACGCCGGTGACGCGCTGATCGAAAGAATTAAGCCCTTTGCGCGCAAAACCCTTAGAGACGGTGTTTTGGCTGGTATTGGGGGGTTTGGAGCTTTATTTGAAGTCCCAAAGAACTACCGTGAACCTGTTTTGGTAAGCGGCACTGACGGTGTCGGCACAAAGTTAAAACTGGCGTTTGAGTGGAATATTCACAACACAGTCGGTATTGATCTTGTTGCCATGAGCGTAAATGATGTTCTGGTGCAAGGCGCAGAACCCCTTTTCTTTCTGGACTATTTCGCCTGCGGATCTTTGGACGTGGACACGGCTGCCCAGGTCATTGAAGGTATCGCCAAAGGATGTGAGCTCAGCGGATGCGCTTTAATTGGAGGCGAGACCGCCGAGATGCCGGGGATGTATCCCAAAGGCGAATACGATTTGGCTGGTTTTGCTGTTGGGGTGGTTGAGAAATCAAAGATATTAGACGGCAAAGACATTAAAGAGGGGGATGTCGTGCTTGGATTAAGTTCAAGCGGAGTGCACTCAAATGGCTTTTCATTAATTCGCAAATTAATTGAGCGCTCTGGCGCGTCCATGCCCAAGACTTTAGACGGCGTGCCATACAGGCAAGCCTTGATGGCGCCCACGCGCCTGTATGTCAAACCCGTTTTACAAGCATTAAAACAACATCCTATCAAAGGTCTCGCACACATCACTGGCGGAGGGCTTATTGAGAATATTCCCCGTATATTACCAAGCGGTGTTGGCGTAAAGCTATCTAGAGCGAATTGGCCTCAAACTGAGCTCTTTGCTTGGGCTCAAAAGACAGCAGGTATTGATGACTTTGAGATGAACCGCACGTTCAACAACGGCATAGGAATGGTGCTGATCCTTGCCCCTGAAGAGGCACAAGCGTGCAAAGCAACGCTTGAGGCCTTAGGAGAATCTGTTCACCGCATAGGTGAGGTGGTTCATCTAAATTCAACTGCATCATCTGCGGATCCAGCGATTAGAGTTTTCATCGATTAAGCTCTCGATCGCTAAGTAGTTCGACAGATTAGCGGCTCAAAATATCTAGGCGGGTTTGTACGTTTTGCATTCGCTTTTCATCATATTGACGGCGGTAAATTTCAAATAAATTATTGAGCATTCTGGCAACAATCTCCCTAGAGTTAGCGGACTCTAGAAAGTGCGCCAAAGTATCATCCGTCACGCCACCCGGTATTGTGGCTTGATCGCTTTGTGTCAACCAAGGCACCAAACGCTCCCCTATTTCATCTCTGGATAGTGAGACCCCGGTGAAGGGGTCCATAACGACTTGACCCTCATGGGGATCGGGCAAATCGATTTTCATTAAGAAGTGCCCTGGAAAGCTTACTCCACTTGCTTTTAGTCCAAGTTCTTTAGCCAACTCTAGCCACAATACAGCCAGCGTAATGGGTATCCCCCGCCTTGTTGATATCACACAGTGTATGAAGCTATTTTGCGGGTCATCGTAGTTATTTACATTTCCCGCAAACCCAAGCTCATCGTAAAAATACATATTGAGTATCCTGAGCTTACCCAAGTGATCACAGTGCTTAGGGATGCGAGCCTTCAGTTTGAGCCTCATGTGGTCAACTTGGCTCAAGGTATGTTCAATGTCGAGTTGCGGGTACTCATCTTGAGCTATTGAGATTGCTGCCTCAAGTAATGGGAAATCATCCCCTTCGCGTACCAAAGAGGCAAAAAAATCAACAGCACTTGGTACGGATAAATTAAAGTCCATGACTGATTCAATAATTTGATAACTAAATTAAGTCTTAACCAAAGCGCGAAGATCCATTCCTGTGGCTATCAAAGCGCATAAGTAAGCTGAGCCTGCGAGCCCCAAGACACCAGCAACCAAAGCAATCCGGACCCACACGGTGGCTCTAAGTGCTGTCCAGTCCCAGTGCGCATTGGCCCAGAACAACATAAGCCCCATTACCAGACATGCTAACAAAATTTGAAGAAGAAATCGTGTCCATCCTGCCCTTGGAGAATAACGTCCACTCCTGATCAGCCCGACCCACAGTAGCCCGGCATTTATTAGTGCACCCACACCGATCGCGAGTGCAAGTCCTGCGTGCGCGAAAAATGGCACAAATAAAGTGTTAAGAATCTGCGTGCAGATCAAAACGAACACAGCGATTTTGACTGGGGTTCGAATGTCTTGACTCGCATAAAAACCAGGCGCCAACACCTTTATGGCGATCAAGCCCATCAGCCCAACCCCATAGCCCATCAGTGCTCGGCTAGTTTGCTCAACATCTCCCGCACTAAAAGCGCCGTAGTGATACAAGACACAAACCAGCGGTTGGGAGAAGAGCAGCAAAACCACTGCACACGGTGCGGCTGACATGACAACGAGTCTTAATCCCCAGTCAAGCATGTTGGAGAATTTATCCACATCGTTCGCAGCCTTGGCTGCAGCGAGTTGAGGCATCAACACCACCCCAAGTGCGACACCAAGTAAAGCGGTAGGAAACTCCATCAAACGGTCAGCGTAGCTGAGCCAACTCACGCTGCCAGACCTCAAGTGGGAAGCAATTTGAGTATTGATTAACAGCGATAGTTGAGCCACACCAACGCCGAGGAGGGCTGGGGCCATGAGACTCAAAATTTTGCGGGTTCCTGGGTCCCGCCAAGAAACAACGATCTCCTTTAAGCTCCAGTGCACGCGAGGCATCAAACCAATGTGCATGAGCGCTGGTATTTGAATCATGAGTTGCAAAACGCCGCCCAGTAAAACACCAAAAGCCAGGGCGTGTATTGGCTCCCAGCCCATTGCTTTAAACCACGGCGCCCCAAACCATGCGGCCAAGATCATTGACAAATTCAAGAGCACTGGGGTGACAGCAGGCACCGCAAAACGTCGCCAAGTGTTTAAGATGCCGGCGGATAAGGCCACCAAAGACATAAAGCCGATGTAGGGGAACATCCACCTTGTCATGTATACGGCATTATCAAAGGACTGCGGTGTAGCCTCCAAGCCACTGGCCATCACCCAAACGAGCAGTGGTGCTGCGAGAACCCCGAACAGACAAGTCCCCATGAGTGCCAATGTCAGGAGCGTGGCAACTCGGTCTATCAGTACCTTAGTCGCCTCCTCTCCCTGCGTCTGCCGTGTTGCGGCGAGAACAGGCACAAAAGCCTGACTAAACGCGCCTTCAGCAAACAGCCTACGCAGTAAATTGGGGATCCTAAACGCTACGTTGAAAGCATCAGTCAACGCACTTGCCCCAAAAAAGGAGGCTATTAAAAGCTCACGTGCCAAACCAGTGACACGGGAAACCAGGGTCAAAATTGAGACAAGGGATGCAGATTTAATGAGACTCACGCCTGAAGTGTATCTTCACGCGCACGCTTTCAACCTACGGAGCAGCGCAAAAAGAGGGTCGTTGCCCATAATTTGTTATAATCTAAGGTTCGCCAACATCATCTACAGACAAATAAAAGGAAATTATTCATGGCATCTGGAAAGCCTAAAAAGAATCCACGTCTAGCCTCAGGGCGCAAGCGTGCACGTCAAGACGTGAAACTCAATGCAGCGAACAGTTCACTGCGCTCAAAATACCGTACCGCTGTCAAAAACGTTGAAAAAGCAGTTGTAAGCGGCGATAAAGCCAAAGCAACTGAGCTCTTCGGAAAAATGCAAGCTATCGTAGATACGATTGCAGACAAAGGCATCTTCCACAAAAACAAAGCAGCTCGCGACAAGAGCCGCTTATCTGTCAAGGTAAAAGCCTTGGCAACCGCAGCCTAAGTTTTAGGCAATTCGCACGGTCTCTTTTAGAGACTGCCGTTTGATCGGGTGCGCTGTTGGCAAACACAACCCCTAAAAGCCGCTAAGAAATTAGTGGCTTTTTTTATGTCTATTTAGATTCTGGCGATTTCACTTGCAGTTGGTTATCTCTGGCGAAATTCATCACAAAGTCCCAGGCCATAGGCTCTGAATCTTTGAGGTCGATGTGAACGAGTACGCATTTACAACCATCAATTTGGTTGGGAACACACCAAGGAGAGTATGAGATATGGTCACCCGGTGTAGCTCCGCCTGGTCTAAATTGACTCATCACTCCAGCCAACCTCTCAGCCCAATCGCTTGGACGAAAGGTCTTACCTTCTAGGGTGCGGCCCAAGATAATGAATTCTTTAGAGGAGGAAGATGCCATTCTTTAAGCGGTGAGATGTAGATCTGGTTGCGATGCTGGGTTTAAAAATGTAAACCTGATCGGCTCCAGACCCTGCTGATTCTAACCGAGCTCTTTATTGTTCATCGGGTTTATACTGATCACCGAGCCTCTACCGGTACCCAGCGTTGGCGAGTACTCATCTTCGTTGCCCAGCGAAGATGTTGAATTAACTTCTGTGTATCAAAAATCCTAGCCCACCGCATGGCCCAGGCCATGTGGTTAGATCGGCAGTCTTGTATCATCGAGTAGTCATCGTAGTTCATTACAATTGAATTGGTTAATACAAATAGCCTCATTTTGGAGCCACCTCTTATGTCTTTCCCCAAAGCAGAATCACCGCACACGATGAACACCTACGGCCGATTACCTGTCGCAATGTCGCACGGTAAGGGGGTTCGTTTGTGGGACGTCAACGGTAAAAGCTACTTGGACGCGCTCGCTGGTATTGCGGTGAATACGCTAGGCCACGGTCATCCTAAGTTGGTACCCGCGCTTCAAGAGCAGGTGGCAAAGATGATGCACTGTTGTAACTACTACCACATACCTGATCAGGAAAAACTCGCCTCCAAGCTAGCAGAGCTAGCGGGGATGACCAACACATTTTTTTGCTCAAGCGGTTTAGAAGCAAACGAAGCCGCAATCAAATTGGCGCGTAAATTTGGTCATGACAAGGGGATCTCTAACCCACAGATTGTTGTCTACGAAAAGGCCTTTCACGGCAGATCAATTGCAACCTTGAGTGCGACTGGAAACACAAAAATTCAAAAAGGCTTTGAGCCCTTAGTTGGCGGTTTTATAAGAGTTCCCCTGAACGATATCAAGGCAATTGAAGCCGCGACAAAAGATAACCCAGATGTGGTGGCTGTGTTTTTTGAGACGATTCAAGGAGAGGGAGGTATCAATCCCATGCACAAAGACTACCTCCAAGAGGTCAGAGCACTTTGTGACAAAAGGGATTGGCTCCTTATGATCGATGAAGTCCAGTGCGGCATGGGTAGAACGGGTAAATGGTTTGCGCATCAATGGGCAGGGATCAAACCCGATGTCATGCCACTTGCAAAGGGGCTTGGCTCTGGGGTTCCAATTGGTGCTGTTGTGGCAGGTCCACGGGCTGCGCACATTTTTCAACCCGGTAACCACGGCACTACGTTTGGTGGTAACCCCCTTGCGATGCGTGCAGGAGTGGAGACCATCCGGATCATGGAGGAGGACTCTTTACTTGAGAATGCAGCGCTTATAGGTGCGCACTTAAAAGACGAGCTCACCAAGGCCATTGGCCACTTGGAGGGCGTTAAGGAGATTCGCGCTTTCGGATTGATGATCGGAATAGAACTAGACGAGCCCTGCTCTGTCATCATGACTCGAGCGCTTGAGGCGGGTTTACTTTTAAGCGTTACAGCTGATACGGTGATTCGCTTGGTCCCTCCCCTCATCATGAATAAAGAAGAGGCGAGCGAAGTAGTTTCAATTTTGGTGCCCATCATCAAAACGTTTTTAGATGAGCAAGCTACACGTAAAAGCTCTAGCCAACAAAACTCAACTTTGAAGGTTTAAAGTTTGAAACACTTCCTACAATTTTCTGATTTCACGCTTGATGAATACGATTATTTATTCAAAAGAACTGCGTTAATCAAACATAAATTCAAATCCTACGAACGTCATCAACCTTTGGTTGATAGAACTTTGGCGATGATTTTTGAGAAAGCCTCTACGCGCACCCGTGTGAGTTTTGAGGCGGGTATGTACCAACTCGGTGGCTCAGTAGTTCATTTAACCACGGGCGACAGTCAACTCGGTCGCGCCGAGCCGATTGAGGACAGCGCAAGAGTAATCAGTCGTATGGTGGACTTGGTGATGATCCGCACTTACGGTCAAGACAAGATCAACAAATTTGCCGCACACTCACGCGTGCCCGTGATCAACGGCTTAACCAATGAGTTTCATCCTTGTCAGATACTTGCTGATTTATTTACTTTCATCGAACACCGCGGTGACTCTAAAAATCCACTTGAATGCCTAAAGGGCAAAGTCGTTACTTGGGTTGGGGACGGCAACAACATGGCCAATACTTGGTTACAAGCGGCCGACCTGCTCGGATTCACTGTTCACATCAGCACGCCAAGAGGCTACGAGGTTGATCATTCCATTGCAGGACTCACAACAAACCACAGCTTCAAAGTATTTGACGACCCCTTAGAGGCGTGTAAGGGTGCGGACCTTGTAACGACAGATGTTTGGACGAGCATGGGCTTTGAAGCAGAAAACGAGACCCGTAAAATTGCTTTCAATGATTGGTGTGTTGATCAAGAGATGATGTCCAAAGCCACCCCCCAAGCTCTTTTCATGCACTGTTTGCCAGCGCACCGCGGCGAAGAAGTGCAAGCCGAGGTGATAGATGGCCCCCAGTCTGTTGTATGGGATGAGGCAGAGAACAGACTACATGTACAAAAAGCGCTCATGGAATACTTGTTACTGGGCGCGCTCTAAAATAATTCTTTAATACTCATTTAATTTCAATCTTTTTGCGGCGAGCAGTTGAATTTTGCGCTGTAATCCCAATCTCAGATATGATTCTTATTTTGATTGAGTAACTACTCCTGGAGATTGCCGATATGACAGAAACAGCTCAAGTTCGCTACATTGACATGGTCGATGAGGCTTGGAGAATTGCCGAACAAGCTCAAAATTACACGAACACGCTGGGACACGAGCCGCCTACTCAAGAGGTGTATGAGAAAGTATTTTTACCAACGGGTATTGTTGACGCTGCTAAAACCGCAAAAGAAGGGGGCAACCCTTTACTGAAAGTGTTCTTTAATAATCCCTACGGATTGCAGTACAGACCAGACCATAAGAACTGGATTCCCTTTAGACACGGTGAACTCAAACTTTGATCGACACTCTTTGATCATTGCAAACAAAAATGCTGATTATTTTCCAAGTAAGATGATTCGCAGTTTAAGTGTGTTTATATGGGTGACATTGCTGAGCTTTGCTCAGGCGCAAGACACCGGATCCAGTGGGGAACAAAAGCCAGCTCAAAATAACAGCCAAGCTAACGGGCTTTTGAGCGGGCTTACCTCCGGTCCCAATCCCGGGCAAGCCCCAACTCCACAACTTATCCAAACACCGGTGGCCCCCCGTGTCACGGTGCCCTCGATTCAAGCTCCTCTTGCCCCTGTTCCACCTCAGGTATCCTCTGGTTCGCCCTCTAATAAGGGGCCAACTATGGCTGAACAAATTGTGGCGCCGCCTTCTCCCATCGTTGTCCAGTCACAACCCGTCGTGGTTCCTGCTGGAGTGGTGTATATTGCCCCTAGTTACGCAGCGCCTGGGGCGGGTTGGGTCTGGGCTTACAACCCGAGGTATGGCTGGGGATGGCACCATAATGAGCGTGGTTGGCATAGGGGGTGGTGAAATTCAGGCACTCAAAAGCGAAGAACAAAAAGTAAAAGGTCCTCTGCTTAATTGAAACCCTTTGTTGCTATTTCTTCTCTTTGAATGACAGTTGTTTTGTGAGATTTGATTTGTTTGGTTTGTTTAGTTTGATTTGTTTAGCCTTGAGTTCTTTGTTATTTTTTAAAGGAGTTTTTTATGAACAGTAAATTTCTATCTCTACTCGTTGCAAGTACTTTTGCTTTAGCTATTGGTGCTCACGCAGCTGACCCAGCAGCTCCAGCAAAACCAGCCACTCCAGCTGCTGCGCCCGCTGCAGCTCCCGCACAAGCTGCAGCGCCTGCTGCTGCAACCGCACCGGCATCTGCACCAGCTGCAGCCGCTCCCGCTGCAGACCCCGTCGTTAAGAAGGCTACAGCAAGCGGCATCTGTCATGACAAAACAAGTCCAAGTTTTAAGCAGACAAAGAACTTTACTCCGTTTAACTCTATGGACGAGTGTTTAAAGAGTGGTGGCAAACCACTTAAGAAAAGTTAATCCACTCAAATCTTAAGTAATTCAGCCCGCTATGACTGAACGGTCATAGCGGGCTGAATCTTTTGTAGGATTGAGAGAGTTATATTTTGATATTGCCTTTTATGAACTTCTTCATATCATCTTTCATCGACTGAACCCTGAGTTCAATGTACTTGGCAGTCGCTTTATTCTTGTCTAAGTTACTGGCAGATAAAGCCTGCGCCCATAGCCCGTCTCGCCTCTCCCCTCGCTCCATCTCTCTTAATACTGCGGCGTGCAATAGTTCATCCGAATTAAAGTTCATAAAACCCCCAAATAGTGGCCCCAGTTGGTACTGCAGGTGTTGCCCTGAGTTTAAATTGTTTTATGCGTTCGAGCAAATGATAAAGGGTGCTTGCAAGAAAATCTCACAAGCACCCCTGAAGGCTGATACCGAGCTAAATCTTAGGCCGCTAATTTTGCTGTAATCGCTGCAACCCTCTCCCCGTAGGCCTTGGCTGTGTCCAAATCTCCTTGCGGGATATCAGCCGCTGGACTGGTAGGGCCCACCTGCGCCATGACACCGGAGTTGGAGCCTAAACGGTTCACGTTACCGTCATTCAAACTGGGTTGTCCGACCCAAATCATGCCTTGTTGCATAGCTAGGGTGATGAAGTACTGAATCGTTGATAGCTTGTCACCACTTGGACTTGCGGAGATGGTGAAACCCCCAGCAACTTTATCTCTCCAAGCACTAGCGAACCACTGCTTGGAGGTTGCATCGGCGAACTTTTTAAACTGCCATGACACCATACCCATATAGGTGGGCGAGCCAAAGATGATGGCATCTGCACCGTTTAGCGCACTCCAACCTGCCTCATCTACGTTGCCGTCTGCATTGATCACAACTTTTTGAGCTTTTGCGCCTTGTGCTACAAAATCAGCAACACGCTCTGTATGACCATAGCCTGAATGGTAAACAACGACAATTTTAGACATCTAATAACTCCTGAAAAAAATGATGGGGATAAAAATACTTTAAAAAACAACTAATTTGCCAACTCGAACAACAGCACCTCAGCATTGTTGCCGTGGCTAAAACTCAACTCGTGCTCTGCCTCAATCAAAAGCGCGTCTCCAGACTCCAGATCAATTCCGTTGACCTGAAGCTCACCTTTAATTAAATGGACGTAAGATTTTTTGCCGGGTGTGAGGGCAAATTTAGCGCTTTGTCCTTCACTGAATTCACCGACATACATGCTCGCATCTGCATGAATTTTGACTGCATTAGGTCCACCCGTTGGACTTGCAATCAACTCCAGTTGACCTTTCTTAGCGCTAGCGGCAACTGTTTTTTGTTCGTAACTGGGCTCAATACCGGTGACGTTAGGCTCTATCCATATTTGGAAAAAATGAGTAGTGCTGCTTGGAGCGTGATTGAACTCGCTGTGCATAACGCCTGAGCCAGCGCTCATTCTTTGAATATCTCCGGGGGGAATGCCTTTTACGTTACCCATACTGTCTTTATGCGCGAGCTCACCCGACATGACATAGCTAATGATCTCCATATCCTTATGCCCGTGCGTACCAAAACCTTTACCTGGAAGAATTTTGTCCTCGTTAATCACGCGCAGATTCCCCCAGCCCATGAAGTCAGGATCGTAATAACCAGCAAAAGAGAAGCTATGTTTAGAAACCAACCATCCGTGGTCGGCGTGACCTCTGGCATCGGACTTTCTTATCGAAATCATTGAAACACCTTATTTATTTGAGTTAATTAAGAAGTAGAGATGAGATAAAAATGTTTTGCTGTGAAAACAATTTAAATCCACCAAGTATTCAATGCGTAAGTGTTAGACGGGAATTACCCACTTCACAACACAACAATTTAGTGGCATTATTCAATTAATTCGAATACTTAGGCTATTTTAATTCAAATAGCCCCAAGGGGTAGAGTAAAAATAGAAGTGGGACTTACAAATAGCTCCTCCTGAAATCTTAACCCTATCCCTTAGTCTTAGCAAAAAACCAATATTTGTACTTGCATTTCTGAGTTTATACATGTGCGAAAATCAACCTCGTGGCGGTATCAGAATTCACAAAATATGACTCGTAAATCCTTGCGACGTCAGCCTCTTAACCGACCTTGAATTGAGAGCTAATATGACAAAAAAAATTGCAATCATAGGCGCTGGTATGGCCGGTATAACGGCTGCAAGAACGCTTCTTAAGGCTGGACACTCAGTCACTGTGTTCGAAAAAAGCAGGGGCGCTGGCGGCCGTATGTCCACGCGCGAGACGTCGTGGGGTAGTTTTGATCACGGTGTGCAGTACTTTACAGTTCGTGATCCCCGCTTTGAGACTGCGATTAGGGAGGTGCCTGGTACCGAGGAGATTTGTAGACCCTGGAGCGTTAACGCAGTACGGGTCTTGGATGAGCTTGGGCGAGTAATTGAGGCGCCCCTCCCCGCAAGAGAAAAACACTATGTCGCTGTACCCGCAATGAACGCGCTCGTTAAGCACTGGGCGCAACCCCTGGTGGATCAGCACATGGTGCACTACAGCACCGAGGTCAAGCGTCTCGAGTCCAGCGAGGCTCAATCTTCCTCAAGAACTTGGACCCTACACACCAAGCAAGGTGAGAAGGATAAAGAGTTCGTAGGTTTTGATAGCGTATTACTTGCCATACCCAGTCCGCAGTGCAGTGCACTGCTTGAGCACTCGATGCTTCAAAAGCTAATTGATCCTGCAATCACCTCAGACCTTCAAGCGATCAAACATCAGGTTGATCTAGTTGTGATCGAGCCTTGTTGGACCCTCATGGTTGCATACCCACAAGCCAGCGAACAAGGGCTAACCCATTTTGGCCCCCAGTGGAATGCCGCTAAGAGCACTCATCACCGCATTACCTGGGTTGCACGCGAGTCCTCCAAACCGGGTAAGAGTCACATCGAGCGTTGGACGGTTCAAGCAGGACCACAGTGGTCACACGAACACCTTGAAGATGACCCTGAGCGCGTTAAAGCAAAATTACTCAGAGCCTTTGCAGAACTGACGGGTATCCGAGTTGAGCCAAGTCATAGCGCTGTGCACAGATGGCGATACGCAAAAACGCTCACCCCTCTTGGACAAAACTGTCTTTGGGCGCATGAGGCACGCATTGGTACCTGCGGAGACTGGCACATTGGTCACCGTGTAGAGGACGCCTTTGTCAGTGGCCTCTCACTTGCTCTCTTGGTTTGCTAAGGAAAAGCGCTGCTGAACTGCTTTACACAGCAGAAGAATTGACTTTATCGACGCTTTTAAATGAGTGGATATATTGGAAGATTTGCACCCTCTCCAACTGGCCCTTTGCATGCGGGCTCAGTTCTTGTTGCGCTCGCAAGTTGGCTTGATGCGAGAGCCAACCAAGGCACTTGGATTATCCGTATAGAGGATCTAGACCGAGACCGGTGTGTGAGCGGCGTTGACTTAGTAATCCTTAAACAACTCAGTGACTGCGGTCTAACGAGCTCTGTGCCGGTGCAGTGGCAATCGCAAAGACTCGGTAACTATGAGTCTGCGTTCAAGTATCTCCAATCGAAGAACCTTACCTACCCCTGTCACTGCACGAGGGCGCAAATACTTAATCACATACTCAATCAGAGCGGCGAGGGCGGCGTGGGCGGCGAACGCGGCGAACGCGGCGAACGCGGCGAACGAGCCAGGCATCAAAGCCGCATTTACCCGGGTACTTGTCGATCACTCAACCAATCGCTAAGGACAGGGGGGAGCGCACCCTGTGCCTGGCGCTTTAAAGTTGAGCCGGGTGTTGTGCACTGGAATGACCGAAGATTGGGACCCCAGCAACAAGATGTCAGTAAAGAGGTGGGAGACTTCGTTATCAAGCGCTCTGACCATGTTTGGGCTTACCAACTGAGTGTTGT
>CAIRBP010000024.1 GCA_903876885.1 uncultured Burkholderiales bacterium | reverse complement strand
TAGCTCCTCATATCGCCTCTAGCATTGAGGGGCGCGTAATTGATCCGCACCAAATAATGGAATCCTACAGTCAAGCTAAGAATGAGACAGACGCTCTTGTGGTTGAGGGTGTAGGTGGATTTAGAGTTCCACTGACAGACCAGTTTGATACTGCAGACCTTGCGGTGAGCTTTAATTTACCAGTTATATTAGTTGTCGGGCTCAGATTGGGTTGCATTAATCACGCATTGTTGACTGTTGAGGCAATAGAGTCTCGAGGTTTAAAGCTTCTTGGTTGGGTAGCTAACTCCATAAGTCCAAATATGGATAAGTCAGAAGAGAATTTAATTGCTCTGAAGCAAAGAATTCAAGCGCCACTTATAGGGCACATACCGCATTTATTAGATTTGAGTTTCATTGAAGCTGCTAAATATTTATAGTTTTTTGTGTTGAGCCTTTATTCAAAAAAGTTAGATCCCAACAAAGTAGATACCAACTGATATTCCAGAAATACAATTTAATTGATAAATGGATCCTTTAAAATTTGTAGTAAATAAAATTCAGTTGTTACTAAAGTCTCTGTCAGTACTATTGGTACTGCCATAAAAAATTATTAAGTTCCACATTTGGTTAACTGCCAACAGTTCCATAAAGTGAGTCATGTTCATAATAATCCTATTTTTAGTTTATACGTCAAAACTTATTTCAATCTCACACTTTAACAACGAATTCGTTGTTATTCTTTTCAATCATTTACGTCCATAAAACGAGAACGTGTATCCATTCAATCATGGCAGCACAATACGAAAAATTTAAGTTATTGATTTTGTTACCTTTTATCCGCGGCAATATACGCAATTTACTGTTTGGCTCATATTTAAGAAATGATAAGGCAATAAACATTTTGGACTGTTTTTCGATTTCCACACACGCTTGCGTCAAGTAAAATAAACTGTTAAGCATAAGCACCAAAGAGAATATCAATGATTAAGACAAGACTGATACAAAGCATTAAACCATTAGTAGAAAGATTTCCTAGTATTTATATGGCTTATATGCAAGTACGAGACACAAAAGCTTTGGGCAAGTTACCTCAATTAACAAAGCAAGGTTTTAAATTCAACGGGAATGAGCATATGGAAAATGGGTCATTTGAGCCTATTGAAACTAATCTCGTGAAAAAGCTATTTCCAAAAGTAGATTATGTTGTAAATATTGGTGCGAACATTGGATATTATGTTTGCCAAGCATTACATAGCAATAAGAAAGTATTTGCATTTGAACCGATAGAGACAAATCTTAAATATTTACTAAGAAATATTAAGGCTAATAATTGGCAAGATAACTGCGAAATTTTTCCCGTCGCTTTAAGCAATAAAGCTAATATCATTGAAATCTACGGCGGCGGAACTGGTGCCTCACTTATCAAAGGCTGGGCGGGAACCCCTGAAAAATTTTCAACCCTAGTTCCTTGCTTAACTTTAAATGACGTACTAGGAGATAGACTCAAAGGCAATAATGTTCTCGTGATCGTTGATATAGAGGGCGCTGAAAATATGATGTTAGAAGGTGCTACAAAGCTACTAGATATGAATCCAAAGCCCATATGGCTTGTTGAAATTACTGGGAAAGAACACCAACCAAAAGGCACCAAGATAAACCCATTTCTTTTAGAAACATTCGAAAAATTTTGGGATAGAGGGTATGAATCGATTACAGCGGATCATCGTCTTCGAAAAATATCAAAAGAAGAAATTCTCAAAATTATTGAAACGCAAGTTGATAGCTTAGAGACACATAACTTTCTATTTTATGAAAAAAATAAAAATCCACTATAGTCATTAAATTCCAAACACTTTCTAACTACAACCATATAGTTCGACCCAAAGGCAGCTTTAATAACAATAGACGAAAGTCAATATCGCGATTTGAATTCGATATATGAATCACGTAAAAATGAAGCTTTCAAGAGTCTTTATCATTCTCAACTAATAGCCCTATTACTCTACCTAATAATACATTAGCCCCAACAGCTATACCCCCAAATAAAGCCTATACCCTCTATCAAGCCATCTGTAGCCAACAATTGCCCTATCAAACCTAAGCTCAATAAGCCCCCATACCCTGTGGGAGACCACGAAAAAATTAGCTACTGGAAATGGGGTCTAGCACATTAAAATAATAAGCTACGGTTTTTTTAAGGTGCTGAGAACTTAACTACTGGTGAGTTAATCTAGAACAATCAAATTTCTTAGTTATTTCTTATGCTGAAGGTAAGTAAACGTCTGTAATCATTTCTTCAGGTTTAACACTTGGTCCTACGTTAACGTAATGTAAAATTATTGGAAAGTTACCTGATTTCTTAGCACCATTTGGCAAGCACTCTTCCGCCAAATAAACAACTGCCTTATTGTTAAATCTTTAACCTATATCTCTTGCTAACGCACATCTTAAATTTGGTATTGATCCACCTTTAATTCCGTATTCATTATCAGCAAGATCAGCATGATCAGATCGTTAATTAGTTATTCAATAGACTCATAAACAAAAAAAGCGCCTGGGGTTACCAGGCGCTTGCTTTGAAACTAATAATCTAAGCTAGATTAGAAGAAACCGTAGTGCAAACCAACTGATAGTACTTTTGCTGATTGACCAGCAGTGATAGCACCAGTTGTTGTGAAGCCATTATTGCTTCCAGCAAATGTACCGTAGTTAGAAGAGAAGGCAAACGCTCCAGATGCTGCTGTTCCATTGTCTTGGACATTAGCCACTTGACCGTAGACTTTCAAATCTTTGATAAATTCGTAAGTCAAGTAGGCGTCAAATGCGGAAACGTTCGTGCCGTTTGTTTTAGCTGAACCACCATCTTTGGACTGATAGTATCCGCCAGTGAGTTGGAGTTTCTCAGAGAAATCATAGGATCCACCAAAGCCTGTAGTCTTCATAGAACCGTAATCAGTAGTATTGATCGTAGTTCCGGAATATTGTTGAGCGTTATCTTTGTTAACTAAATAAATGGCCTTCAAAGTCACAGCACCAACTTTGTAGTTAGCACCTAGTAAGTCAACACTGTTTTGGTTTTGACCAATAGTAACTGTTGAAAAAGTTGAGGCTGCGTTGTTTGACTCATAAGCGCCAACCAGATTGAAATCTCCGTAGTTGTAGTTCAAAGCAGCACGTACACCAGTTCCATAAGTGGAATTGTTACCGCCAATTGTTGGAGATGCGCTAGCTGCAACGTATGATACTTTTGCGGAGAATCCACCAATCACTGGTGATGAATATTTGATTGCTCCTGTATCTGAGCTGTGTCCGACAACCTGGAACCATGGAGACAAAGTATTACCAAAGCCAGACGATGTAGGGTCAATAGTTAACAAAGCATCAAAAACTGGGTCAGTGATACGACCCATTTCGAGCTTACCTAAAGAATCAGATTTGACATAAACGTTGGCTTGACGGTCTGCGAGTGCGTTATGGTTGCCTGTATCTGTGCCTGAGTAATTGGTTGTGTTGATTGTCGATTCCATTTGAATACCGCCAATAAGATCGTCTACCTTTTTCTCGGCAACAATGCCCCAGAAACTAGGATCGATTGGGCTACTACGAACTTCGGTTGTGTTTCCTGCTCCAGCTGTGCCACCAGAGATCTTTGTGCTCACAACACCAGCATCCAACAATGCATAGAAAGAAAAGGGCAGAGTGTCAGCTTGTGCAACTACACCAGTCGTAGCAAGAGCTGCAACGAGAGCAGTACGCTTGAAAATACCTGTTGTCATAAAAAAACTCCATTTGAAGGTTAAGGTGAAGAAAAAACCAGAGTTGTCCGAAATTCGAATCAACATTTATTCTGTCACTCAATTGTAATTAATTGGTGTTTTTACTCATAAGGTTATCCATGCCTCGTGGCACCATACAAGTGAAATAGATTTTGAAATTTTTATAACTTTATAAGTATTTTTAAGATTTAATAATTATTTAATACTAATTTTTGTTCTGTCTTGACAATAATGGTGCCAAATATTTCAAATTATTTACATTTCAGTTGTTGTTTTCGAGACAACATGAGCGATTTTGGTGCGTTAAAGCACAGATTTTCCGATCATAAGTAATCCTTTTGTATTGTTACATGATGCTTTTTCAACGAAGTCCATATTGAAGTTTGCAGGAAACCAATTTATTTGTGATTCGATTAAGAATTCTTAAGATTTGTGGCTGTATTGATCAGTCAGTGCAGTAACTTAGTTCAGAAAATCCATAATAATGACGTCTCCGAGTTTTTTATATCAACCTTATCTACCAACATGAACTTTAACTCCATCAACTTAATTAAATCGTTCAGATTAACTCGCTTTGTCGCGCAAAGCGTAGCCTTGTGTTCACTCACAATGATGGGGTTTAATGCGCATTCAGCCGATGCTGAATGGCCGACAAAACCCATTACTCTAATCATTCCATTTGCAACTGGTGGAACAACTGACATCATTGGAAGAGAGGTTGGACAAAAGCTTAGTGAAGCTTTAAAGCAACCCGTTTTAATTGATAATCGCCCAGGGGCTGGCGGAAACCTCGCAGCCGGGATGGTCTCAAAGGCAGCTCCTGACGGGTATACGTTGCTACTGTCAACGGTAGCTCATGCTATGGCGCCGGGTCTTTACAAGTCCTTGTCTTACAACTTTATTCAAGACTTTGAGCCCATAGCAATGGTTGCAACAACACCTAACATTTTGATTGTTAACCCCAAATTACCCGTCAAAACTGTCCCAGAACTCATCGCTTACATCAAAGCAAATCCAAACACAGTAAATTTTGGTTCTGCAGGCTCCGGAAGCACTGAGCATTTATCGGGTGAACTCTTCAAGTCAATGACCAACCTTCAAATCACACACATCCCTTACAAGGGGGGTGCTCCCATGATGACGGATCTAATGGGTGGGCAGATACAAATGGCAATTGAGACAAGTCCATCCGCCACGCCTCATATTCAGTCCGGTAAGGTCAGAGCGCTAGGCGTCACAGGTATGTCTCGCTCAAGCGTTTTCCCCGATGTTCCCACGCTCAATGAGTCTGGTGTTAAAGGCTATGAGGTTACAACTTGGTACGCTTTAATGGCACCTAAGGGACTAAGTCCTAGCATTGAAGCACGTCTAAGTAGTGAGCTCTCGAAAGTGCTCAAAAATCCTGAATTGCTCAAGCATTTTGCAGAGCAAGGCGTGACTGCTGGTAACCAGAAATCAACTCAACTGGGAGATTTCATCAAGGCCGAAACAAGCAAGTGGGCCAAAGTAGCTAAAGATTCAGGTGCAGTTGTAGACTGAAATGCAGTTGTAGATTTAACTGCAGTTTAGACTTAACCGCCTAGAGCGGTTTGAGAGAAAGCCGCTTAGAGCTTAGATAAGGTCTACGAGAAAATCTAAGAACTCAGAGTGATGAATCTATCAATGATTTAATGAATCAGCGATTCGCTCTGAGTATTACCTGCTCTGGTAAAGGCCCTTGGTTCTTACCTTTTATAGGTGCCCTGGGCATACTTGCTACTCCGTAATCAACTACAAACGTATGCTCTAAGGAGTACCAAGTGCCAGAGATTGAGGGTGCGGGAGCTTTACTGCCGTCAACATGTTTTACATAGTTACCAAGTAGTGACTTGGTAACTCCGAACTGAACATCTGTTTCAATATTGGGATCATCGCTTGAGTAGACCTGCGAGAACTGTGTTTTGAATCCCTCTTTGTATATTAGGAAATGGATGTGCGCTGGTCTTAAGTTATGGCGGCCTTGAAGTTTTAATAAATCTCCAACTGGGCCGTTCACAGGAATGGGATAGCCAAGCGGCTTAACGCTTCTGAACTCTATGAGGCCTTGGTCATCGGTTGTAAAGCGTCCCCGTAAATTCATATCAACCTGTGATGGATCCTGGTTTTCATAAAACCCCTCAGACGAGGTGTGCCAAACATCTACGGTTGCGCCCACCACTGGTTGTCCAGACCTGTCCTTTACCCAAGCCTTGACAAATATTGGATCTCCTTTGGTTGGTCCTCTTGCTAGGTTTTCTCCGTTTTGGCACATCGGGGAGTTTTCCCGCCAAAAGGGTCCCAACATGTTTGCAGTCGTATCCACTTCACCCGAGACGGTATCTCGACCATTGTTGAGTAAGCACACCAAGGCGGACAAGCCCAGAGACCCACCGGCTAAAACCACTTCATTGTGAAACTCATTGGTCATCTGCCCGACTTTTGCAATGGTTGAGCAAACCTTTTGATATTCCTGCTCTGTGAGTTTTGTTTCACTGACAAAAGCATGCAGATGCTTTACCGCAGAGCTCATAATTTCTTTGAACCTTGGATCCTTAGCTCCTTCTAGCTCAGTCAATACTGCAAGTGTTATGTCTTCTGGTTTTTTGATGATCATGCACAGACCTAAGCGATCAAAAGTAACGGGTAACTCAATATGAGTCGTTCAACAGGATTTAAGTCATTGCTATTAAATGGGCTTCTTTCCTCTTGGAATTATCGCGGTAGTAATTGCTTTTGGGCGCATTGCATCCAATGCAACTGGCTTGGGAGCGGAAGTGTCTTTCTTAGGTTTTTTAGACTCTTTATTAGATTTTTGTTGACCCTTAGCCATTTGAAGCTCCTAATTGGTTGAAGTAAGACCAGTGTAACGGTTTGTGACCTTAGTGTTTGAATTAATTGGTCAAGGGCGCTCAGGAGTAATTTGTACTCTTAGTGTGAAATGTTCGAAGCATGCTCGTCATAAGGTTCGGTTTTCTTGGAGAATCTTAAAAGCATAGGATAAAACACTAAGTCCTCTATCAAATGGCTAGTCAATAATACGAGTTCATCTAGATAATTCAATTTTTTTGAAGAAAACTCTCTTTAGGTAAATTCATGCGAATTAAAAAAAATGCCCCCCAATTGCTTTCAAGAAATACAACTACAGATGAAAGGGTAGGTATGGACCGAAGAGATTTTCTTAAGAGCAGTGCCGCAGTTGCAATGTCAAACGCTGCAGTCTCACTTGGTACATTCAATTCATGCGAGGCTCTAGGTACTTTAAGCGCTTCAGTTGGCTTTTTAGGTTCTGTTCCCCAACCCTCCCTAGCCGCAGACATGAGCCAGAACTCTAGAGTCTCTAAGCTTGGATTTGCCTATAACCC
>CAIRBP010000023.1 GCA_903876885.1 uncultured Burkholderiales bacterium | reverse complement strand
CGGGGATTAACAACGAGTGCGCGTGCCATGGCAAGCATTTGTTGTTCACCGCCCGAGAGTTGGGATCCCAAATTGCCTTTTCTCTCTAAAAGCCTTGGGAAGAACTCATAGACACGCTGAGGAGACCAAGCCTTATCGCTTTGAGTAGCTCTGTAAACTGCTGTCAGGTTCTCATGCACCGTAAGAGACTTAAATATATTGCGCTCTTGCGGCACCCAACCAATCCCGCCCTGAGGGGGCGAGCTCACGCGTTTGTAAGAGGGCAAATGCTGGATTTGCATGCCGTCCAGTTCAATACTTCCAGCGTGCAGTCGAGTCGCACCAGCAAGAGTGTTGATCAGGGTTGTTTTACCCACACCGTTACGCCCTAAAAGCGCAAGCGTTTGACCAGGAGCAATGGAGAAACTGATATTGTTTAACACCACAGCCTCACCGTAACCCGAGCTAAGACCCTCTACTTTTAATAGCGCACTATGGGGTACACCAGTAGAGTGAGTGTTGAGGGCGCGATTATCCATGTGTATGCCCCTCAATTTGAGTGTGCCCTAAATAGACGGCTTTAACCTGAGGGTCATTAGCGATCTCCTCAGGTGAACCCTCCATCAGAACTGCACCATTGACCAGCACAGTCATCCGGTTTGCAAAATTAAAAACCAAATCCATGTCGTGTTCAATCAACAAAATAGAAACATCTGCGGGCAGCGCAGCAACTGTTGCTAGTAGCTCGTCACGCTCGCCAGTGGGCACTCCGGCGACAGGCTCATCTAGCAACAACACTTTAGGATTGCAGGCCAGGGCAATGGCCATCTCAAGCAGTCTGCGTTTGCCATATGACATTAGCGAAGTCTGCGTGTTCATTACTTCCAGGAGTCTAAATTGGTTCAATAGCTCATCTACCCTAGTGAGAACTTGTGAGCTTTGTCCCATTGCCTTGTACCAAACAGCGCCCTCTCCCATATGTTGAGAGACCACCAAACTTAGTGTTTCAAGTGGAGTGAGACTATCAAAGAGTTGGTTGATCTGAAAGGTTCTGACCATTCCTCGTCTGACGCGAAGATGAGGACTTAAATCGGAGATATCCTCACCAAGAAGTTCAATTCGACCACTGGTAGGTTTTAATACACCGGTCAGTAAATTGATAAGGGTGGTTTTACCGGCCCCATTAGGCCCGATGAGCGCGTGACGAGCACCGTGTTTGAGGTTTAGTGTTACGTTTTGAGTAGCTTTGATACCGCCAAACGTTTTGACCAAACCAGTGGCTGATAAGACAGTATCTAGGGGGTGGGCTGCAGCGTTCATTTACGGTCCTCACTTTGCTCACCCAACTTGCCAAATAGTCCTTTCGGCATAAACCAACCTTTGATCCTATCCCTGCCAACATGAACGAGGATGATCAGGAGTAGACCAATCCAAAACATCCAGTACTGGGGGGTTACTGCTGAGAGTTCGCTTTGAAGAATTTTAAAAATAACTGCGCCCGCTATGCCGCCGTACAACCAGCCTACCCCGCCAATGACCAGCATTAGCATCAAATCTGCTGAGCGATCAAATGCAAAAACATCGAGCGAGGCAAAGCCAGTAGTTTGAGCAAGCACGCCGCCCGCAACTCCTGCAATACTGGCAGCAATCGTATAAACACTAATAAGCACTTTTGATACAGGTACACCGATTGCCATTGCTCTGAGCCTGTTGTCTCTGATAACCCTAAGCGTGTACCCCCAAGGTGAACCCACCAAAACACGAGCAAACATAAAGAACAAAAGCGCAATACTCATCGAATACCAAGCAGCAGTTCGTCCCTCTAAATCAAACTCGAATCGTCCAAGAACCGGGCCAATTAACACACCCTGCAAACCGTCAGAGCCACCTGTTAACCAGTCCATCTGATTTGCCAACTCCAAAAGTATCAGAGCAACCCCAAGCGTCACCATCAGCCTAGTTAAATCGCTTCCCCTCAAAATAGTGAAACTACACATCCATCCCAAGAAGCCGCATAAAACAGCACAAACAACTAATCCAAGTAACGGATCTGCATTAAAGAACTTTGCAAATAGGGCTGCGCTGTAAACGCCAAAGCCAAAAAACGCAGCGTGCCCAAGCGATACGATCCCGCTGTAACCTAAGACTAAATCAAGAGACAGGGCAAACAATGCAGTGATTGCAATCTCACTGATCATCATGTCGTGGCTCGGTAGAGCCAGAGGCATTAAAAATGCAACAACCCAGAACAAGAGCTCTGTGATTTTGATTTTTGAGTTTTTATAAAGGGATCTCTGAAGCGAGTCCAGGTCCTTTGAATTTGAACTGTGAGTGCCTTGAGAATCCATCACTTAGACCCTCTTGAGAAAAGCCCTTGGGGACGCCATAACAATATCATAATCATGAGTGAATACACAATAAAACCACCCAACTTAGGCACGTAATACTTTCCCGCCACATCAGCGATGCCCAGAAGCAACGCAGCCAGTAGAGGTCCTGTTATCGAGGAAGTTCCTCCAACTGAGACTACTATTAGAAAATAAATCATATATTTAAGCGGAAATATAGGATCGATGGACAACACTTCGGCACCCAATGCGCCGCCCAAACCAGCCAAACCAGAACCAACAGCGAAAGTCAACAAGAACACCTTGTTAACGTTGATGCCTAATCCCGATGCGACGACGGGATCATCCACTGATGCTCTTAGCTGGCTGCCAAATCTGGTTTTAGTCAGTGTGCTTTGAAGCACCACCGTGAGCACAGCGCAAATGAGTATGATCAATAACCTGTAGTGACCCATCCCAAGCGTCCAAGGATCCTCACCAAGCTCTGTACGCCCCTTTAGCCATAAAGGTAATTGAATATTTTGCTGCCCCGAACCCATCAAATAATCGGCGCCAGCAACTGACATAAATGCCAGTCCAATTGAGAATAGAACCTGATCGAGATGGGGTCTGTTGTAGAGTGGCCTGTACAGCGTTCGCTCTAGTATTGAACCCAAAATAGCGCTAACTAAAAAGGCAATCGGCAAGCACAGCAAAAACGGCACATCCAAGCGCTGCATCAAAAGAACCGTGCAATAGCCTCCCAACATTGCAAAAGCACCATGGGCTAGGTTAATAAAGTTCATTAACCCAAGGGTCACGGCTAGTCCTACGGCTAATACGAATAAAAGCATGCCGTAAGCAACACCGTCAAAAAGAATGGTCAACATAGCAGAAGATGCGCTTGTGTGATTGAGCTAAAAAAGAATTACGTAAATTGTATGCTCCAAAATTAATGCGATTCAAAATGAATCGCATTAATTGGAAACAAAAGATGATAAAAGTTAAATTGAGTGTCTATATCTCACCGCTTCTTAAACCGATGACCTATAAAACCCATTAACTTTTATTGAGATTTACCGGGATCCTTAACATCCTTGATGGTCTCGAACTCGGTGTTGTAGTATTCGCCGTTGATTTTCTCAACCTTTCTTATGTACATGTTATGCACAACATCGCGAGTTTGAGCGTCAATGAACATAGGACCTCTTGGGCTCTCAAATATTTGCCCTTTCATAGCAGCCAAGAGCGCATCCCCACCCGCTTTGCCCTTAGTGGCTTTTAAGGCTTCATAAATAACTCTTGTGCCGTCATAACCAGCGACAGCCATGAAATTAGGACGCATCTTGTTATTGGCTTTTTCAAAAGCCTCAACAAACTTTTGATTGGTTGCTGATTTGTGCGTTGCTGAATAGTGGTGAGTCGTAACCATACCTAAGGCAACATCGCCAATACCGTTTAATAAATCATCATCAGTCACGTCTCCAGTACCGATCAAACGAATACCGGTCTTATCCAAACCGCGCTCAGCGAACTGTTTCATTACCTGAGTGCCTTGTCCAGAGGGTACAAAAACAAACAATGCTTCGGGTTTTAAATCACGAACTTTTTGCAAAAACGGTGCGAAATCTGCGTTACGCAGCGGCACACGCATTGCCTCTACAACCTGACCTCCGTTTAACATGAGTCGTTCTTTGAAAAACTTCTCTGCATCCAGACCTGGCCCGTAATCGGATACAAGTGTTACGGCCTTTTTAATTCCGTTCTTTGCAGCCCAGTCGCCCATCGTCACAGCCGCTTGAGGCAGTGCAAAACTAGTTCTAATAATGTAGGGAGAGGCTAAAGTGATGCTGGATGTAGCAGCGGCCATGACAACCAATGGCGTTTTAGACTGAGTTGCAATTGGCGCTGTCGCAAGTGCAAGGGGTGTTAAACCAAAACCCGCCAATACATCTACTTTATCGTTAACCACAAGTTCCTGAGCAATACGCTTGGTCACATCGGGTAGTCCCGTATCATCTTTCACAATAAGCTCTACGCTACGACCGGCAATCTTGCCCGCATTTTGCGCCATATAAAGTCTTACCCCGGCCTCAACTTGCTTGCCCGTTGAGGCAGCTTGCCCGGTCATCGGTAATATGAGACCGATTTTGAAAGGCTCATCCGCAAACGAGACGAGGGCTGAGAATGCAGCAACACCGATGGCTGTCTTGGCGAGTTGCTTGGTGAAAGCACGTTTACCGATTTTGAACATATGAAGTCTCCGAAATTCAGATTAAAAAACGCTTTTTATAACTTACAACTTACGGGCAATGGGACTCGAGTCACTCGCCTCTGCTAACATTATCGCTAAATTTGACCCGCAGTAAGCTTGAGATTTGAGTTTTCTTTAAATAGCCGCATAAATCAGCATGCCTGCACATCACATAAGACTTAAAAATAAATCTCAAATTCCCGTTTCCCCTTCCCTATTTCCACCCCAAGATTTTAATTTAACTACTAAAACTCATATGAATACGCCTACACATCACAGAATTCTTCTCACCGGTGCAGCTGGAGGCCTGGGTAAAGCCCTTAGAACTCGCCTAAAGTCAAACTGCAGCGTTTTAAGGCTATCGGATATCGTAGATTGTGGCCCAGCCCAAGAATCTGAGGAGGTAATGCTCGCAGATCTGGCAGATTCAAAAGCGGTTTTTGCGGCCTTAAAGGATGTTGACGCAGTCGTACATATGGGGGGCATATCCGTAGAGGGTCCTTTTGGACCTATCTTGCAAGCAAATTTGTTGGGCGCCTACAACCTATACGAGGCAGCCCGAATGCACGGCGTAAAAAGAATTATTTTCGCCAGCTCTAATCACGTCACAGGCTTTTACTCTCAAGGTGAGACGATAAATGCAAACCATCCTCCACGCCCCGACGGCTTATACGGCGTGAGCAAAGCATTTGGAGAGGATCTTTCTCGGTTTTATTTTGATCGTTACTCAATCGAGACCGCTTGTATCCGCATTGGCTCATCTTTTCCTGAACCCAAAGACCGCAGAATGCTGGCCACTTGGCTCAGCTACGACGATCTTCACAGACTCATAACTGCTTGCCTGAGCACACCGGTGCTTGGTCACTCCATCATCTTTGGCGCCTCCAACAACTCAGTTAGTTGGTGGGATAACAGCTGCGCAAAACACATTGGATTTCATCCCAAGGATTCATCCGATGTATTCAAAGAAGATATATTTGCAAGAACAACTTCCCCAAATTTAGAGGATCCAGTTGTTCAAAAACAAGGTGGCGCTTATGTGGCCATGGGCCCGCATGGTTTTATTGATTAACAATTACTCTTCAGGCGAACCTCGGATGGAATGAAAAAGAGCTTCATCAAGGGTTTGTCCGTAGTAGGTTTTTATAAAGATCAGGGATCTTCGAAAATCAAAATCTAAAATATAAAGTTTATAAATATCGTTAATGCCTCGTTATCTAGGAGATCTCCGTGAAGTTTAAAACTGCAAAACTACCGACACTTATTTTGGCTGGCTTGATGACCCTTACGAGTCAAGGGCTCATGGCGAGGACTTTTAGGTGCGCAGACGTGCACTCAAAAGATTTTCCGACCAACATGGCGGTGACGCACATGGGGGAAGAACTCTCAACCGCAACGGGCGGAAAAGACACTATCAAAGTATTTGGAGACAGTTCACTAGGATCTGAAAAAGACACGATCGAACAAGTCAAAATTGGCGCGCTTGATATGGTCCGTGTAAGCTCTGCCGCTTTCAACGGCATAGTCCCCGAGTCAGCTATCCCCTCCCTGCCTTTTCTCTTTAGAGATATCAATCACTTGAGATCCACAATGTACGGAGCTCAGGGCGATAAAGTACTTGCCGGCTTCGAGAAGGCTGGGTTCATTGGCCTAGCCCTATACGAGAGCGGAGCAAGGTCTCTTTATGCAAAAAAACCAATCAAGTCGATTGCAGATACAAAGGGTCTTAAGATTCGTGTGATCCCCTCTGACCTGATGGTTGGTTTAGTCAGCGCAATGGGTGCGTCACCAACGCCAATGCCATTTGCTGAGGTTTATACAGGACTGAAAACTGGTTTGTTAGATGCGGCTGAAAACAACTACCCCTCTTATGATGAGGCAAAGCATTTTGAATCTGCGCCGTTTTACTCTGAGACGATGCATGTGATGACGCCTGAAGTTTTGGTTTTCTCGAAGAAAATTTGGGACACCTTAACACCTCAGGAACAAACTGCAATCAGAGTGGCAGCCAAAGCATCTGTACCTTATTACGTTAAATTGTGGGAAGCCAAAGAAAAAACCTCCAAAGATGCTGTAGTTAAGGGAGGTGCAAAAATAATTCCAGCATCCGAGATTGACAGAAAAGGTTTCGTTGCTGCAGAAAAACCAGTTTGGGATCAATTCACGCCCACACCTGACCTAAAGGCTCTGGTACAAGAGATTGTCAACGCAAAGTAAGTTGCTGAACCAAAAGCTAAGAGCGGTTCCAATCGGAATCGAGCAAGTAACGAATTGGAAAAACTTTGCTGGGGAGTTTGAGTAAGCACTAGTTAGGGCTTCGCTTAAATTCCCTCTCGACAGCCACCGGGCCACCGGGCCACCGGGCCACCGGGCCATAGGACCACAAGGTCACAATGCCCTTAGGTTAAACAGTCCAAAAACCAACTTTCTTAAAAACTCCAAACACCCCAAAGCTCCTATGACTTTCCTTAAAGCTTTGAACAGCAAACTCTCCAGGCTCGCCATGTACGTTGCTTGTACCTGCTTGATAGGTCTCTTGAGCGTTGTGATCTACGGAGTCATCATGCGCTACGTATTTAACAACGCTCCCCCCTATGTCGAACAAGTAGCACTTTTATTGGTAATCAGTGTTGCGATGTTTGGCGCAGCTGCAGGTGTGCGTGACGCTGGTCACATTGGACTGGACTCCTTGGTCAGAGTCTTACCCGAAAAACTGCAGTTTTGGTGCTCCGCCGTTGTTCACCTCTTATCAATTGTCTTTGCACTATCACTTCTAGCGGGTGGTTACCAAATGGCAGTCTCTACTTACGCGAGTACTATACCCACCCTTGGCCTGTCTGAGGCCTATAGATACTTACCTGTCATTATTGCTGGCATTCTCATCACGCTTTTTAGCAGTGAGCACATCCTCGCACTCTTTAAATCTGAGAAGGTTATCCCCTCATGGCATTGACAGTACTTTGTGTTGCTTTTTTAATCTTTCTGGTCTTAGGCGTTCCAGTTGCATTTGCAATTGGTTTGAGTTGTTTAGCGACGTTCTACGTTGAGGAGCTGCCTTTTGAGACTGCTATCCAGATGATGACTTCTGGCATGAATGTTTTCTCATTCTTGGCTATCCCGTTCTTTATTTTCTCGGGTGAGTTGATGCTACACGGAGGGATAGCTGACAAGATTGTGAACTTTGCGAGAAGCATGGTCGGTCACTGGAGGGGGGGTCTTGGGCTGGCTAATGTGGTTGCATCAACTTTATTTGGAGGGGTCTCAGGATCTCCCGTCGCAGACACTTCTGCAATGGGTGGTGTGATGATCCCAATCATGAAGCGAGAAGGTTATAGCGCGGCTTACGCAGTGAATGTGACCACTCACGCGTCATTATCAGGCGCGCTCATGCCCACCTCGCACAATATGATCATTTATGCCTTTGCAGCGCAAGCGGCGAACGGCGTCATTGATGGTCACGTCATCCGCGGTGTATCGATAGGCGATTTAATGTTTGCGGGACTTATTCCAGTATTTTGGATCATGGTTTGCATGTTAATCACGGCTTATTGGCAAGCCGTTAAATATGGATACCCCAAAAGAGAGGACGGCAGTACAGGAGTTGAGCGTTTTCCTGGTTGGTCCCAAGTCCTTAGAACTTTTACGGCCTCACTCCCGGGGCTAGGTGTTATTGCTATTATTTTGGTTTGTATCTTAAAAGGCGTTGCAACTGCGACTGAGGCGGCTGCAATTGCGGTGGCTTACTCACTTTTTTTAACGGTTGTCATTTACCGTACGATGAGTTTTGACAAACTTTTAAGATCTCTTGCAAAAGCCTCAAAAACAACCGGTGTCATTTTGCTACTGATTGGTGTATCCAATATGCTTAGATATCAGATGGCTTTCCTTGAAATTCCGGACGTCATCGAACAAGCTTTACTAACAGCAACACATACGCCTTGGCTAATGCTTTTGTATATCAATATTATTCAAATTTTTCTAGGAATTTTCCTAGATATGGCAGCGCATATTTTGATTACAACCCCGCTTTTCCTCCCCCTTGCGATTCAAATGGGGGTTGGGCCAGTGCAGTTTGGAATGATGCTTTTGTTAAATTGCGCATTAGGACTTGTTCATCCACCTGTTGGCTCAGTTCAGTTTATTGGATGCGCGATTGGAAACATATCAATTGGTGAAGCCACCAAAACAGCATGGCCTTATTACCTGGCTATTTTTGTAGCTATCACGCTTGTGACCTATGTGCCCTCTTTTTCAACCTGGCTACCAACCTTACTAACAGGTCATCCTGTTTTGTAATACAGAAATAGTGTTGTAAGTTAAGAGTAAGGTTGTTTTGTAATTTACTTACTCTTGTCTTATTTTTTCAATTATTTATGAGCTCCCTTTGAGCGAGTAAGTAGGTTGTAGTGCCCCTCAAGTTTTAGAAAAACTTTATACCTAGAAATGACTACTCCCATCAACACAAACTCACAACACAAAACTTCGCAATCACTGCACTCGCCCCGCGTCATAAAAATGCATGAAAACGATAACGTAGCGATCGTGGTCAACGACGGAGGCTTACCTGCTGGTAGTGTTTTAGAGTCAGGACTTGTTTTAAAAGACAAGGTACCCCAAGGACATAAGGTGCTCCTTTGCGACCTTGCGCAGGGTGCAGCAATCAAACGCTACAACGTTTGTATTGGATACACACTAAAGCCCCTGAGCGCTGGTAGCTGGGTCCACGAGCGCTTGATAGAAATGCCAAGCGCAGTAGGTTTTGAGAATCTTCCAATTGCCAATGAAAAGGATCCAGGTCTAACGCCGCTAGAAGGTTACACCTTTGAGGGCTATAGAAACAAAGACGGCTCTGTGGGAACGAGAAACATATTGGCTATCACAACAACTGTTCAGTGTGTTGCTGGGGTAGTGGCCATTGCTGTGAACCGGATCAAATCTGAGCTACTCCCCCAGTACCCCAATGTAGACGATGTTATAGGCTTAGAGCATACTTACGGATGCGGAGTTGCCATTGACGCACCTGACGCAATCATCCCAATTCGAACACTCAGAAATATCAGTTTGAATCCAAATTTTGGGGGCGAAGTTATGGTGGTCAGTCTTGGTTGCGAGAAGCTCCAACCCGATCGACTGCTCCCTCCTGGTAGTTTCCCAATTCAACATGAATCAACTGCACAAGATGGCCCTCAAACGGTTTGTCTACAAAGTGACTCTCACGTTGGATTCATCTCCATGATAGAGGACATCGTTCAAACAGCGCGCCCCCACCTTGAGCGACTTAACGCAAGAAAAAGGGAGACGATCCCCGCCTCGGAACTGATCGTAGGCGTTCAGTGCGGTGGGAGTGACGCTTTCAGCGGTGTAACTGCAAACCCTGCTGTTGGATTTGCAGCGGATCTTTTAGTCAGAGCGGGTGCGACCATCATGTTTAGCGAGAATACAGAGGTACGCGACGGAGTTGATCAATTAACCAAACGCTGTGCAAACCCATCTATAGCAGCAGATGTAATTCGCGAGCTCTCTTGGTATGACAAATATTTAGAGCGCGGACGAGTAGACCGCAGTGCAAATACAACTCCCGGTAATAAAGCTGGTGGGCTCTCAAACATTGTTGAAAAAGCGATGGGCTCAATCATCAAAAGTGGAACGACCCTGATACAAAGCGTTCTCCCCCCGGGTGAGAAATTAAAGCGTGATCAAAGAGGACTTGTCTTTGCAGCGACGCCAGCGAGTGATTTTATTTGCGGAACTCTGCAACTGGCAGCGGGCATGAACTTACATATTTTCACAACCGGACGCGGCACTCCTTACGGCCTTGCAGAGTGCCCAGTGATCAAAGTTGCGACCCGAACCGATTTGGCTAGGCGATGGCACGATTTGATGGATGTGAACGCGGGGCGAATTGCAAGCGAGGGGGCAAGCATTGAGGAGGTGGGTTGGGAGTTGTTTCACTTGATGCTAGCCGTAGCAAGTGGCAAGAAAACTTATGCTGAACAGTGGAAGCTTCATAATGCCTTGGTCCTATTTAACCCCGCTCCCGTGACTTGATCAGAAAAAAATGACACAACGAATAAAACCAGAGGAACTCCGCTCATACCGTTGGTACGGGGTTAAAGATATGCGCTCTTTTGGGCATCGTTCCAGAACTGCTCAAATGGGTTATCACAAAAGCGATTACGCTGGAAAGCCTGTTATTGCAATCATAAATACGTGGAGTGATATCAACCCCTGCCACACTCATTTTAAACAGCGAGTGGAGGAGGTAAAACGCGGCGTTTGGCAAGCCGGGGGGTTCCCCGTTGAGATGCCGGCCATATCCTTGTCCGAGCCATTTCAAAAGCCCACCACCATGCTTTACCGCAACTTACTTGCGATGGAGACCGAGGAGTTACTAAGGTCCTACCCAGCCGATGGTTGTGTGTTGATGGGTGGGTGTGATAAAACGACTCCTGCACTCATCATGGGCGCAGTCTCGATGAACATCCCCAGTATCTTTGTACCTGCAGGCCCGATGCTTAGGGGAGACTTTAGGGGAAACTTTCTTGGCAGCGGAAGTGATACCTGGAAGTACTGGGCTGAGCTCAGGGCGGGCAACATTACCGAGGCTGATTGGCAAGACATAGAGGACGGTATTGCAAGAAGTCCTGGTCACTGTATGACGATGGGTACGGCCAGCACTATGACGAGTGCTGCCGAAGTGCTCGGACTCACCCTCCCCGGCGCAGCCTCTATTCCTGCTCCTGATTCAAGACACGCTCAAATGGCAACTTTAACAGGCAAACGAATTGTGGATATGGTTTGGGAGGATTTAAAGCCTTTGGACTTTTTATGCACGGATTCATTTGACAATGCAATTAGAGCGGTACTAGCTCTGGGTGGATCAACCAACTCACTGGTTCACCTCATTGCAATGGCCAAAAGAGCTGGAATTGTTTTAAGCATTGACCGCTTTGATGAATTAGCCAGATCAACTCCCGTGCTTGCAAATCTGCGCCCCAGTGGTAAGTATTTGATGGAGGATTTTTACTACGCTGGCGGCTTAAGAGGGCTACTCTCAAACATCAAAGATTTGTTAAATCTTAATTTAAACACCGTTAACGGTAAAACCCTTGGGGAAAACCTAGAGAGTGCAAAGGTCTACAACACAGATGTAATTCGGGACCGTGGGACTGCACTTTTACAAAAAGATGGATTGGCAGTTTTAAGGGGTAATTTAGCACCTGATGGCGCAATCATTAAACCCGCCGCAATGGAGGCGAGACTCCTCAAGCACACTGGACCAGCGGTTGTTTTCAAAGACTACAACGACCTAAACGCACGTATAGATTTAGAGGAACTAGATATCACGGAGGACAGTGTCATCGTACTTCAAAGTGCAGGTCCCCAAGGCGCACCGGGGATGCCGGAGTGGGGGCAATTACCAATTCCACAAAAGCTCCTCAAACAAGGCGTTCGTGATATGGTTCGTATTAGTGACGCAAGGATGAGTGGGACTAGTTACGGGGCCTGTGTTTTGCACGTCACTCCTGAGTCACACGTGGGCGGTCCACTGGCCCTGGTCAAAGACGGCGACTTAATTAGCTTAGATGTTGCGGCTCGCTCCATCAATTTGCTGATCTCAGACGGTGAGCTTGAAAAACGCAGGGCTAGTTGGTCTCCCTCGGTTCCTAAATTCAACCGTGGGTACGGTGCTTTGTACCTCAAACACATTCAACAAGCAGACAAGGGTTGTGATTTTGATTTTCTAGAACCCGAGGGAATACAGGAAATACAAAAAATCCAAGATGATCCAGAAATTCACTGAAAGGTAAAACTCAATGATCAACAGACGCCGTTTTCTAAATTCCTCTATCTCAGCCCCAGTTGTGGGACTCGTCTCCTCGCGGTTCGGTGTGTCCGTTAGCACAGGAGTTAGCGCAGGATTTGGCGCAGGAGTTGGATCTATGATTGGAACAGCATTTTGCGGCGCAGATGCTTGGGCTCAAGGTGCCCCCTGGCCGAACAAACCAATCAACTACCTTGTTCCGTTTCCCGCGGGTGGTTCAACGGACATCTTGGCACGCTTACTCGCGCAGCGCCTGGGCCCAGCACTGGGTACGAGTATTGTCATAGACAACAAAGGCGGCGCAGGGGGCAGCGTTGGCTCAGAGATAGCGTCTCGCGCACCTGCAGATGGTTACACACTCCTCGGTGGAACAATTAGCTCGCACGCCATCAACGTAAGTTTATATCCCAAAATTGGTTATGACCCGCTAAAGTCTTTTGCTCCAGTTTTACTTTTCGGCACCAACCCTGTTGTGCTTGTAGTAGCTGCTAATAGCCCATACAAAACACTGCGCGAATTAGTCGAAGCCGCTCAAAAAAATCCCCTCAAGCTAAGCGGAGCCTCCGCGGGCAATGGAACCTCCCAGCATCTCTCGCTAGAACTTTTAGGCTTTAAATCTCACGCTGAGTTCACCCACATACCCTACAAAGGAAGTAGCCCTGCTATTCAAGATGTGATGAGTGGCCAAGTTGACTTTATGCTTGATACCTCATTGGTTGCGGGCCCACACATTCAAAGTGGCAAATTAAGAGCGCTTGGCGTGAGCTCGTTAAAACGTTTAGAGAACTTCCCCGACATACCCACGATAGCTGAGTCTGGGGTCGCTGGCCTCCAAGGCTTTGAAGTGCTTTCATGGCAAGCCCTCTTTGTGCCGGCCGGCACGCCACAACCTATAATTCAACGGCTGTACCAAGAGAGTATACGAATCCTTCAAACCTCAGAGGTCCAAGAGCGACTAAAAGCGCTTGGGATCATGCCCTCAAACATGACACCTGAGCAGGTAAAAGTTTTTCAAAAATCCGAGATCGATAAATGGGCTGAAGTGATTAAGACGGCTAAGATTAAGCTGGAGTGATTGTCGCTACGAATAAACTACAAACTAGGATCATTACCCGCTTCGTCCAACAAATTCAAACCCTAGATCAAACCCTAGATCAAACACTAGATCAAACCCTAGACCTCTCACCTTGAAAACATTACTCACACCCAAGCAGTCTTTGCCTATTGATTTGCATCAAGCCTTATTGATTGTCAAAGTCTGGATACCTGGCAAAGGTGCTGTGCTCGGTAAAATGACCGAGGACTCCGTAATTGATTTGTCCGAGATTGCCAATACTTCAAGTGAATTATTTGAATTGGTCGATTTAGTCGAAAAAGTTAAGGACTGCAACGAGCCGCTGCTTTGTAAAACAAGTGACGTGCTTGCTAACTCACACCACAAATACAAAAATCCAAATACCCCGTATTTAATGGCCCCGAATGATTTGCAAGCTATCAAAGCAGCAGGGGTCACCTTCGTGCAAAGTATGCTCGAGCGTGTCATCGAAGAGCAAGCTAGAGGGGATGCTACTAAAGCCCAATCTGTTCGTCTTGCAGTCACTGCAGTCATTGGGGAGAACTTATCCAAGGTCGTCCCAGGCTCACCCCAGGCCTTAGCGTTAAAACAAGTTTTGATTAAAGAGGGCATCTGGTCTCAGTACTTAGAGGTCGGCATTGGTGAGGATGCTGAGATTTTTACCAAATCTCAACCCATGAGTGCAGTAGGCACGGGCAGCGAAATCGGCATTCACCCCAAGAGCGAATGGAATAATCCTGAGCCTGAGGTAGTGCTCGTTGTTAATAGCCGAGGCGAGACCGTTGGAGCCACTCTTGGCAATGATGTTAATTTAAGAGACTTTGAGGGAAGAAGCGCCCTATTACTTGGCAAAGCCAAGGATAACAACGGTTCATGCGCAATTGGCCCTTGTATTCGCCTCTTTGACGAGCATTTCTCTATTGAGGACGTTAGACACTGCGAATTAGAACTTGAGATTCGTGGTGAGGAAGGTTTTTTGCTTAAAGGAGCAAGTGCTTTATCCAAAATTAGTCGAGACCCCCTCGATTTAGTCTCCCAAGCCATCAATAACAACCATCAGTACCCAGACGGTCTTGTGCTCTTCTTAGGTACCATGTTTGCGCCCACCCAGGACCGCCCCTCACCCGGTAAACCAAGCGGTGAAGGCTTCACCCATAAAGTAGGGGATTCAGTTCGCATCTCAACACCTAAACTAGGCACGCTAATTAACAGGGTCAACACAACGGACAAAGTGCCCCCTTGGACTTACGGAGTGAGTGCACTGATGAGAGATATTTACAAAGCCAATTAAATCGGTAAGCCAACCAGATCATGCCCCTGGGTTGCTACGATCTGTACCCGTGTGAACTCACCTACTTTTAAGGTCTTACTGATTTTTTGAGGCGCAAGAAGATGAACTACGCCGTCGATCTCGGGGGCATCCGCGTAGCTGCGGCCCACGCCGCCTTTGCGCCCCATCGCGGGGGCTGAATCAACTAACACTTGCATTGTTGTTCCCACTCTTTTTTCTAATTTTTTTACAGAGATGGCCTCAGCAACTTGCATAAATTGCTCACGCCTAGCGTCTCGCTCACTTGCGTCCAACATACCTGGTAATGCGTTAGCACTTGCGCCCTCCACAGGGCTATAAGCAAAGCAGCCCACACGGTCTAACTGTGCTTCCTCCAAGAAATCCAGCAAGTGCTGAAACTCCTCCTGAGTTTCGCCAGGGAATCCAGCAATAAACGTACTACGGATAACGATTTGCGGACACACTTCTCGCCAAGCCCTAATTCGTTCAATGTTTTTCTCACCATCCGCTGGGCGCTTCATCCGTTTTAAAACAGCAGGATGGCTGTGCTGAAAAGGCACGTCTAAATAGGGAAGCACACGCCCAGTAGCCATGAGCGGGATCAACTCATCCACGCTTGGATAGGGATAAACATAATGCAGACGGATCCAAGCACTGTATTGGTCAGCGAGTTCTGCGAGTGCCTGCGTCAACTCCAAAGTTCTGCTGCGGATTGGTTTGCCATCCCAAAAGCCGGTTCTGTACTTGATATCAACACCATAAGCCGAGGTGTCTTGGCTGATCACTAAAAGCTCTTTTACGCCCGACTCAAAAAGGGCTCTCGCCTCCACCAACACATCCCCAATGGGACGCGAGACCAGGTCACCTCGCATGGAGGGGATAATACAAAACGTGCAGCGGTGATTACATCCCTCACTGATTTTTAAATAGGCAAAATGTTTTGGGGTAAGTTTAATCCCAGCAGCCGAGACCATTTGCGGAACCAAATCAAGATACGGGTCGTGTAGCCTTGGCAGGTGCGTATGCACAGCATCCATGACCTCTTGGGTTGCGTGAGGCCCGGTCACTGCAAGCACCTTAGGGTGAATGCTTTGCACCAGATTTTTACCGACCCCGTCTTGTTTCGCGCCTAAACACCCTGTCACAATTACTTTACCGTTTTCAGCCAACGCCTCACCTATGGTATCTAGACTTTCTTTGACTGCAGCATCAATAAAACCACAAGTATTAACGATCACAAGGTCAGCGCCCGCATAGGATTTAGAGGTCTGATAACCCTCTGCGCTGAGTTGGGTCAGGATCAATTCAGAATCGGTTAGGGCTTTGGGACACCCCAGACTCACAAAGCCTACTTGAGGCGCTTTGGGAGTGAGTGACGTATTGTTTACTGAGAGGGAGGATTGGGGGTTATTCATAGACCCTATTGTCTCAGGATATTAAGCCTAATTTAAAACCGCATTATTGCGGTGGTTTTATCCGCATAGCCTCTAAGAGTTGCAAGGTTTGTTTGTCCATCTGGTCTTGCATCTTTTGAAATGCCTCGCGAGATTTTTCTGCGTAACTTTGAACCAGTGACTGCATAACGGGAGAGTGCGATGAGACCAATTTTTTCCAAAGCTCGGGGGTTGGAGGATTCTTTTTGCCTGCCATCTCAATTTGCAGATCCATAAAGGATTGCATATTTCGCTCCAAATAGTCCCCCATAAATCCTTGCATCATCTGCCCGTAAAAACGAATAATATTTACAAGGGCAGGCTCAGAGAACATAGGAACGCCACAGGTCTCCTCCTCAAGTATGATTTGCAAAAGGATACTGCGGGTTATGTCTTCATGCGTTTTTGCATCTATAACCATCAACTCGGTGGATTCGATCACCAAGCGCTTGACCTCTGCTAGGGTTATGTAAGTAGAGGTGGATGTATCGTAGAGTCTGCGGTTGGGGTATTTCTTGATAACGCGCTGCCCCACCCCTTTTATAAGCTCCTTAGAATTGCTTTTGCCTTGAGGGGATTTTCCTACCAAAGGGAGTACTCCGTTTCAATTGTTCACAGAGAGACTTGTTTACAGAGACTTGAACTTTTGAATAATCTCATTCTCAGCTAGCAGTTCAATCTCACGTGCTTTATCCTCGCTAATCCAGTCTCTCTTGATCATCGCAGCAAGGATCGTCTCTCTAGAGAAACTTTGAGCTCTTGCCTCCTCATCGGGATCGATAAAGAACAGTTTGATAATTGAATTTCCAACAATGATGATGAGTACACCAAAGAGGGTGAGTCCCAAAAGGAACGTAAAGCAAGCAACTATCCTTCCCCCAACAGTTACGGGGAACATGTCTCCGTAACCGGTTACTGCAAGCACACACCACCACATGGCGGTCGGAATGGAGGAGAAATACCGTTTGTCCTCAGCGATTGGGATTCCGCTAATAGGATCTTCAGGAACGAACTTAATAGCGTCTGGATTTTTTTCTACATCGATATTTTGGGCCTTCGCTTGCTCTATTAACTGTTGTTCACCTTGCTCCATGGCCTGAGTGGAGTAAAGACTTCCCTCTACCAAATACATCAGTGAGCTGCAGATCATGATCACTGAGAAGAAAATAGCAAAATAGATTTTTAAATTCGTAAAAACTGGATTGACTTTTTTGCTATCCATATTGTTTAAAAAAGCGAACTTGACCATTTTCAAAACTCGCAATGACCGTATGACTCTGAGAGAACGAATTAGTTTAGTACTTTGAAACGCACTCAGATTGACCACTTGAAGCAGGGTCGGCAAAATCGACAGGAAATCAACAACACCCCAAAAGCTAAAAATATACTTAATACGCTTGTCTGCAAAATATACATTCAAAATATAGTCAGCCGCAAACAGGGAAACCGAGATGTATTCAACATATTTAAACAGCAGGTTGTACTTTTCATAATATTCGTCAACCGTTTCCAAAGCCATTGAAAAACATGAAACGAAAATAGCAACGTTGATCAGAAATGTCCAAATCTGGAACTCAATGGATGAGAAATCCTTGATTAATCTGTAAAAGATACCGCCGCGATTTGAATTACTTCCAGCTGAATTAGTTTGCAACATTCTCGAGCCTCAAATTAGGAAAATCTATATAGTCAAAATTCAAAAAACCAATTATAAAGTTGTAAGTATAAGATTTGTAGCCTGTATCACCTGCGTAATTTAACACTTGAACAACAATGGGAGTAAGAATAATAGAAATTATTGAATATATTACCCCGCCAAGGGTAACTACCAAGCATCAAAAATCGCTACTAATTGACTACTATTTGATTTTGCAGATTTGTAATTCACCGGATAAAACGCCCAGATACTCTGCAAAAAAATCGATCACATAGTACCGAGTATTTGTTATTGTTTTTTAGGTCTAGGTCTAGGTTTAGAGCTAGTTACGAGACCAATGGGCTTAGAGGAGCTGCCAGTTCCGGTGCTAACTGGACTGACTGAACTGGAGTTTTGGCCGCCCTTAATTGAGCTTGCGTTTGCTCTTGGAGGCAGTCCTGTGTGTTGCGTTAGCAGTTGCCCCTTTTTAGCGCCGGTATTTTTAGAGCCTGTGTTTTTAGGGCCTGTATTTGGACCAACCCTTGAAACTGGCGTGCTATTGGATCTGCGGGCGCTTTCATAACCACCCGTGCCTAAAGGCTGATAAGTGGGTATTAGATGCTGTCGGCCGTTTCCAATCAAATCACTTCGGCCCATCGTCTTTAAGGCCTCTCGGAGTAAAGGCCAATTCTTTGGATCGTGCCACCTTAGGAAAGCTTTATGCAATCGTCTTCTCTTTTCTCCGCGTACGATATCTACTGTCTCGCTTTGGCTAGAAATCTTGCGCAAAGGATTTTTGGAGGAGTGATACATCGCAGTAGCAGTGGCCATGGGACTGGGATAAAACGTTTGAACTTGATCTGCTCTAAAGTTATTTTTCTTGAGCCAAATCGCTAAATTCATCATGTCCTCATCTTTTGTGCCGGGATGCGCGGCTATAAAGTAGGGAACTAAATACTGTTTCTTACCGGCCTCTAAGCTGTATTTTTCAAACATTTGTTTGAACCGGTCATAGCTACCAATACCAGGTTTCATCATCATCGACAACGGGCCGCCCTCAGTATGCTCAGGCGCAATCTTTAAATAACCTCCCACGTGATGAGTAACTAACTCTTTGACATATTCTGGGCTCTCGACTGCTAAGTCATAGCGCAGACCCGAACCTATCAATATTTTCTTTACACCCTTAAGAGCCCTAGCCCTTCGGTAAAGTTTAATAAGTGGTCCGTGGTTGGTATTTAGGTTAGAGCAAATACCTGGATACACACAACTGGGTTTCCTGCAAGCGCTTTCAATCTCTGGACTCTTACATCCAATTCGGTACATGTTCGCTGTTGGCCCCCCCAGATCACTCACTACACCAGTGAAGCCCTTTACTTTATCTCGAATATCCTCTATCTCACGAATAATAGAGTCCTCGCTACGGCTTTGAATAATACGTCCCTCATGCTCAGTAATCGAGCAAAATGTACACCCCCCAAAGCAACCTCTCATAATGTTGACGGAGAAACGAATCATCTCCCACGCCGGAATCTTGGTCTCTGCGTCGTGGGAGCCGCGAGCGTCCGCGTAACTAGGGTGTGGACTCCGCGCGTAAGGGAGATCAAAAACGTGATCCATCTCCTGAGTTGTTAAAGGAATTGGAGGAGGAGTGAGCCATACATCTTTAGCAGTGTGCCCCTCGCCGTGCGCCTGAACCAAAGCACGAGCGTTACCGGGATTAGTCTCTAAGTGCAATACACGGTTAGCATGGGCGTATAAAACCGGATCACTTTTCACTTTTTCGTAACTTGGCAACCGGATAACGGTTAGATCCTTGGGGAGTTTTGCTATTTTTTTCTTAAGTATGCTTTGAGCACTCTCGTGAAATTTAATGGGGACGCTAGTATTTTTCTCGACCGATTGCTTTTCCAAGTTTTTTTGATTGGAGGAGGTACTATCTTCTCTGGCACAACTCTCGCCTTGCTCAGAGGCTTGTTCGCTAATCATTAGGTAAGGATTAGTATGCGCATCAACGCGTCCGGGTTGATCAATACGGGTGGAATCTATCTCTGTCCATCCTTGTGGGGTTGAACGGCGCAAAAATGCTGTACCACGCACATCGGTCATGCTATGAATGGATTCATGAGCTGCCAACCTATGGGCAACTTCGACAATAGCTCGTTCTGCGTTACCGTAAAGCAAGAGATCGCATTTGCTATCGACCACTATTGAGCGTCTAACTTTGTCCTGCCAGTAATCATAGTGGGCTATTCTTCGCAAAGATCCTTCGATACCGCCCAAAATGATCGGTACATCTGGATAAGCCTCTTTGCAACGCTGGCTGTAAACAAGGGCACTGCGGTCTGGACGCTTACCGCCTTCACCACCAGGGGTGTAAGCGTCATCACTTCTAATTTTGCGATCCGCTGTATAACGGTTAATCATGGAATCCATGTTTCCAGCGGTCACACCGAAAAATAAATTTGGTTTCCCGAGCACTTTATAAGGATCTGCACTCTGCCAATCTGGTTGGGCGATGATGCCTACTCTAAACCCTTGGTCCTCAAGCAAACGACCAATGATTGCCATTCCAAAGCTGGGGTGATCAACGTAAGCATCCCCCGTAACAATTATGATGTCGCACGAATCCCAACCGAGCACATCCATTTCTGCCCTGGACATAGGCAAAAAGGGAGCTTTACCAAAACGACTAGCCCAATATTTTTTATAACTGGTGATCGGTTTGGCTAATCGCTCAAAGTGGGAGACGTCTATGGGTGAGTTCATGGTTAAGCAAATAGATATCCCGATTCTAATGCCGGGACCACGTTTGTGGGCTGATTGAGGGGTATTCGGTCCATCTAGCTATAGAAACCAACACCAAGCCAACACAACTGACTGCATTTTCGGTTTTGAGTGCACTTAGAAAATATTTTGATGCGCGTTAAAATTAAGCCCGTAGGTACAGTTCAGCCCGATTCGTTCATTCAAAAAGTTAAATCACACCACTTAGGTCCCCTAAAGGCATGTCTAAATCTAACTCAAGCACACACCCACCTGAAGGAAGTTCACATCTAGGGCTAGAAAAACCGGGGCCCAAGTCTCGCAGTGATTTATTTATCTCATTAACCATTCTTGCTCTTCAAGGGTTTGGGGGGGTACTCGCTGTCGTGCAAAGGGAGTTGGTGGAGAAGAAGAAATGGCTGACAAACGAGGAGTTTGTCGAGCAATGGTCAGTCGCTCAAATTCTTCCTGGCCCTAACGTCATCAACTTAGGTGTCATGATTGGACAACGGACTTTCGGACCGACCGGTGCAGTTATTGCATTAGCAGGTCTTTTAACGCTGCCCCTTTTATTCCTTTTGTTATTGGCTGCACTGTACAGTGGCGTATCGGATCAAGCCTGGGTTCAATCCTCCCTGAGAGGTATGAACTCAGTTGTTGCTGGCCTGATCATTGCCACAGCTTTAAAAATGGCAAGTACCCTATACAAAAATCCCGTAGGCATATTGTTAAGTGTTTTATTCGCCGCTCTTACCTTTAGCTTTGTTGCAATCCTTCATATCCCTTTGCTTTATGTGCTCTTGGTGCTAGGCACTGGTTCTTGCGTAGTTGCTTATCGCAAGACGGTTGAGCTAGACCTTGCCCAACAAGCTGTATCCGACACAAAGGAGTCCACATGAGCGCGATGGATACTCTCAACGCAATAACGATGACCGCTATAGATTGGGGCCATTTATTTATGCATTTTTGCGTGCTCTCGTTCTTATCAATTGGGGGGGCAATTTCGGCCGCACCCGACATGCACCGATATTTGGTGGTTGAGAATCATTTGTTGAGCGACGCACAGTTCAGCTCATCCATTACTCTCGCTCAGGTTGCTCCGGGACCTAATGTGCTCTTTGTGTCCCTGATGGGCTGGAACATTGGGCTCAATAGTGCCGGGGGCATACAAGCGGGCTGGACTGCTTGGTCTTGGGGACTTTTTGGGGCATTATTTTGTTTGGTTGCAATTATCCTCCCCTCCTCCGTCATGATGTACAAAGTTGCTCAATGGGGACACAAAAACAGTCAAAGATCGGTTGTCCGTGCTTTCAAATCAGGCTTGGCGCCCATTGTTATTGGCCTCATGATCTCCACCGGATGGTTGCTTCAAAGGGGACAACATGGGGACTCAACAAATACGACTCTCATTATGTCGTGGGCGCTAACGGTTTTCACAGCGCTGCTGGTCTGGCGAACTAAAGTACATTTGCTTTGGTTACTTGCACTTGGAGCGCTTTTTGGCATATTGGGTTTTATGTAACGCGCTTTTTTAAAATTTTTTTTAATGAATCTTTTGATCTAATCAAGGTTTTTTCGGGAACTTACAGATCTGAGTGATTTAATCTGCGACCTCTCGGACTTGTGTTGAAGCCTTCTCTTAACTGAGGATTTAGTTGGTTTTGTTGGACGGCGAATCTTGGGTGGAAGAGTTACTTTGGCAATTAATGCTTGAAGCCTCGTGAGAGCCTGAGCTCGGTTGCGGTCTAGTGAGCTGAATTCTTGGGCTTTTATGATCAGCTCACCCTCTGCGTTTATGCGTCTGTCGCTCAAGGCCAAAAGACGAGCTTTAATATCCTGCGGTAGTGAAGAGTTGTGAATATTAAACCGCAGGTGAACTGCATTGGACACTTTATTGATGTTTTGGCCGCCAGCGCCCTGAGCTCTTACAGCAGTTATCTCCACCTCGCTTAAATCAATCAACAATCGGTGCTGCGTATTTGACATCTAAAAAACCAAGGTTGGTACAACTCGAAAACATAATTGAGTCGTAGCCTACCACACGACATACCAGTTAACTGAATAACCCAATGCTTTTCCCTTTAGTGCTTTCTTATCTAAACTCAAAAAACCTATTGAACAGATTTCAGCATTAATTTTGAAACTTTTTCAAAATATTTAGTCGCTTTTAGGGTTGGAGCCAAATACTTGGTTCGCCGCTTCTCCCCTTCAAAAAGAGTGTAGACCCATCCATCGTTTATCAATTCAGTTATTTTTCTATGAATTGTTGCAGGCGAGGCAACTGACTTTATTCTCATGCACTCCGTAACCGTTAATGTAAGCTCATTTGAATGCTGAACAGCGATGTAGCCCAATAATTTCTCTCCAACCAAATCTAGGGCCTGTAAGTCCGTTCTCTCTAATTCATGATACGAAGCTAAAAACTTTATGTAAGGATTTTGAATATTCATTTTAAATTTTGATAAATATAGTGCTTAAAATATAAGTGGTTGTTTTTAAACCCGCGAAACCCATCGCTTTAGTCTTTAAAACTTAATGATCTTAAGTCGTTCTATTCTAAAACCGAGTCCCTCCTCCTTTACGCTCATAAAATTACAAAACTGCCATCATACAAACCCACAAATATCAAATTAATAGAGAATTAACCAGAACCAAATGTAGGTTAATCATTGCTTATGCGTCCAATGATCAGATCAATACCGGGGAAGTAAGGCACTCATTTAGATAATTAAAACAGTTGTAAATCAAACTGCCTTAACTCAGATTTGTATAAATACAATTTTTAAAAATCTAACCTTAAAATTATTCGTAGTTTATTTTCGTTTATTCTCATATATGCTCGCTTGTGAATCTGATTAATTCTAATTTTAAAAAATGAGTTTTTAACTTGATAGAAAACGTCTTACAAGGATGTTTTTTTAATCTAACAAAAATATGAGTCCTAAGAGCGTTAGCCGTTATTAGATACACCGACGCACCATGGCGCAGCATTTTGAACCAAACCGTGCCACAAAGCAAAGGCAGATACCGAGACCAAGGCGACGCCCGCTAAGCGAACACCCCATGCACCGTTGCCAGTATTTGCGTTGCTCGTGGAAGGCTCAAAGACAAAGGAGTTGGGTTGTCGCCAATTCAACCGCACACGGATAACGTCTGCAGATTTGAGTATTCGCCAAACCCAAGGTCCTGCGCTCAATACCAGTGCACTTCCCAAGGTAAAGTTAGCCATTACCAATGCACCTTCAAACGGATTAGCACTCAAAGCAGCAACCCATAGCGCTGAGTACAAGAGACCACAAGGTAATAAAGCCCACAAAACACCAAGAAACAAGGGACCAAATCGAATTAGTGGCAAAGTATTCACCCTCTTTTGTGTTGCAACTCTACGCCATATGTCTTGAGCGTAAGTATCAAGCCACAAGGGTTGCTCAGCTTTAAGGATAAGAAAGAGTCCAATCAATAACGCGCAAACATGAAACAAACCCCACACAGGCCTAAATAGCGAACTGTGGATACTCAACCAACCTACACTTTGAACTGAAAATGCACCAATTGCCCCCAAAGAGGAGTACCCGATTACTCTTCCGAGTTGAAACTGCGCCACTGAGATTGGCCCCCTTAGACTATTGGCACGACTAATCCCAACGCAGGTCGCGCCGCACATGGCTAAACAGTGGGGTCCACCAAATAGACCCATTAAAAAAGCCGTCAACAGCAATGATGTGTTCACTAAATAATCTTTGAAAATCGTGCACGGTTGCCCTCTAATGTGAGGTATTTGTCGAACACCATTGCTACAGCTCTTACAAAAAACCATCCCCTAGAAGTCACTTCTATCCCGTTTACGTCTATTTTAACAAGTCCATCATTTTGCATCTGTACTAACTGTTCAAGCTCATTGCCAAAATATGACTTAAAGTCGATAAGATAACTTTGCTCGATATCATCAAAGCTTAGTAAACCTTGACACATGAGAGCCATAATAATGGTTCTTCGCAGTAAATCGTCACGACTTAATGTGAGCCCTCGGACTATAGGGAACTTTCCCTGCTCTAAAAGATCACTGTAGCTGTCCAAATCTTTTGCATTTTGACTGTAACTTGCCCCAACTCGTCCGATGGCTGAAACCCCTAAGCCAATCAAATCACCGTCGGGTTGGACCGTATAGCCTTGAAAGTTTCGGTGCAGTGTCCCACGCCTTTTTGAAATCGCCAAACTATCGGTACTCTTTGCAAAATGATCCATTCCGATGTAAATGTAGCCTGCATCGGCTAACTGCTTCATTGCGCGAGCCAGCATGAAAACTTTAGATGTTCCAGATGGCAACTCGCTGTCATGGATTCTGCGTTGTGGCTTAAAGCGAGCTGGCAAATGCGCATACGCATACAGGGCGATTCGCTCAGGACTAATCGCAATAACCTGCTCCAGTGTTCTCTCAAAAGAGCTAGGGGTTTGTTTAGGTAGACCATAAATCAAATCCAAATTAATAGACTCAAATCCAATATCTCTACTTGAACGAACGAGCTCCGTAACGTCCTCTAAGCTTTGAATGCGGTGGACAGCTTTTTGGACACCCTCGTTAAAATCTTGAACACCAAAGCTAATTCTGTTGAAACCTAATTCTCTTAAAAATTTAAGCCTCTCGGTACTGACCGTTCTGGGGTCTACCTCTATAGAGCGCTCACACGTTGGCGTAAATTCAAAAGCCCTGTCCAACGCCTTAATGAGCGTTGCAAGTTCTTGATCTCTAAGGTAAGTTGGAGTGCCCCCGCCTAAGTGCAATTGAGATACGTTTTGGCGGATACCAAAAGCGTTAGCATGTAACTCAATCTCACGCTCCAATAACACTAAATAACTAAGAGCCTTGGAATATCTTTTAGTGATAATTTTGTTACACGCACAGTAGTAACACAAAGATTCGCAAAACGGGATGTGAATATAAACAGAAAGGGGTACAGATCTAACCCCTACACCCTGCCTTCGTTGTTCAAGACACTGGCTGTATTGTCCGGGACCATAAGCCTCAACAAAACGATCTGCAGTAGGGTAGGAGGTGTACCTTGGTCCAGGAATGTCAAAGCGCTCCAAAAGCTCTGTCGTAACTTGCTGCATATCTTAAACTCGTAATTTTTATTAATCTCGCCCTAAATATGCCCTATTTACAGGGGTACACCCTTGAGGTAGATCAAACCTATAAGGTATTTACGCAAAGAACTTATAATGATGGTTATGATCCCAATTACTCCAACCGCAATTAAAGTTGCTTGCTCAAATTGCAATTTGCGTGAGCTGTGCATGCCCATGGGTCTTAGTGAGCAAGACCTTGAGCGTATAGATCAATTGGTCGCTGCGCGAAAAAAAATTAAAAAAGGTGATTTTCTATTTCACTCAGGCGCACCTTTCAAATCCATATATGCAATAAGAACTGGTTTTTTTAAAACCTCCGTTACAACCGAGGATGGCCGAGATCAAGTTTCTGGATTTCAGATGGCCGGAGAAATTATTGGGCTTGACGGAATAGTCAACGATCACCACGCATGTGATGCCATAGCTCTTGAGGATGCTGAGGTCTGCGTCATGCCCTTTGAGAAAATTGAGCAACTCTCCTTAGAGGTAAAAAGTCTTCAACACCACGTCCACAAAATGATGAGTCGTGAGATCGTACGCGAAAACAGTGTCATTTTGCTTCTCGGTAGTATGAAAGCGGAGGAGCGTCTTGCGGCCTTTTTACTCAATTTAGTCCAACGCTTACATGCCAGGGGATTTTCTCAATCCGAATTAGTGCTTCGAATGACTCGTGAGGAAATCGGGAGTTTCTTAGGGTTAAAGCTTGAAACAGTGAGTCGAGCGTTCTCTAAATTTGCTGAAGAAGGAATTATTGATGTTAAGCAGCGAAATCTAAAAATCATGAAGCCAGAAGCCCTTAAACAAATTGTGAATTCACAAGATAAGTGTATCTAAGCTAAGAAGTTCATCTGCCGCACCGTTGCTTCGCTCGCTATATGAGAGGCACTTTTTAGAGTTTAATCAAAACTCCCCTACCTCCTTAACAGGGCTCTTTGGGACAAGCCCCAGGTCGCTCATTGCGCTCCAGTGGGCAGCGGTTTAACTCAAAAGGTGATTGAGCTAATAGAGTGGTTAAAGCACTGGAAGTAGCAGCAAATAACCAAAACATGAAAAAACTTATTGAATAAACCGCGCTGCGTGACCATTCGAGTGGTTGCCCCATAAACTCCATAGCCTCTGGATCGATAAACGCAAACACGATCAACTCCAACACACAGGCCATTAAAAAAGAGGGCCATAAAATCCACATCAACCTGTGATCACGGATTAAGTTGCTCATTGGATAGGCTCCCGAGCTTTTGAGGCAGGAGTCTCAGGCATTGTTGAGGAGACGGAGGGAGAGGCTGAGGGGGAGCCCTGGACCTGGACCCGGTTCTGGTTACTTGCAGCAGACATACCAGCAGCCCTAGTTCTAGCAATGAGAAGACCCGCATCCGGCGTTGCAGCGTGATAGCTCGCAGTTTGTGCTGGCACCATGCTTCTGTAATTGGCAAGTGCTGTCGTTTTTGGATCATTATCGGAGACGATCACGTCATTGCTGTTAAAGGCAAGAATAGCCGTGAAAATAGCCGCTATTACCACTATAAGTGGTCCTGCAATTACTAACCAAACGTATCCAAATCTCCACCAACGAGGAGCAACCTCTTGGATGCGCTCTGGTGCGAAGGTATTTGTTGTCATGTTTGTCTCCGTTATTATTAGTGAGGAACGATAAAAACCGATCCTTCTGTCACCTTGTAATTTGCGTTTATTGGCGTCAACTCAAACTTAATTTTATGGGAACCTTCACTTGAGCCTTCATAGGGTATGTCTACTTGAACAGGCACCCAACTAGACTGTGTTGCGTGTACCTTTAGCGTTGTATTCGAGTGTATATAAATCCCCTCAATACCGCTTACAGATAGCTGATAAGTCTGGTCTTGTTCGGTGGCGTTCATAACTTGAATTCTGTAGACATTCTCAAGTGTGCCGTGTTCCGTGATCCTGGCAAGGGACCCTCGATCACGAACAATGTCAAATTTGAGGGGTACGCGCAAACTTAAGCTGATAATCCAAAAACTTATCAAAGCCAATAAAACACCAGCATAAATTAAGACTCTGGGCCTGAGAATCCGGGCCCACATTTGTGAGCGAGTCAGTCCCTTGCCCAATGCATTTTGAGTCACATAACGAACCAGCCCCCTTGCATAGCCCATTTTGTCCATCACGGTGTCGCAAACATCCGCACAAGCTCCGCAGCCTATGCACTCATACTGGAGCCCATCGCGAATATCGATTCCAGTTGGACAGACTTGGACGCAAAGAGTGCAATCAACACACGCACCAAGTCCAAGTGTTTTGGGATCATCGTGCTTTGATCGCCCTCCCCTTGACTCTCCTCTTGCTGAGTCGTAGGAGACGATAAGCGTATCGTGATCAAACATCGCGCTTTGAAATCTTGCGTAGGGACACATATACAAACAAACCTGTTCGCGCATGTAGCCTGCATTTCCGTAGGTTGCAAAAGCATAAAAGCAAATCCAAAAAAGCTCCCAAGGGCCAAGTTGATAGGAGACTAGTTCATTGGCTAGTTTATGTATTGGCGTGAAATATCCAACAAAAGTGAAACCTGTCCAAGCGGCCAAGGAAATCCAGACAAAATGCTTCAGGGATTTTTTAAACAGTTTCTCCGCTGTAAAGGCCCCTTGATCTAGTCGCATACGAGCTGACCGGTCTCCCTCTATTCTGTGCTCAATCCACATGAAAATTTCGCTATACACAGTTTGAGGACAAGCGTAGCCACACCAAAGGCGTCCAGCAACAGCGGTGAATAAAAACAGCGAAAGAGCACAAATGATCAAAAGGCCAGTAAGGTATATGAAGTCTTGAGGGTACAAAAGTACCCCAAAGAGATAAAACCGCCTAGCCCCCAGATCGAATAAAACGGCTTGCCTTTGGCCCCACTCCAACCAGGGGAGACCGTAGAAGACGCATTGGGTCAAAATGACTGTCAACCACCTCAGTCTGGCAAAGAGCCCGTGAACTGAGCGAGGATATATTTTTTCTGCAGCCTTGTATAAAAATTCACTACCCCCACCCGAACTAACACCATTAGAACCATCAACACCTGAGCCACCTGAGCCACCTGAGGTAGGTAATGCAGGTGAGCCAGGCTGATTGGCACTCAAAGGTAGTATCGGAATAATTTTTTCCAAAATATTGGGTTTATCAGAGGATTGATGCTGCATAGTAGTTAAGGAGAAATGAACAAGGGGCTTGAAAGCCCCTAATTCTCATTTACCTTGAAAATCTAAATTCAAATTAGAAAACTGATTCACTGGTTTTATCTCGGCTCTAAAAGTCTAACGTCTAATTCGTTCCAGGTGCAGAGGCTCCGTTAGACAGGCCCCAAACATAAGCTGTCAGCATCCTTATCTGGGACGGGGTCAAACGACCTTCCTGAGCGGGCATTTGGTTATTTTTACCGTTGACAATCATGGAAATAATAGCTTGCTCACCGACTCCGTGCAACCAAATTTGATCAGTTAAATTAGCAGAGCCAATCACAGTATTGCCTTTCCCGTCTGCACCGTGACAGCCAGCACACACTTGTGCAAACTTGACCTGTCCTTTGGCTGCCTTGTCAGCATCGTGTTTACTGTTGGACAAACTTAGAACATACTGCGCGACGTTTTTAACATCCTCCTCAGAGCCAAGGGCCTGAGCCAAAGGAGGCATCATGCCGATACGTCCCTTTGTAATTGTTTCCTGAATATTCTCTGGCAAACCACCGTGTAACCAGTCCCGATCCGTTAAGTTGGGGAATCCCTTAGAGCCCTGTGCATCAGAGCCGTGACACTGAGAGCAGTTATTCATAAAAAGTCTATTACCGATCGCTACTGCCTGAGGATCTTTAGCAACAACCTCTATGGGCATAGCGTCAAACTTTGAATACAAGGGAGCAAGCGTCAAATTAGCAGCGGTCTTTTCCTGCTCATAGGCGCCTCTTGAGCTCCACCCAAGCTGCCCCGCATTGGATCCCAACCCAGGATAGAGGTAGAGGTATCCGAGACCAAAAATAATGGTGATGATGAACAGCCCTACCCACCAAAGCGGTAAAGGATTATTCATCTCGACAATATCTTCGTCCCATACATGCCCGGTCGACTCTGAGTGAGCCCCAGTATCTTTATACTTAGAAGTCACCCACAAAAGTAGTCCGCAGGCAAATATACCCACAAGTACGATCACGCTCACATAAACTGACCAAAAGGGGGAGAGAAAGTCACTCATCTTAAATCCTTAATCATCCAAAAAGGGGAGCTTGGCTGCTTCTTCAAATTCACTCGTTTTGCGCTTATCAAGCGCCCAAATAATGATGCCCACAAACGTGACGAAACTAAGCACTGTGGCAATCACTCTAAGCGTTGTAATATCCATGATGGTCTCTTCTCTATTATTTAAGCGCGAGACCAAGTGACTGCAAGTAAGCAATCAACGCGTCTAGCTCAGATTTATCTTTAACGTCGCCGCCCGCTGCATCTATCTCGGCGTCAGAATAGGGGACCCCCACTCGTCTTAATGCACGCATTCTCGGAGCCATAACCTCTGGATCAATAGTGCTTTGACTTAGCCAAGAGTAAGCGGGCATATTTGACTCAGGAACTACATCGCGGGGATTGTTCAAGTGAATACGGTGCCACTCATCGCTGTATTTACCCCCTACCCTTTGCAGGTCAGGGCCTGTTCGTTTGCTACCCCACTGGAATGGGTGGTCATATACAAACTCACCCGCAACAGAGTAATGACCGTACCTTAAGGTTTCAGATAAAAAAGGACGAATCATCTGGGAGTGGCAGTTATAGCACCCCTCTCTCAAATAGATATCTCTGCCCGCTAATTGCAGGGCTGTGTATGGCTTCACACCCTCAAGCGCTTGGGTTGTGGATTTTTGAAAGAAAAGCGGGACGATCTCAACGAGTCCACCCACTGCGATCACGAGCAAAATCAGAATAATCATGAGCCAGTTATTGGTCTCAATCTTTGCATGAGAGAAACCACTTTCTTCACTTTTCATGTTTGAGCCTGAATGATTTTGATTAGACATGTGTTTCTTCCTTAGTGAGCTGTGCTGTCGTTAAGGGCGGGAATTAATATGGGTTTTACACGTCCCTCAAAAACCGTCATAAGTACGTTCCACAACATAACAACCATACCAAAGAGATACAAAGCACCTCCTAAAACACGAACTACGTAGTACGGATAGGTCGCCTTCACACCCTCGACAAAGGTGTATGTAAGCGTGCCGTCCTCGTTAATTGCTCTCCACATCAGGCCTTGCATAACACCTGCAATCCACATAGCAGCGATATATAAAACGATACCAATCGTTGCAGTCCAAAAATGGATTTCGATAGCCTTAATACTATGCATCTTGGCCAAGCCAAATAGTTTAGGAATTAAAAAGTAAATTGCACCCATTGACACAAGCCCCACCCATCCAAGCGCACCAGAGTGCACATGACCAATGGTCCAGTCTGTGTAATGGGACAAAGCGTTTACTGTTTTAATCGACATCATTGGTCCTTCAAAGGTACTCATACCGTAAAAAGACAAGGAGACAATCATGAATCTCAAAATTGGGTCGTCTCTCAGCTTATGCCAAGCTCCTGAGAGCGTCATAATTCCGTTGATCATGCCGCCCCAACTAGGAGCCAATAAGATAAGTGAGAAGACCATACCTAAGGACTGTGTCCAGTCCGGCAACGCGGTGTAATGCAAGTGATGCGGACCTGCCCACATATAAGTAAATATCAGCGCCCAAAAATGAACGATAGATAATCGGTAGGAATAAACGGGACGACCCGCCTGCTTAGGGATAAAGTAATACATAATCCCCAAAAATCCTGCAGTCAGAAAGAAACCAACCGCGTTGTGACCGTACCACCACTGAACCATAGCATCTTGGACGCCGGCGTAAGCGGAATAAGATTTCCAAAAGCTAGCCGGCATCTCAGCGCTATTAACAATATGCAAAATGGCTACAGCAATGATGAAGGCGCCGTAAAACCAGTTGGCCACATAGATATGTTTAACACGTCTAATCCCAACCGTTCCAAAGAAAACTACCGCGTAAGCAACCCACACAACTGCAATCAATATATCAATGGGCCACTCAAGCTCTGCGTACTCTTTACCAGTCGTATACCCTAAAGGCAGCGTGATCGCTGCAGCCAAAATTACTGCCTGCCAACCCCAAAAAGTAAATGAAGCCAACGCAGGAGCAAAAAGGCGCGTTTGTCCGGTGCGCTGAACCACGTAATAACTTGTAGCAAAAAGAGTGCAACCTCCAAATGCAAAAATCACTGCATTCGTATGTAAAGGTCTAAGTCTTCCGTAACTTAACCAAGGAATGCCGAAGTTAAGATCTGGCCAAGCAAGTTGGGAGGCGATGATCAGGCCTACCAACATACCTACAACGCCCCACACTACTGCCATGATGGCAAATTGTCTAACTACGTCGTCTGTATAAGACTGCGGGTTTAGAGATTTATTCATTCCTCACCTTTTTGTAAAATCATGTCTTAAGTATGCAATATGCGAAGATTCCAATTATTGATCTACATCAATCATCCCGAAGTATTCGCTCTGCCTCACCGTCCAAATCCTCAAACTGTCCCCTCTCTATGGCCCACCACAGCCCACCCAAAATGAGTAACACCAGAACTACTGATAGCGGCACTAGTAAATATAGTATTTCCATAGATTTTTCAGAGATTTAAGCTCGTAAACGATGATCAAGTTTTAACACAAAGCATTGGTTATTTCGGCGTGCCGTTTGCAGTTAGGGCTCTTGAACTAGCTAATTGCAAAGAATTTAAGACCACCAAGGTAGAGCTCAGCGCCATGCCGATTCCACTTGCCCATGGAGGTAACCATCCAATCACTGCGAGTG
>CAIRBP010000022.1 GCA_903876885.1 uncultured Burkholderiales bacterium | reverse complement strand
TGGTAGATAAGTTCCGCATGATTTAATCCTAGCAATAATAGAGATCGCATAGGGAATTCGTATATTTTAATGACCCAAATATATAGGGAGCCGCTTGGTGGGTAGTTATTCAAAACTGGCTAAGATGATAGACGAATTAAAAATTCCAGATTCCGATATTCCGTTACCTTTACCTGATAAATTAACCTCTGGCACACTAATTTCTCAGGGAATGAAAGAAATTTCATAGTAAGATGGCCCCCACACAGACCAAAAAAAATAATAAATTCAATTAAATAAAACCGGTGAGTAGACCCGTGGAACCTCCCCACGAGCCCCTCTCAGAACGGTGCGGGAACCTCTCGATTCACACCGCTCCCATTAAACAAACGATCCTATCACTCCCCTATTCCAATGTTCGAAGAGTTGAGGACGCTCTTTCGCGATTTTCTGCAAAAGTTGTCCTGCTCTCCTTTTACTTCTCTTCAAGCCCTTATATTTCTTTATTGCCCAAGCAATAAGTGTTTTATTGAAACTTCGCCAAAATGGGTATAGCCCTGAAGGGTTGAACTTTGCATAATATCCCCACCACCCTCTGATAACAGGGTTATACAGCTTGGATATTGTTTCCAGTTCCAGGTCGGTCCTATTTCTTATATTCCACTCTCGGACTTTAGCTCTCATAGACTTTAATGCCTCCGTACTGACGGATGGCGTAAAGCCTAGGAAAGTTTTCTTAGTTTTGCTGTTTTCAACAACTCTAGTCCTAAAGGTATAGCCTAAGAATTTGAACTTCTCTTCCTTATGCTTTCCCTTTCGATTGTCATCCTTGCAGTATATAATCTTTGTCTTCTCTGGATGAAGCATAAGCCCGCATTCCTCAAAGCGCTTTCTTAGCTCTTCAAGTATAAGCTTGGCCTCCTCCTCCGTTTTGCAGTGTACTAGCCCATCATCTGCATATCTACACCACGGTTTGCCGGGATGATTCCGAGTCATCCACACATCAAATACATAGTGTAGAAATAGATTACTCAGTATTGGACTGATGACCCCGCCTTGAGGGGTACCCTTATCTCTTTGGATAAGAGTACCTTTCTTAAGTTCAAGCGGTGCTATCAGCCATCTTTTGATGTACAAAATCACCCATTTGATATCAGTGTGTTTTGTCACAGCTTTCATTAAGAGCTCATGGTCTATATTATCGAATAGACCTTTGATATCAAATTCCAGCACCCAGTCATAGACCCAGCATCTTTTCCTTGTGATTCCTACTGCATCCAGCGCTGATTTATTCGGCCTGTATCCATAGGAGTCATTTAGAAAATGAGGTTCTACTGTAGGCTCAAAGGTAAGCTTAACTACCATCTGAGCAATTCTATCGCCTACTGTGGGTATCCCAAGAATCCGCTCTCCTCCACTTTTCTTTGGTATAGGCACTGCCTTTACAGGTGGAGGAAAATAGGTCCCCGAGGACATCCTGTTCCAGATCTTATAAAGATTGTCTTCAAGGTTCAATTCAAAGTCCTCCAGAGTTTGATTATCTACTCCGGCTGACCCTCCATTTGCTTTGACAAGTTTAAAGGCTTCCATCATTAGTATTTTAGGAATGATAAAAGGTTTTGCTTCACTCATAATTTCCTCCTGATTTCTCAGTTGTAGAATAAATGTTACAGTTTAATTCAATCTCTTTGCTCCAGCCGCATTACACAGCCTTCTTCGCTACTACAGATTGATCCGCCCCAGTTCTTGCATCGGTACTCTAGCCCTTATGGATTTAGCCATTTGGACATCTCCCTTATCATCAAGAATTATGGTTCCCGCAGTTCCGCTCAAAAGCCCGAATCAGGGTCACGCCTCCTTTACACCGGTCATCTTCTTCCCAGTAACCAAGAGCCCGGAAGAATTATCCCACAAGAATAGCAGCCAGTGGTTTCGACGACGTTTATAATATTTCGATGCTTCAACAGAGGTTTAGGGTTATTCGTCTCCCTGACTCATACATACCCTGAGATGTTTTCTCAAAGATTTAACCTCGAATGCTCACTACCACAACTTTTGATTGCAGCAGCTTCGAGTTGTTTGAAACCCGCCCTTGGAGGCTGATTCCGAAGGACCTACCTTCATCTTTTGTGCAGCTTATCCACAAAGTTTGAGCTCATTAAAGAACTCTGTTTTGTGCGCCTGCGGCGCACGCAAATTTAAAATTTTAAATCACCATCTTAATTAAAATATATTAAATTATTTATAACCCAAGTTCAGCAGGCTTCTCTATGAAAAGCAGGTCGAAGTTTGCTGTTTTTAACACTACAACCTAAATTTCGACGAATGCTTGCATAAAATATATCAAGATTATAAAATTTTAGAGATTAATTAGTTAGCGTGAAAAAATAAGATTGTAGTGTTAAACGCAAACTTCAGATCGTTTCTCATAGAGCGGAGTGCTGAACTTGGGTACAGACTGTTAATGGAAAAATATTAAAATTAAAAAACTGCCGCTGAAAGGAAATC
>CAIRBP010000021.1 GCA_903876885.1 uncultured Burkholderiales bacterium | reverse complement strand
TCAAGCCTAAGGGCATGTTAAGCGACCTCATTCTTCGAAGGCCTTGCTCTACGAGTATCCGGTTATTAGTGTCTAAATTAACAACGTCAGCAACACTTCCCAGAGCAACAAGGGGTAACAGAACATCTAGTTTAGGTTGGATACGCGGGATATGTGCGTGAGTTAAAGCGAGTAGAGGTGCATGTAGAGGTGCGGAGTGATTGGTTTTTTCACTACCCTTGTTGAGTGGCTGCGCATCAAACATTCCAAGTGCGCGCATATGTGCACGTACTCCTAGTAAAACATAAAACATCACCCCTACGCCTGAGAGGTTTTTACTCGCAAATTTGCAACCAGGTTGATTCGGATTCACTATTGCATCTGCAAGGGGCAGTCTATCGGCCGGTAGGTGGTGATCGGTGATAAGAACTTCAAGGCCAAGGCTCTTAGCGACTTGAACACCCTCAACGCTTGCTATTCCGTTATCCACGGTTATTAGCAGATCTGCTCCGGTGGAGGCTACTCTGCGCGATATCTCCGCAGTTAGCCCGTACCCGTCTACTACTCTGTCCGGGACTAAGTAGCTTACGCGTTGGGCACCGAGCATCTTTAGTCCTTTGATGGCTAATGCACACGCACTGGCCCCATCACAATCGTAATCGGCAACAATGCAAATGGATTTGTCTTTGGTAATTGCATTAATCAAAAGCGTAGCAGCTTCGCTCATGCCCAGTAAAGATTCGGGCGCAAGTAGATATTTAAGTTCAGTCTCGAGTTCTACCGCTTTTTCAACGCCTCGGCTTGAATAAAGCCTGGCCATCAGGGGATGTATTTTGTATTTATCTCCCTTATGAATGCTTAATTGCTCAAGCTCCCATATCAGTCGAGGGTTGATTTCGCGTTGTTTAATAATAGGCATGATGTTGCTTTGCAAATACTCACATCTAAAGCACTGGTTACTAGTTATAGACTTAGAAGTTGTGAAATTTTGGAAGAGCTAAATAGCGACTTCAATTTCCTGGACCACGACTGCTCAACGGGAGTGAGAGTGATGCAGGACGTATCGTTGCATAAACTAATTTCTGTTCCCTCAATCAGCTCTGCGTAAGCGCCTAGTAACTCTTTTAAATAGGTTGCGTCGATATGCTGCCATCCGCTTGACCAAGTTTTAAACCATTCAGGATGATCAGGCGATAAAAAATTTATATTTTCTTTGAAAATATCAACGATCTTTATATTCCGGTATAAATCTAGTGTGTGTTGAAAGTCTTTATCCAATAAATCCAAAGCGCCGGTACCGCTAATCCAAAATGAATTGATAAGGACAGATCTTTTGTCGTTTATTGAGTGTTGATACAAAAGCATTTGCATCTCGTTTTGCAATCGACGAAGTAACCTCTCGCTCTTGTGGTTGGCGCTTTTACCTGTACCAATTAAAAAGTCATCTATAACCCTTCCCGATACCCGTTTAAGACTCGCGCAGGCCAGATCATTGAAGTGATCGCTATAAGCAAGCCACTGACCGGGAGGTAATTCTGGATGCGTAAATATATGAATCGAGTCTTCATCAAAATAAGGTTTTATATCATTTAGGACCTGTTCTGAGGCATCATGATCTAGTCCTAAATCCTGTGCATCTGCGCTAAAGGTGACCTGACCGTGTTGGACATGCCAAGAGCATAAGGTAATAAATGCCCAGCTCCCACCCTTTAACTCTGTCGAGGTGATAAGTCCAAGCTCTAATGCTTTTAGCTGTGCAAATGGCAATTCTCCGTCTTGGTTTCCCCAGCCCAGAGCTCGAGCGGTAGCGATTTCGTCTGGGGTATTGAGTGCGTCATGGACAATAGTTTGTCTAAAACTTTGTTCGGATAGTTTTAATATCTTGCTTAAATTGGGTATTTTTAGCTCGTTAATGAGCTGGGCAGGGGATTTGAACGCGTTAGGTTGCTCGGTATAGGTATCATTAGGGGGCAAGGCATTGTTGAGGATGAGCTTTTTGGGAATATTTTGCATGTTGTCATTGTGCAAGATTGGGAGCAAGCGTTGCAAGAAGTGCAATATTAATTTAAGAGATTATTACTTTGTTTGAATTATTGATTGGGTGGCGTTATACGCGTGCAGGAAAGTCAACGCGTAAAAATGGCTTTATATCCTTTATATCTGCGGTATCCATGACGGGTATCGCCCTAGGCGTAGCAGCTTTGATCATCGTTTTGAGCGTAATGAACGGTTTTCAAAAGGAGGTTCGTGACCGAATGATTGCTGTGCTCTCCCATGTTGAGATATTGTCTGCAAGTGGGGAGAGCTTGGAGGATTTTGCAGGTGTTAAAGCGATTGCAATGCAAAACCCGCAGGTTTTAGCTACAGCCCCTTTTGTTTATTCCCAAGTTTTAATGGCTCACGGTGAGGATATGAGGGGTGCGTTGGTGAGGGGCATAGATCCAGCAGAGGAGTCTGGGGTAACTGACGTTGTAACCCAACTACCGCCAACGATACAGGCGCAATTAACTCCAGGATCCTACAACGTGGTGCTGGGCGTGGAGTTGGCACACTCGTTGGGAGTTAGCGTGGGTGAGCCCGTCACCCTCATCGCTCCCGAGGGGCAAGTCACACCAGCAGGTGTCATTCCCCGCTTAAAGCAGTTGCACGTTATTGCTTTACTTGACACAGGGCACTACGACTTTGACTCAAGTCTGGCCCTAATGGCCATAGAAGATACTGAGCGAATATTTAGGCTTACAGGTCCGATGGGAATGCGATTAAAGGTTAAAGACCCGCAGCAGGCTCGTCAAATAGCGGATGATCTATTACAAAAGATCCCGCCTCAACTCTTTGTGAGAGACTGGACACGGCAAAATAAAACCTGGTTTAGTGCGGTACAAATAGAAAAACGAATGATGTTCATCATCTTGACCTTGATCGTAGCGGTTGCAGCCTTCAATTTGGTTAGCACGCTGGTGATGACGGTTACTGATAAGCGAGCAGACATTGCAATTTTGAGAACTATGGGTGCCAGTGCTCGCTCAATTTTGTTGATTTTTATGGTTCAAGGTGCGCTCATAGGCGTGGGCGGTACTTTGATTGGGGCTGCCTTGGGTTTGGGCGTAGCAATCAATATCGATGTGATTGTCCCTGGAATTGAGCATTTGCTTGGCATGAGTTTCTTGCCCCGAGATATTTATCTCATCAGTAAAATGCCAAGTGACCCACAGTCGAGCGACATAATGCCCATTATTTTTATCTCTCTAGTTATGTCACTAAGTGCGACCCTCTACCCAAGTTGGCGCGCTAGCCGTGTTCAACCCGCGCAGGCGCTAAGATATGAATAAAATTGTTTTAAGAGCTACGGGACTTACTCGTAAATTCCTAGAGGCCCCTAACGAATTAACCGTTCTGAATGGCGTAAATTTAACGATTAATGAGGGAGATTCAGTCGCTATATTAGGTGCCTCTGGATCCGGAAAAAGTACTCTTCTGCATTTATTAGGGGGACTGGATAACCCAAGCGGGGGTGAGGTTCAGTTGATGGGTGAGAGTTTCTCAAGTATGCAAGAGCGCGATAGGGACCGCGCCCGTAACCACTCACTTGGGTTCGTATATCAGTTTCACCATTTATTGCAAGAATTCGATGCTACTGACAATGTAGCAATGCCGCTCATGATTTCGAGAATGGACAAGTCACAAGCGCGTGACATAGCCAGGACAGTTTTAAAGAAAGTAGGACTAGGCTCAAGAATGCTTCATATGCCCAGTGAACTCTCGGGTGGAGAAAGACAGCGCGTTGCAATTGCAAGAGCCTTGGTCATTAAACCAAAATGCCTGTTGGCTGATGAGCCAACCGGCAACTTGGACGGGGCAGCAGCAAGTGCTGTATTTGATTTGATGATTGAGTTAACTACAGCAGAGTCTATGTCCTTTATTGTCGTTACTCACGATGAGTCCCTAGCCGCTCGTTGCTCGCGAAGGTTTCGACTCATACAAGGGCAACTTGCTGAGGTCTTGTGATTAAAGGCTGCTTAGCATTTTTTCAAAAGTTCTTGTCATGAGTGAATTGTCTACATTAGGAAAAAATTTCTTTATTGACTCTCACTGCCATTTAGATGCTGAGGAGTTTCTAGGTGACAGAAATGAGATGCGCGAGCGAGCAAGAAATGTAGATGTTGGGCTTTGCTTAATTCCATCCGTAGAAAAAAATAATTTCGATATTGTGCGAAATATGGCGCACTCCTTTAAAGACGTTTATGCACTAGGAATACATCCGCTTTATACAAACAGTGCAAGTACAGAGGATTTATTTTTTCTAAAAGCTCAGTTGACTCAATTGAAAAGTGGGCCAAGCACTCAGTCTCCTTCTAATAGAAACGATCCACGATTGGTTGCAATTGGTGAGATCGGTCTTGACGGAGCTATCAAAACTCTGGACTGGAACAAGCAGGTTCATTTTTTTGAGGAGCAACTCAAAATTGCGGCTGACTTTGATCTACCAGTAATCTTGCATGTCAGACAGGCGGTCGATTTTGTCTTAAAAGGCTTAAGGCAATATAGAGTGAAAGGCGGTATTGCTCATGCCTTCAATGGAAGTGAGCAACAAGCTGAGCAATTTATTGACTTGGGATTTAAACTGGGAGTGGGAGGTGCGCTTACATACCCAAGAGCGTTGCATTTGAGGCGCCTTGTCAAGACTCTGCCCCGTGAATCGATTGTTTTAGAGACTGACTCTCCTGATATTGTTCCTGTATGGCTTTATGTTAATTCCCAGGCGCGTGCGAACGGTCAATCTCAAGGCAGAAACGAGCCTAGCGAATTACCCCGTATTGGCAAGGAGATAGCAGAACTTCGAGGCGAGACTTTAGAAGAATTAATGCATCAAACAACGCTTAATTTTTATGATGTTTTGGGTCTTAATGGCCAAATACTAAATCAGTATCAATAACTTAGGCAATTAAAGACATGGCTTCGAAAAAGAATCAATTACCAGATGTCAACTTATCAGAGCAAGGTGGTGTAAGGTATTTGCATTTTGGTACCCCGTGGGTTCAAGGTTCAATGGAGATTGCTCGTCCCTATGATTTGGACCTAGAGTATGCTCAGCGCATGATGGGGTGGTTGCTTTTTATAGATCCCTTGTCAGTGGAACATATTAAGTCTTTGCATTCTATGCACCTGGGATTGGGTGCAGCCTCTTTGACGAAGTTTTGTTATAAAAAACTTCAGATGAAAACAACCACGATTGAGCTTAATCCAAAAGTCATTGCAGCTTGCAGGTTATGGTTTAAGTTACCGAACGATAGTGAGCGCCTATCAGTGATTCTCGGCGATGCGGGAGAGGTGGCCGGGCATGCCCACTGGGCTGGGCAGGTCGATGCTCTGCATGTTGATTTGTATGACGAAGAAGCTGCGGCACCTGTAATTGAGGGTGTTGATTTTTATAAGGGTTGCCGTAATCTTTTGACAAACACGGGAGTAATGGCAGTTAATTTATTCGGAAGAAGTGTAAAGTTTGACCAAAGCTTTGAGAAGATATCCGAGGCTTTTGGTTCTGCAAATGTTTGCGCATTTAAACCGACAAAGGAAGGTAATACCATCGTCTTGGCAATAAAAAACGGCCCAATACCCAACCGGGAGGTGCTCAGGGAGCGGGCCTTTCTGATTGAGGAGTTGTGGTACTTGCCTGCCCTTAAATGGATTAAGGTATTAGATCTATGAGCTCTTAAGCCCCGCTTATAGGGCATGCAAAGGCTAAGGGTTAAAGTTCAGGGTTTCTACTTAAGCGCTTAATTAAGATTATGATAGACGGTTTTCAAAATCCAATCCTTGGACTATTGAACAAGGGTAGGGATTCAATGATTGGTCGTTGTTAAAAATTCTTCGAGGAGAAGACTTGTGAATATTAAGAGTCAAAAGGACTTTTTCTCTGGCGTCATGTTTATGGTCGTCGGGGGAGCATTTGCGTGGGGGTCTTATAGTTCCTACTCAGTGGGCACTGGTGCTCGAATGGGGCCGGGTTATTTCCCGCTCATGCTGGGCGCGCTTTTAGCTTTGCTTGGTTTTCTTGTTCTCATGGGCTCTATTTTGGCTCGTGAACAACAAGCCGATCATGAGATTGGTTCCTTTGCTTGGCGCCCATTGTTTTTCATTCTCGCTGCTAACCTATCTTTTGGCGTTTGCTTGGGCGGATTGCCTGCAATTGGTTTACAGCCCCTCGGAATGATCATTGGTATTTTTGCTTTGACATTAATTGCAAGTTATGCAGATATGCACAACTTTAGCTTAAAGGGCAATTTGATTTTGGCCTTGATATTGTCCGTTGGCAGTTACTTAGCTTTTATTTTACTTTTGCAATTACAAATCCCGGTGTGGCCTGTCTACATAACCGGTTAAGGAGAAACTAAAAATGGATTTAATTTCTAACCTAGCGCTAGGATTTGGCGTAGCGGTCACCCCCATTAATTTGGTTTACGCCTTTGTCGGCTGTATTTTGGGAACACTAATTGGCGTGCTCCCAGGGATTGGACCTGTTGCAACTATTGCCATGTTGCTTCCAGCAACCTATGCTTTACCCCCTGTTTCCGCATTAATTATGCTTGCAGGTATTTACTACGGGGCCCAGTACGGTGGTTCAACAACCGCTATTTTGGTGAATTTGCCCGGCGAGTCCTCATCTGTTGTAACGACTATTGATGGCTATCAAATGGCTCGCAAAGGCCGTGCTGGACCTGCGCTTGCTGCAGCGGGTTTAGGATCATTTTTTGCGGGATGTATTGGTACGCTGATCTTGGCTGCTTTTGCACCACCACTTACTGAATTAGCTTTTAAATTCGGCCCTGCAGAGTATTTCTCCTTGATGGTGCTGGGTTTAATTGGCGCGGTTGTGTTGGCCTCTGGATCACTCTTGAAAGCGATCGCGATGATCGTGCTTGGGTTGTTGCTCGGACTTGTTGGTACGGATGTCAACTCCGGCGTTGCACGTTTTAGCTTTGATATCCCAGAATTAACAGACGGCATTGGATTCGTTGTTGTTGCGATGGGTGTTTTTGGATACGGAGAGATTATTAGTAATCTCTCGGTTGATCCAGATGATCGTGAAATCTTCACTGCAAAAGTGCAGGGCTTGTTCCCAACCAAAGAAGACTTTAAGTTAATGTTGCCTGCTGTTATGCGCGGAACTGCACTAGGCTCAGTGCTTGGAGTATTGCCAGGTGGCGGTGCTTTGTTAGCCGCTTTTGCTGCTTACACGCTTGAGAAAAAGACAAAACTGCGTCCTGGCGAAGTTCCCTTCGGGCAAGGAAATATTCGCGGCGTAGCCTCCCCTGAGGCGGCCAATAATGCTGGCGCTCAGACCTCCTTTATTCCGCTATTGACACTTGGTATTCCACCAAACGCTGTGATGGCATTGATGGTTGGAGCGATGACGATTCACAACATCCAACCTGGTCCACAGGTGATGACGAGTAATCCAGAACTGTTTTGGGGCTTAATTGCCTCGATGTGGATTGGTAACTTAATGCTTGTGATTTTGAATCTTCCAATGATTGGTATTTGGATTAAGTTACTGTCTGTACCTTACCGTTATCTTTTCCCAGCTATTGTGTTGTTCTGCGCGATTGGTGTTTATTCAACCAACAACAATACATTTGATGTTTGGATGGTGGCACTGTTTGGTTTGATCGGTTACCTCTTTGTCAAACTTGGGTGTGAACCTGCTCCTTTATTGCTTGGATTCATTTTGGGCCCTATGATGGAGGAGAATTTAAGACGTGCTCTGCTGCTCTCCAGGGGCACTTGGTCAGTGCTAGTGACTCGCCCTTTGTCTGGCGGATTGTTGGCAGCAGCGCTATTGCTTTTAGTGATCGTGCTCTTACCTGCCGTTAAATCTAAACGCGAAGAAGCTTTCGTCGAAGATTAAGAGTCTTCATTACCTGCTACCCTCGTAAAGAGACTGAATAAATGGCACCTTCGTGGTGCCATTTTTCTTGAGGGAGGGGTGAAAAATCTCATGCTACTTCAGTCGAGTTTCTTAATCACATGCTAAAGTCTCTGATCGAGTAAGCTTTGAGATGTTCCGTCGTTTTTGATAAATAACCTTTCTTTTTGGAATCTAGCCGTGAACTTTAACTTTAACAATCCATATCCTTCTACGCGTTTACCTGTTTTTGCGCGCAATGTTGTATCAACTTCTCACCCCTTAGCCGCGCAGGCTGGATTGAAAATGCTTCAAGCAGGTGGTAATGCGGTTGACGCAGCTATTGCGGCGGCTGCCGTAATCACGATTACAGAGCCAGTTAGTAATGGTTTAGGTTCTGATGCATTTTGTATTTTGTGGGACGGTCAGAAAATGCACGGGTTAAATGCTTCGGGATGTGCTCCAAAGGGTTGGACACCTGAGTATTTCCATAAGAAATATGGTCAAGATGAGAAGACTCCTCCAAAACGCGGTATGGACTCGGTGACGATTCCCGGTGCAGTCTCTAGTTGGATGGCACTGTCCGAACGGTTTGGGAAATTACCCTTTGAGGATTTACTAGCCCCTGCAATTGAGACGGCCGAGAGGGGGTATTTACTGCCCGTTGTCGTTCAGCAAAAATGGGCTGCAGGTGCTGCGGAGCTTGGTTCACTCCCTGGTTTTGCACAGGCCTTCATGCCCAAAGGTCGAGCCCCTAACGTTGCCGAGTTGTTCCAGTTTAAGGCTGCTGCGAAAGGACTGCGAGCTATTGCAAAAACCAAAGGGCAAGCGTTTTACGGGGGTGAAATTGCTGAGGCTATAGAGCGTTTTTCAGATGCAAACGGAGGGTGTTTAAAGGCGAGTGACTTTAGGGATTACAAGCCTGAGTGGGTTGTGCCGATTGAGAAAAACTACAGAGATTACACCGTTCACGAAATTCCACCAAACGGCCAGGGCATAGCGGCTTTAATCGCGCTAGGTATTTTAGAAAATTTTGATGTAGCGAGTTTGCCAGTAGACAGTGTGTTATCGCAGCACTTGCAAATTGAGGCAATGAAGCTTGCATTTGCCGATGTGTATCGCTACGTTGCTGAGCGCTCTTCCATGCAGGTAAGTGTTGAACAAATGTTGGACCCACAGTACTTGGCTAGTCGCGCAAAGTTGATTGATTTAAAGCGAGCACAAGAGTTTGGTGCAGGTAATCCTGTAAAAGGTGGAACCATTTATTTGTCCGCGGCTGATGAAAACGGAATGATGGTGAGTTTTATCCAAAGTAACTACATGGGTTTTGGTTCAGGTTGTGTTGAACCCGAATACGGCATAAGTTTACAAAACAGGGGGCACGGTTTTAGCACAGCCGCGAGTGGCCTCAATCCTTCTAATTTAGTAGCGCCGGGTAAGCGACCATTCCACACCATTATTCCTGCGTTTCTAACAAAGGCAGGTCAACCCGTCATGAGCTTTGGTGTTATGGGGGGTAATATGCAGCCACAGGGGCATATGCAAACTCTTATTCGTATGCTTGACTATAAACAAAATCCACAAGCCGCATGCGATGCACCTAGGTGGAGATTTAATGCTGGCAAGGAAATCAACGTAGAGTCTGCTATGGACGCTCATACCGTTGAAGGCTTAAAGCAATTGGGCCACGTAGTTGATGTGATCAATGATAGTTATCAAGACTTTGGCTCTGGTCAATTTATTTGGCGCGCCGGAGATCCAAAGATTGAGGGGTATATTATTGCGAGCGATTCGCGTCGTGATGGTTTGGCTGCGGGTTATTGATTCAGAAGTTGTGATACAAAATTAAACTTCACGCTTTATACGATTCATGAACGAGTCACTCAAAAACTCCAAAAGCTACGGCGTTGGATTGACGCTTGCTGCTCTTGGAGCCATAGCCTTTAGTGGAAAGGCGATCATTGTTAAGCTCTCGTATCGCTACGGAGTAGATGCAGTGACGGTGATTATGTACCGTATGCTTTTTGCACTTCCATTTTTCATTGCAATGGTGCTCTGGGCCTCAAGGCAAGAACACTCTAAAGCCAATCCTCTGACTCGTTCGGATATCTTGCCCATACTCATGCTCGGGTTTATTGGATATTACTTATCAAGTTATTTAGACTTTCTTGGACTTCAGTACATCTCTGCAGGACTGGAGCGACTTATTTTGTATCTCAGTCCGACTTTTGTCTTGCTCATAGGTCGAGTGATGTACAAACGAAAAGTTGAGCCCATCCGTATTTTGGCTATGCTTGTGAGTTATGCCGGTATTTGTGTCGTCTTTTGGCATGAGGTGAATTGGTCTGGATCCTCGGTGGTTCTGGGATCTTTTTGGGTTTTATTGAGTGCCATGACTTACTCTGTTTACTTAATATACAGTGGGCAGTTGGTTCACCGTATAGGGTCTTTGAGGCTTGTGGGGTGGGCATCTAGTTTTGCTAGTGTTTGTTGTATTCTTCAGTTCCTAGCTGTTAGCCCTATAAGTTCTGTGTGGGTGCCCCAGGAAGTTTTGCTACTCTCTTTTCTTAATGCAGTGCTTTGCACAGCAACGCCTGTGCTAATTGTGATGATGGCTATAGAGCGAGTGGGACCCGCTTTGACTTCGCAGGTCGGGATGATTGGGCCTTTATCGACAATCGTCTTAAGTGTTTTGATTCTTGGCGAGCCATTGAATATTTGGATTGCCTTGGGCACTACTTTGGTTATCGGTGGTATTTATTTAGTCACAAAATTTGGACAAAAAGGAAATTAGAAATGGATTTGAAAATTAAAGGTAAATGGGCTCTTGTATGCGGTGCTAGTAAGGGACTTGGGCTTGGCTGTGCCAGCTCTTTAGTCAAGGAAGGCGTAAATGTTGTAATCGTCGCCAGAGGTGCTGAGGCTTTAGAGGCGTCTCGCGTTGCCCTCCAAAAACTGGGCACCGCCAAGGTCATCGCCGTAGCAGCAGACATAACGACCACAGCAGGACGAGACGCCGTATGGGGGGCAGATGGTGGTCCAGGAAAAAATTATGACATCGTGATCACTAATGCTGGCGGACCTCCGCCTGGTGACTTTAAAGACTGGGATAGGGATACTTGGATTAAAGCTATTGATGCAAACATGCTTACGCCGATAGAACTCATAAAAGCTACTATTGACGGTATGGCTCAACGCAAATTTGGACGCATCATAAATATTACTTCCGGCGCTGTTAAAGCGCCGATTGAGATCTTAGGTTTGTCTAACGGAGCACGTAGTGGTTTGACAGGGTTTGTTGCTGGTGTAGCCCGCGCGTCTAAATATGTATCAAATAACGTAACTATTAACAATTTACTGCCAGGTGCTTACGATACTGATCGCTTAAAAACGACGATGAGCGGTGCAGCTCAGAAATCAGGTCAAAGCATTGAGGATGTTGCAAATGCGAGGCGTAAAACTATTCCAGCACAAAGATTTGGTCACCCAGATGAATTTGGTGATACATGTGCTTTTTTATGCAGTGAACAAGCTGGCTACATGACGGGTCAAAATATATTAACCGACGGTGGCGCTTACCCAGGCACGTATTAATTACATGTAATTTGTTTGTTTGACCAAAGACTGTATTTATAGTTCACAAATCAGTCTTTGGTGTTCGATTTTGGTACACCGATTCTGTACCACCTTTAGCCCCCTTGACTCTGCGAGTGCGCAGGACTCGGGGTGTTCTAAGCCGAGTTGCATCCATATAGTTTGAGCTTGTATTTCTATGCATTCTTTTACCAGTTCAGGAATGTGCTCTAGAGCCCGAAAGCAGTCGATCAGGTCAACTTTAACCGGGATATCCTTTAAACTGGGATAGCATTTCTCCCCTAATACGCTCTCTAGCGCTGGGTTTACCGGAATTACCGTATAGCCGTGTTCGAGCAGATATTTAGCTACGCTATGGCTAGGCTGGGTCTCACGCGATGAAATACCGACGACTGCAATGGTCTTTGTTGTCTCTAAAATATTTCTCAGGAAAGAGTCGCTATATTTCAGCATGGGTGTGATCGGTACCTAGGGTTAAGTTGTGTTTTTTGCCAAGTTTAGCAAGGTTAAGCCAACCGCCTCGCATTTGAGCTATGACTTGGGACAGGGGCTTGGAATTCTCTGTTCCGGGTGGGTTTTAAAAGCGGTTTTTGATGGGGTTTTGACCTTGCTTTTTTGAATTTGTACCCCATCTTGATTAAATATCACAACCAAAGAATTGTTTGTTAAAAAATAGAGTAGAGCATCCTTCTTTAAATGGAGTTTTGAGATGAAACGTTTTACTAAGTCGCGTCCTGCGAAATGGTTTTTTAGTGGAGCAGCAATTACCGTATTCCTTATGGTAAGTGCCCAGGAGTGGGGAACATTTGGTCTGCACGCGCAGGCCCAGTCAAGTTCTACTGCTTCTAAGGAAAGCTCTGCTGTTGTGCGAACTTTGCCGGACTTTACAGATTTAGTAGATCAAGTTGGTCCATCTGTTGTCAATATCAGAACTTTAGAGCGTGCCCAAAAAACTATGGGCTCTGGAGGAGATCAAGATGAGGAAATGCAAGAGCTATTTAGGCGCTTCTTTGGTGTGCCAATTCCCGGTATCCCAGGCATGCCTCCTGGTCAAGGCGCCCCCGGACAGCCCAAAACTCCAAAGGCTAAGCCAACTCCTCGCAGCGAGGAAGATCAACCCAAAGGCGTTGGGTCTGGATTTATTTTGAGTGGCGATGGTTACATCATGACCAACGCCCATGTGGTGGATGACTCTGTAAAGGTTATTGTTACTCTGCCAGATAAGCGGGAATTTAAAGCAAAAATCATCGGCGTTGATCGACGCACAGACGTTGCTGTTGTCAAGATTGATGCAACTAACCTACCCGCCGTAAAAATTGGAGATGTTTCTAAATTAAGAGTTGGTGAATGGGTAATGGCGATTGGTTCACCTTTTGGTTTGGATAACAGTGTGACTGCGGGCATTGTCAGTGCTAAACAAAGGGATACGGGAGAGTTCTTGCCATTTATCCAAACTGATGTTGCGATCAACCCAGGCAATTCCGGTGGTCCTTTAATTAATATGCGAGGAGAAGTGGTCGGTATTAATAGCCAAATTTACTCTAGATCCGGAGGGTACATGGGTATTTCCTTCTCTATACCCATAGATGAAGCTGTAAGAGTAAGCGATCAACTTCGGGCAAGTGGACGTGTGCAAAGAGGCCGCTTGGGTGTTCAGATTGATCAAGTGAGTAAGGAAGTAGCGGATAACCTGGGTTTAGGAAAGTCCCAAGGTGCTCTAGTGAGGGGTGTGGAGGCTAACTCCCCTGCTGAGAAGGCAGGGGTTGAGGCTGGCGACATCATTGTTCGTTTTGAGGGTAAGAATATCGAGAAGTTCTCTGACCTGCCCCGAATCGTTGGCAATACCAAGCCCGGTATAAAAGCGGTGCTAACTGTTTTTAGACGCGGTGCTTATAAGGACTTAACTGTAGTTGTGGGTGAGTTTGAGAAAGAGGTTGTTGCAGAGGACAAAGATGACTCTGGTGATAAGCCCCGTCAACTTGCCTCGTACCCAACGCTTGGGCTGTCCTTATCAGAGCTGACTGAAGCACAAAAGAAAGAGTTAAAAATCAAGGGTGGAGTACGCATTGAGAGCGCAAGTGATGCGGCCGCAATGGCCGGCTTGAGGGAGGGTGATGTCATTACTGTTTTGGCAAATGTTGAGATAACTAATCTCAAATCTTTTGATGCAGTAGCCAGTCATCTTGATAAGACAAAACCTGTAAGCCTGTTGATAAGACGTGGGGCATGGGCGCAGTACACACTCATTCGACCAATCATAAAGTAAATTGAAGAAATGGGTTGAAAGGCCTGGGGCAAAAAGCCCCCCCCTTCTGCGATGTCTTTAAGTTGGTTTTAATGATCAAATCCCTTTGTTTTAGTGGGTCTTTTGTAAAAAATCCAATCTTTTTAAATAAATATTGAGTGAGTATTCACTTACTTATAGTGGTATTTATTGTGGATTTTGGGTAAAATGAAACTATAAAAGCCGATAAATATGTGATTTAGATGACTCAAAAATCACATATTCACTGAAAAATAACCAAATTTGAAACACTCCACAGAGTTCCCACATCTTGTCCAAAGGATCTCTTTAGATTATGTGAATAAGCTGTTAATAAAATTCGTGTTGCGGGACGACAACGAGCTGTTGCAACGCAAGTTGGGGCTGTACAGAGGGCTGAATATGCCTACAATGAAGCTTCCAGCTATCGCAGTTGCCATAGATTGTTGGTTCCGGGCGCGTCATCACCTGACGCGCCCTTTTTTATGTCTCTCTCTTTTAAATTCAAATACTTAAACGTGTCCGTTGATGAACCACATCAGAAACTTTTCGATCATCGCTCATATAGATCATGGTAAATCAACTCTTGCTGATCGGCTAATCCAGCGTTGCGGTGGGCTTAGCGAGAGAGAGATGGAGGAGCAAGTCTTAGACTCCATGGATATTGAGAAAGAGCGTGGGATAACTATTAAAGCTCAGACGGCATCGCTCAAATACAAGGCCTTAGATGGTCAAATATATTCATTTAATTTAATAGATACACCGGGACATGTGGACTTCTCGTACGAAGTATCACGCTCATTAAGTGCCTGTGAAGGTGCGCTGCTCGTAGTGGATGCCAGTCAAGGGGTAGAAGCGCAAACAGTAGCAAATTGCTATACCGCCCTTGACTTAGGTGTAGAGGTAGTTCCAGTACTGAATAAGATGGATTTGCCACAAGCCGATCCAGACAATGCAAAGTCAGAGATTGAAGATGTGATCGGCATTGATGCAACAGATGCAATACCTTGCTCGGCAAAGACGGGGATGGGAATAGATGAGATTTTGGAGGCGATAGTACATAAGATACCACCGCCCAGGGGAAACCCTGATGGTCCTTTAAGGGCCATGATTATTGATAGTTGGTTTGATACGTATGTTGGCGTTGTGATGTTAGTTAGGGTGGTGGACGGACGTCTTGCAAAAGGCGAACGCATCAAACTGATGGCAACAGGTGCAACTTATAACGCTGATAGTTTGGGAGTGTTTACACCTGCAAATCAGCCCAAGGATGCGTTAGAGGCTGGGGATGTGGGATACATCATTGCAGGTATCAAAGAGCTTCAAGCAGCAAAAGTAGGTGACACAGTAACTTTGATCAAGACTGGCACAGGCGGCGCTAGCGCTACTGCCACTCAGGCCTTGCCAGGATTTAAAGAAATACAACCCCAAGTTTTTGCTGGGCTTTATCCTACTGAAGCTAATCAATACGACTCACTTAGAGATGCATTAGAAAAGCTTGAGCTTAATGACTCCTCGCTACGATATGAACCAGAAGTGTCCCAGGCCCTTGGTTTTGGCTTCAGATGTGGCTTCTTGGGTTTGTTGCATATGGAGATCGTACAAGAGCGTTTAGAGAGAGAGTTTGATCAAGATTTGATAACTACAGCACCGAGTGTGGTTTACCAAGTGGTTAAAGGTGATGGTGAAGTGATGATGGTTGAAAACCCATCCAAAATGCCAGAGCAGGGCAAGTTACAAGAAATTCGCGAGCCCATAGTTACCGTACATCTTTATATGCCACAGGAGTATGTGGGCTCTGTAATGACGCTGGCAAACCAAAAACGCGGTGTACAAATGAATATGGCGTATCACGGTCGACAGGTGATGCTTACCTACGAGATGCCGTTAGGGGAAATCGTATTGGATTTCTTTGACAAGTTGAAATCAGTCAGTCGTGGTTATGCATCCATGGACTATGAATTTAAAGAGTACCGTGCCTCAGACGTAGTTAAGGTCGATATTTTGCTCAATGGGGAGCGTGTCGACGCTTTGTCTATCATTGTTCACCGAACACAGTCCAATTACAGGGGGAGAGCTGTAGTTGCGAAAATGCGCGAGATCATCAGTCGGCAAATGTTTGATGTGGCGATTCAAGCAGCCATTGGCGCAAATATTATTGCGAGAGAAACAATTAAAGCCCTACGTAAAAATGTGCTGGCAAAGTGCTACGGCGGTGATATCAGTCGTAAACGAAAACTACTCGAAAAACAAAAAGCAGGAAAAAAACGCATGAAGCAAATCGGATCTGTGGAAGTCCCCCAAGAGGCTTTCTTGGCTATCTTACAAGTAGAGGATTGATTATCATGTCAGTGATTACTGCGCTTGTATTAGGGGCGTTTGCAACCTATATTGGAAGTTGGTATTTGGGATATTTAGAGGGTAACTTTGCTTTACTATTATTTATTGCCAGCGTTGTGACCGGTATTTACTGGCTTGCAGAGCGTTTTTATTTCTTACCTTCTCGCCTTAAAAATCTAGAACAGCTCCAAACCCAAGCTCATTCTAGGGATACGCAGCTAAGAAATCTGGGCATAACGCCACACGAGACAGACCAGTCCGCTTTACATGAGGAAGTCGTTCGTCAGCCCTGGTGGCTTGACTGGACCGCGGGGCTATTCCCGGTTATTTTGATGGTATTTTTGCTTAGATCATTTTTGTTTGAGCCATTCAAAATTCCGTCTGGCTCGATGATCCCAACTCTATTGGTTGGAGACTTGATACTGGTTAATAAATTTCATTATGGTGTTCGGTTGCCAGTCATCAATAAAAAGGTAACCGAGGGATCTCCCGTTGAGCGCGGAGATGTTATGGTCTTTAGGTTCCCGCCTAAACCGAGTTTGGACTATATTAAACGTGTGATTGGGGTGCCTGGAGATGAGGTTTCTTACCTCAATAAAGAGCTCAAAATCAATGGGATACCTGTTCCGAAAAAGCAGTTACCTGAGTTCTTCGAAGAGGAGAGTCTTCGCTACATTAAGCAATTCTCAGAGGATCTACCTTTAAGTCATGATCAACAACCCACGCAAGTGTTAAAGACACATCCGTTGTTAAATGAGGATGATCGTCCCGCGTTTGTAGCGGGTGCGGATAACTTTAAATACAAAGAACAGTGCACATATAGTGTTGAAGGGTTTGTTTGCAAAGTACCCAAAGGTCATTACTTTATGATGGGTGATAACCGAGATAACTCCCTGGACTCGAGGTACTGGGGATTTGTGCCGGATGAGAATATCGTTGGTAAAGCTATTTTTGTCTGGATGAATTTTGGCAGTCTCAAGCGGATCGGCAGCATTAACTAATGGATGTAAAGTCTCAAGCACTTTTTTATGAGGCCTTAGAACGGCGCTTAGAGCATTCCTTTACTCACCCTGAACTCATCGTCCAAGCTTTAACTCACCGAAGCCACGGTGCTAACCACAATGAAAGGCTGGAGTTTTTAGGGGACTCGGTACTAAACCTTGCTGTTTCCCAAATGCTTTTTAAAGCGCTAGCGAATTTACCTGAAGGAGATTTGTCTAGAGTACGCGCTAATTTGGTGAAACAAGATACGCTACATAAATTAGCTCTTGATTTAGGACTCAGTGGTTTGATTAAACTCGGTGAGGGTGAACTCAAGTCGGGTGGTCAAAAAAGACCTTCCATACTTGCCGATGCTTTAGAGGCGGTCATAGGGGCAGTGTTTGTTGATGCAGGATACGCCCCAGCAGAGGCATTGGTCTTTAGGCTTTATGATCAAGTAAGCATCAATCCAGCGATGACTGCAGCTGCGAAAGACCCAAAGACAGAGTTGCAAGAATGGTTGCAAGCAAGGCGCTTGAAAGTTCCAGTCTACAGAGTTGCTGGCACCACAGGCGCTGCGCATCAACAGACTTTTGATGTAGAGTGCGAAGTACTTGAGTTAAATGTCAGTCAAAGAGGTATTGGTGAATCAAAAAGAGCCGGCGAGCAAGCCGCGGCTAAAGCTATGCTTGATTGGCTCAGAGCTAATAAATAAGAGCATAAAAAAAGTAAGCTAGTTGTACTTATTAAAAATAAAAACAATCCTTCTCAATTGGTACGTTGTTAATCAAAATATAAAAAATTCATGACAGAAAAAGCGGCTCCAAAGAAAAGAACAACAAAAGCGGCTGTAATCCCAACCGTTGACCAAGGAGCGTCTAAACAAGTGGGGGCAAACTTGGGTGGTAACGAAGACACCACCGCTGAGGATATTGTTGACGTCGATAAAGACTCATTAACACAGATGTTAAAAGCGGCGATTGGACCTACCAATCCAGCGCACCGGTGCGGGACCGTAGCAATCGTTGGTAAACCCAACGTAGGCAAATCAACCCTTTTAAATGCTTTAGTTGGTCAAAAGATAAGCATTACATCTAAGAAAGCACAAACCACTCGTCACCGCATTACAGGTATAAGAACTGAGGGCGAATCTCAATTTATTTTTGTAGATACTCCGGGTTTTCAAACGCGCCATTCAAACGCTTTGAACCGCTCGCTCAATAAGACCGTAGTTGGCGCTGTAAGCGGCGTTGATCTCATTTTATTTGTAGTCCAATCAGGTTCATTCTCAATCGCGGATGCCAAAGTGCTTGGTTTACTGGGTCAGCATACTCCTATTATTTTGATTTCCAATAAACTGGACATGATCCACAGAAGAGGAGACTTGGCACCTTGGTTACAGGATATGCAAAAAAAGGGCGAGTTTGTTGAATTAGTTCCGATGTCTGCAAAGAATGCAAAAGATGTTGAGAGGCTATTGGCTGTGTGTTCAAAGTACCTTCCACAACAAGCCTGGTGGTACAACGAGGATGAGTTAACGGATAGAAGCGAGAAATTTTTAGCGAGTGAGATTATTCGTGAAAAATTATTTCGCCTAACAGGCGATGAGCTACCCTACACCTCAACGGTGATTATTGACAAATTTACTGAAGAGCCTGGTAAAACTGTAGCACGAATGGTTCGAATCGCAGCAACCATTGTGGTTGAACGCGATGGGCATAAAGCAATGGTCATTGGTGAAAACGGCGACCGCTTAAAGCGCATTGGCTCCGAGGCACGTCAGGAGTTGGAGAATTTAATGGGTGCCAAGGTTTTCTTAGAGATTTGGGTGAAAGTTCGCTCGGGTTGGGCGGACGATGAGGCGCGGGTGCGCAGTTTTGGCTACGAATAGGACCTCAACTGCTAGCCGTGTTCTTGATGAGCCGGCCTTTGTGCTTCAAGGGTTCGATTGGAGTGAATCGAGTCTGATCGTTGAAGTGCTTACACGCCATATGGGCCGAGTTACTTTGGTTGCTAAAGGGGCAAAAAGGCCGAGTTCAAATTTCCGCCCTATTTTGTTGCCCCTGCAAGTTCTTAAAGTGTCCTACAGTGGGGATGCAGAAATCAGAACACTTAAGTCAGCCACTTGGGGTGGGGGTAGTGTGATGCCCAAAGGAGAGGCACTCCTCTCCGGTTTTTATTTAAATGAGCTTATCTTACGGCTGTTGCAAAGGGATGATCCTCATACTGAGCTTTTTGATATTTATTTGCAAACTGTAAGCATCCTCTCTACTCAAGATGATAGTGTCAAGGCTCCGGCACTCAGAAGTTTTGAGCTGCTGCTTTTGAAAGATCTTGGTTGGTTACCCGACTTAAGTCGTCAATCATTAACACTTCAGGCTTTAAAGAATGATGAACACTATTTATGGATAGCAGAGGTTGGTTTAAGAGAAGTTGGGGAAGGTGAGCCACTTGGACTGTTGGGGGCTGTGTGGCGAGAATTAGGTTCAGTATTGAATCTTCCCCATCCTTTGAGCTCGTTGATAAGGGTCTGTGCAGAGATGCCGGCTCAATACCGTCAGTCTTTGCAAAGTCAACTCCGCGCTGTTTTACACTACCACTGTGGCGTCTCCAAGCTAAGGACCCGTCAATTCATGGTGGATCTTCAGTCTTTATAAGTTTATATCAATAAAAATTCATAATTTCTATGACCGCTTTGTCAGTTAATTTAAATAAAGTTGCAACCATTCGCAATACTAGATCGCTTGGTATTCCAAGTGTTTTGAAAGCGGCAACTATTTGCTTGCAAGCCGGTGCTAACGGGATTACTGTTCATCCAAGGCCTGATGAAAGACATATCCGATCTCACGATGTCTACGAGCTCTCAGAGCTCGTAAAAGATAAGCCAGGAATTGAGTTCAACATAGAAGGTAATCCATTTCATAACTTAATGAACTATGTGCATTCTTGCAAGCCCGATCAAGTCACGTTCGTTCCGGACGAGCAGTCACAAAGCACGAGCGATCATGGATGGCGTTTCCCGGAAGACTTAGAGCGACTTCGCCCACTTGTTCAAGAGGCACTTGGGTTAGGAGTTCGGGTGAGTTTATTTATGGATGCAGTACCTGAGCAGATGCACTATGTACGTGAACTCGGGGCCCAGCGTGTTGAGTTGTATACCGAACCTTATGCTAGTGCCTACGGTACTAACATGCAATCTGGGATTCTTGAAGAGTTTAGGAAAGCTGCTCACAGCGCAATAGATGCAGACTTACAAGTTAACGCGGGACATGATTTGAATTTAAATAATCTAGGACTACTGCTGCAGACCATTCCACACATCGAGGAAGTGTCAATAGGTCACGCGCTCATCAGTGATGCATTAGAGATGGGATATTTGGCTACTGTAAAAGCGTATTTATCCTGTATTCAAAGCGCTAAACTGAGCGCTGATTAGTTGGGAGTGTGCTCAATTGATTTACGGCATTGGTACAGATATTTGTGACGTCCGAAGAATTGCGCGTGCCGTTGAGCGTCACGGGGACCGTTTTGCGTTGAAGATTCTTGCAGAGGGTGAATTTGCTACATATCGCTCGCGTAGCGAGCGTGTGTGCGAACGAGGGATTCGTTTTTTAGCGACACGTTTTTCGGTTAAAGAGGCATTTAGCAAAGCTATAGGGATGGGGATGAGAATGCCGATGTGGTGGACACGTTGTGAGGTAGTTAAGCTCGCTAGTGGTCAGCCAACTATTAAGTTGCACGGAGATTTATTGAAATGGTTTGAGGAAAAAGGGTTACAAGCCCATGTTTCCCTAAGTGATGAATCTGATTACGCAACCAGTTATGTAATTGTTGAGGATAAAAAATGATTAACCATTGCCCAATTATTTTGGATATCGCCGGAAAAGAGTTAACTTCAATAGATGTTACTAGGCTAATGCATCCACTCACTGGTGGTGTAATTTTGTTTGCCCGTAACTGGGAGTCTAGAGAGCAACTCAGTTTATTGTGTCAGGAAATAAAAAGGGTACGCGCTGATTTGTTGATTTGTGTGGATCATGAGGGCGGACGGGTACAACGTTTTAAAACAGATGGTTTTACTCATCTTCCTGCAATGGGGGAGTTGGGGAAAATGTGGATGAATGATGCTCAAACATCATCCCAAAACGCTCCAGCCCGAATGGGTAGTGGTGCTTTAAAGGCAATGGACGCTGCGACGGCGTGTGGCTACGTATTGGCTGCAGAGTTACGCGCATGCGGAGTTGATTTAAGTTTCACGCCTGTCCTTGATTTAGACTGGGGTAGCAGTGGGGTGATTGGAGATAGAGCGTTTCACTCAGATGCTCGCGTAGTTAGTGTTCTATCAAAGAGCTTGTTGCACGGACTCTTAAAAGCGGGTATGGCTAACTGCGGGAAACATTTTCCGGGGCATGGTTTCGTAAAAGCGGATTCACATGTTGATATTCCAGTTGATAAAAGATCTCAAGAAGAAATTATTTCAAATGATGCTTGGCCTTATGAGGTGCTAACAACTGTGCTTACTAGCGTAATGCCGGCACACGTAATATATCCGAGTGTTGATCATAGACCTGCAGGATTTTCTAAACGTTGGTTGGAGGATATCCTTCGCGGTCAAATGAAATTTCAAGGCGCAATATTTAGTGATGATTTATCCATGGCAGGTGCAAGAGAAATTGATGGACGTACCGTGAGTTATGTTGAAGCTGCAATACAGGCATTACGTGCAGGATGCGATATGGTGCTGTTATGCAATCAAAGCGTTGAAGGTGGTGCAGAGCAAGGTAAACCTATCGATGAGTTATTAGAGGGCCTGGAGCAAGCTTTAATGGACGGTAAATGGAGTGCAAGACACATTAGCGAAGAACGCAGACTAGCCCTCCTAGGCCGTGGTGAACCCCAGGATTGGATGAGTCTAATGAGGGATCCTGAATATATTCATGCACTTACGTTACTTCCCTGATGAATAGTCTGAATAGATATATTTTTTATATTTAGTTTTAATCTTTTTGATTCATCATTAAATATATTTTTAAGCTAATTTGAATGATGTGAAGCGTTAAAATATTCATATAAAAATAAATCGAAATATTAATTTCGTAGTTCAACTTTAAAAAGAACAAGGAATTTTTTAATGGCGACAAAAACTGGCAAAAACGCAGTAGCTGAAAGTGGATTGCGATTTACGAGTCGTGAAAATGGCTCACCATTTGCAGGTATGGGAAAAATTGGCGAGACTATGTCTTGCATGATGTGTGGCCACCATAAGCCACGCAGTCAGGGCAGTCAAAGGCGTTTTGCGGGAAGCCTCGCTTTCTTCTGCTTTGAATGTAAACCCGCTGTTGCAGTAGAGAAACCTCTAAAAGCTGCAGCCTAAATTGCTAGACCTTTAAAGGTCAGTCGCCCCTGAGAGGGTGAAACTTTAGTAAGTACTGACTTCTTTTAAAGTAGTATCTGCTAATGGCGAATTTGAAAATAGTCCTTTAATTGGCGTTCAACCAGCGACGCTGTTAAAATGCTGTGCCTGTTTAATGAACGAGAGTTCAATAGCAATTCCTCATTTAAATTAGAAAAGGACATTACTCGTGAATATTCGTCAACTCTATTTCGCATTTTTTGGGTTTGTATTTCTTGCTCCTAACCTAAGCACTGCTCAACAAACCTATATTCAACAAGCACCTGTCCCTCAGCCTGTTCCAGTACAAATGCAGGGTAATGATGTTGCACAAGTCATTGGGCATCAACCCAACTATGTCACTGTTCAACAGCGTCAGTGTGAGGTGAGAGACGTTGTAACTCAAAATAACGGCACTGGAGGCGGTGTTCTTGGCGCAGTCGCCGGGGGATTGATCGGCAGCACTTTAGGGGGAAATAGCCGCGACAGAAACGCTGGTGCAGCGGTTGGTATGGTCGGTGGGGCTTTGCTTGGGAAAGAGCTCTCTCAGTCTCCACCAGAGATGGAGCGAAGAGAGGTTTGTCGCATGGTTCCTGTTACGATCCAACAAGGTGAGACCGTAACCTTTAGTTACCAAGGAAGAGTATTTACTCACTCCTTCTAAGAGTTCAGTGTTAAAACTCTATTGATTCTTTCAGTTAGTGTTAAATCCCCCAAAAGATTATTTTTTTGGGGGATTATTTTTTTAGGAATGTTGCTCTTTACGTAGAGCTGGGAACAAAATAACGTCCCTAATACTTGGACTATCAGTCAATAACATCATCAAGCGGTCAATTCCAATCCCGCAACCCCCTGTGGGGGGCATTCCGTACTCAAGCGCTTTAACAAAGTCGTGATCGTAGAACATGGCCTCATCGTCTCCACTTTCTTTGGCATCAACTTGAGATTGAAAGCGTGCAGCTTGGTCCTCTGCATCATTGAGCTCAGAAAAGCCGTTTCCGAACTCACGCCCTGTAATGTATAACTCAAAGCGTTCGGTGACCTCTGGGTTCGTATCGCTAGCACGTGCAAGTGGAGATATCTCAACCGGGTGCTCGCAAATAAATGTGGGTTGCCAAAGGCGCTCTTCAATGACATCCTCAAAGTAGAGCACTTGTAAAGAAGCAAGTGAGCGTTTAGATAACTGATGCTTGTGTTCAGTCAGACCTAATCCCTCAAGCGTTTTGACCATGCCAACCGAAGAATCGATTGGCACCTTAGTAGGGGCGAACTTCTCAATGGCCTGGGGTATGGTGAGTCGTGCAAAAGGTGCGCTCAAATCAACCTCTTTGCCTGCATAGTTTAGGCTGAGTGAGCCTGTGGTGTAAAGGGCAACAGCGCGAATCAAAGACTGTGTGAACTCCATTAAGTCCACGTAGTTCCAGTAAGCAGCGTAAAACTCCATCATCGTGAACTCTGGGTTATGACGTACCGAAATACCTTCGTTCCTGAAGTTGCGATTTATCTCAAATACACGCTCAAAACCGCCAACGATTAAACGCTTGAGGTATAACTCAGGCGCAATGCGCAGATACATCTCCTGATCTAGTGCGTTATGGTGAGTAGTAAACGGTCTAGCATTAGCCCCCCCCGGGATAGGGTGGAGCATTGGCGTTTCAACCTCCAAGAATTCATGCTTAACCATAAACTCACGCATGCAGGTGATTGCCTTAGAGCGAGTAATAAAGCGGTGCTTTGCAGCTTCGTCCGTGATTAAATCGATATGACGTTGCCGGTATTTGATTTCTTGATCGCTGATGCCGTGAAATTTATCGGGCAAAGGCCTAAGACTTTTTGTTAAGAGCCGAATTTCTTTGACGTGAATGGAGAGTTCTCCCGTACGAGTTTTAAAAAGTGTACCGCTAGCTCCCAAAATATCACCAAGATCCCAGTGCTTAAAGGCGTTGTAAGTCTGCTCACTCACCTCGTCTCTCACGACGTAGAGTTGAATGCGTCCGCTAGCATCTTGAATCGTTGCAAAACTAGCCTTTCCCATCACCCGCTTAAGCATCATACGTCCACCAACGCTTACCTGAGTGGCTGAGTCTTGAAGTGTTTGAGGCTCAAGGGCTTCGTACGTGCTGTGAATATCCTTGGCGTGATGCGTTGGTTTAAAGTCGTTGGGAAAGACTGGTTTTTTAGTCTCGGCGTTGTGCGCCCTTAATTGTGCGAGTTTATCTCTGCGTTCTGCTATTAACTTATTTTCGTCTAGTGCAGGTGTGTCCCCTAAGGTCTGAGTGTCTGAAAGTGACGCTGAATCGTTAGTGGGTTGTTCAGTTTTTGAATTCAATTTAAATCTTTTCTTTAATAATTGGTTTTATGAGCTAACCGCATCAGCAGGTTGTTTAAGAAGCATTGCACAGGTGTCGGCGATTGATTTTTTTAATTCACGTCTATCGCAAATAAAATCAACAGCTCCTTTTAGCTGCAAAAACTCCGAGCGCTGAAACCCCTCAGGCAGAGTGACTCTAACTGTGCTTTCAATCACACGTGGTCCAGCAAATCCAATCAAAGCCTTGGGTTCTGCGATAACGATGTCCCCCATAAAAGCAAAGCCAGCTGAAACACCACCCATAGTTGGGTCAGTCAAAACACTGATAAAAGGTAAGCCCTTCTTGGCTAAACGAGTTAATGATGCATTTGTTTTTGCCATTTGCATGAGCGACAACAGGCCTTCTTGCATCCTTGCTCCACCTGTTGCTGTGAAACAAATGAAAGGAACTTTCTGGTCTATGGCGGTGTGAACACCTCTTACAAAGCGTTCTCCTACAACTGAGCCCATACTGCCACCCATGAAATCAAATTCAAAGCAAGCTGCAACGACATTGATGCTGTGTATTGAGCCACCCATCACGACGAGCGCATCAGTCTCGCCTGTATTGGTCATAGCCTCTTTAATTCGCTCGGGGTATTTTCTGGAGTCTTTAAATTTAAGAGGGTCAACAGGTATAACTTCTTGTCCAATTTCGTAACGCCCCTCTGCGTCCAGGAAGTAATTCAACCTCATACGCGCAGAAATTCTGTGGTGGTGAGAACATTTAGGGCAAACGTTTTGATTCTCTTCTAAATCGGCGTTATACAAAACAGTTTCACAGCTCGGGCACTTAACCCAAAGCCCTTCTGGAACACTCCGTCTGTCGGCTGGATCTGTTTGTTGAATTTTGGGTGGGAGAAGTTTTTCTAGCCAACTCATTTTGTGCTCCTTAAACTTTTTCGTCCATGGCTATTCGAATGCTTGCCATGAATTCTTTTGCAATACTGGGTCCACTTTGCAGGGTCGAATCTTTAATTAAATCAATGAGCTTGGAGCCAATCACAACCGCGTCAGCAACTCGGCTCACAGTTTGCGCAGTTTGAGCGTCTCTAATACCAAATCCTACACCGACAGGGATGTGAACATGCTTTCTTATTTTCGGTAACATGGCCTCTACTTCGTCTGTATTTAAATTGCCCGCTCCCGTAACCCCTTTCAAAGATACGTAGTAAACGTAGCCACTTGCAACAGAGGCAACTTCGCGGATCCTGGACTCTGTACTTGTAGGTGCCAATAAGAAGATGAGGTCCATTGAACGCTCTTTTAGTTGAGTTGCAAACTCAACACATTCACCCGGTGGGTAATCAACGATTAAAACACCGTCTACTCCGCTTTCTTTGGCATCTCGAACGAATGCATTCTCACCATTTTGCAAATCATACTGTTCTATAGGATTTGCGTAGCCCATCAGTACAACGGGTGTGTTTTGATTATTCTGTCTAAACGTTTTAACAACTGAGAGAACCTCTCTCACACCGACTTGGTTAGTAATCGCAAGCTCTGCAGCTTTTTGAATGACAGGGCCATCAGCCATAGGATCACTAAAGGGAATCCCAAGCTCAATAATATCTGCTCCTCCCTCGACCAAACCTTCAAGTAAACCGCGAGTTGCCTCAAGTGTAGGAAAGCCGGTCATCAGGTATGGAATCAAGGCTTTTTTGCCACCAGACTGAAGGGCTTTAAATGTTTGTTGAATGCGACTCATGAATTATTTTTTCTCAAAGTGAATAGGCGATTGCCCATTGGGCCCACCCTTGACGCCTTGCCCTTGGCAACTGGGTCGACAATAAAAATCAGCATTGCTCAAATCTGCTACGGTTCCGATGTCTTTGTCACCTCGGCCAGACAAATTTACCAATATTGATTGTGTAGGCTTCATCGAAGGAGCAAGTTGCATCGCATACGCAATGGCGTGACTGGACTCTAGGGCTGGGATAATACCTTCGGTTCGGCACAGGTAATGAAATGCATTCAAGGCCTGTTCATCGGTGGCACCCACGTACTGCGCGCGTCCAATATCTTTTAGATAAGCGTGTTCAGGACCAACGCCTGGATAATCAAGACCTGCGCTGATGCTGTGAGTCTCTGTGATTTGACCTTTATTGTCTTGTAGTATGTAAGTCCTGTTCCCGTGTAAAACCCCAGGTGAACCTTTTTGAAGAGATGCAGAGTGTTTACCGCTTTCTAGTCCCTCGCCCGAGGCCTCTACGCCGATCAGTTGGGTATTCTCAAATTCAATGTAGGGGTGGAAAATCCCCATTGCATTGCTCCCCCCCCCAACACAAGCTATAACCGCATCTGGTTGTGCGCCGTTGTGCATTAAAGGCATCTGCTCAATACACTCTTTACCAATTACGCTTTGGAAATCCCTCACCATCATAGGGTAGGGGTGTGGGCCAGCTACGGTGCCGATAATGTAGAAAGTGTTTTCAACATTGGTGACCCAGTCCCTTAAGGCTTCATTTAAGGCGTCCTTTAGAGTCCTACTACCGCTGGTGACTGGTACAACCGTTGCGCCAAGGAGTTTCATTCTGTAAACGTTGGGACTTTGACGCTTTACGTCCTCACTCCCCATATAGACCACACACTCAAGTCCGTAGCGCGCACAAATTGTTGCCGTCGCAACGCCGTGTTGACCAGCGCCAGTTTCAGCGATAACGCGAGGTTTACCCATTCTTTTGGCAAGCATCGCTTGCCCAATGGTGTTGTTTATCTTGTGAGCACCTGTATGATTTAAATCCTCGCGCTTCAGATAGATCTGTGCTCCGCCGAGCTCTTTACTCATGCGCGCCGCATGATAAATGGGGGAGGGGCGACCTACGAAATGATTCAACTCATAATGAAACTCGCGCAAAAATTCTGGTTCATTGTGATATTTCTCATACGCTGTTTTCAGCTCCTCAATGGCGTGCGTCAAGGTCTCGCTCACGAAGCTTCCACCGTATTTTCCAAAGTGCCCACTTAAATCGGGTTGCTGATACTCATACATTTTAAATTCCTAAATTTTCTAATTTTTAAATTAGTTTTCAAATTAGCATTTGATCAAACACTTGAATTGAAATACTTGATTTCAATGTTGATCGGTTTAAATGCTTTAGATTAAATTACGGGTTACTGCGGACTAAGGCCATTCAATTCACAAATTTAGAGATTGCTACATTGAGCTGCTAAGCATTATTAATGTCTTTTTTTAGAGGTTTCTAACAGCGCCAACAAAATCTCTTATTTTTTGTATGTCTTTGATGCCTTTATCGCTTTCAACGCCCGAGCTAACATCCACACCGAGCGAGAGCCCAAGAGGTTTAAAATGAGCTATGCCACTTCCCACATTTGCAGGTGTGAGTCCACCAGACAAGACGAGGTGAGCGTTTACGTTTTGAGTAATGTGTGACCAATTAAAAGCCTTACCGCCCCCACCGTATTCTTGAACGTGCGCGTCAAGTAACAAAGCCTGGGCTAATTTGTATTCATTTGCGTATTTTAATAGGTCAAAGGGGGTTGCGCTATCCCCCCCTGGAATTCTCACTGCCCGAATCCAAGAGGCCCTTAGGGTTTGGGCGGTTTCGGAGCAAAATTCTGGACTCTCGTCACCATGAAACTGCAACCATGCACCAGGCACTAGCTCTAAAGCTTTACTGATAGTCTGTAAATCGGCATTGACAAAGAGTAAAACCGGCGTCACAAAGGCTGGAAGGCGGCGCGCCAACTCTGAAGCTCTCTCAGGAGAGATGAAGCGAGGACTCTTTGGATATTGAACAAACCCAATAGCGCTGACGCCTTGCTCAACTGCAGCGTCTATGTCCGCCTCACGAGTTAATCCACAGATTTTGATGCAAGTACTTAAATTCATGACGGTAAAAAATTGTAGGTCGGAGTTTGTTGAGGCAAGCCCCATTCAGGATCATATTTTGGTCCCGCAAAATAAAGTCCCTCTGCAGGAAAAGTGGGTGCCGCAGCGTCTCTGCTTTTCGCTTGCAATACTTCAAACATCCAAGAAGGTGGATATTTTCCTTGGCCAATATAGACAAGACATCCCATGATATTGCGAATCATGTGGTGCAAAAAAGCGTTACCTTCAAACTCAAAACGCCAATAACCATAACTCGCGCTTATGCCCTCATCCACTTGAGTGTGAAGAATATTTGGCAACGTTAAGCTATTGTTTGATGTGCGTTCTATTTTAATAGACTTCAAGGTTTTAATAGGACTTAGAGCTTGACAGGCTGCAGCACGAAATGAGCTGAAGTCATGGGTACCTAAAAGGTAGTTTGCCCCCTCTTGCATAAACTCAGCGTTTAATGGCTTAAAACTCCAACCAACACGGCCCGCCTCTAAACTGGGACGAACCGCAGACTCTAGCAATACATAAATATATTTACGAGCAATAGCGCATTTGCGTGCATCAAAAGAAGCATCCACCTGGGCTGCCCACTGAACACCTATATCCTCTGGTAAAAAACTATTTAACCCTCTGACCCACGAGGGATTGTCACGGTCTACGGGGGAGTCAAAATGAACGACCTGCATTAAGGCATGCACCCTGGCGTCAGTTCTGCCCGCGCAGTGCACTCGAATGGGGTGCTGCGTAAAAGCCAAGAGTGCTCTCTCAAGGTGATCTTGAATGGTTCGCCCACTGAGTTGGCTTTGCCAACCCTCGTATTCACGACCTAAGTAGCTCAGGCCTAAGGCTATACGCATGTTTGTTAGGGGTGCTCGGAGAGCCAGCGCAAGGCAATCTCTCGCATTTGTTCGCCAGCTTGCTCAGCCACCTCTTGAGCAAGTGCGCGGCCCGTGTGCTTTTGGCCAAGCTTCCATAATTCCTCAGCCAGATCTAGACGAACTCTAAAAGGATCTTCCTGTTCATACTCAGAATTCGCTTTGTTAGGTTCTGAATGTTTGGAGGTAATGTGCGCGTTTGTATGTGTTTGGTTTTGCGTATATGTGTTTGTATTTGTCGTGTTCAGGGTCTGAGCGCTGACGTTTTCTTGGTTTTTAGCAGGTGTTAAAACGGGACTCTGTGGTTCCCGAGTGAAAGACTCCCTGACTTCATCGGAGGAGATGTTGAGATCGAAATCAAACTTAATGGGTTGATTTTGGTGTTGCGGTTCTCGCTCGGTGTTTCCTAGCGGCGCAGTTTTACTCATCTCAATGTGTTCGTCCTCGCCTGAGTGCGAATGTTCATGTGGCACTGAATCAGGTAGCGGAGCGAATACAGGCGAGTGGTGAATGTCATCTGAATGGGGCTCAAGCGTTGGTGACACAGCGTATTCTGAGTCTTCTGTGCTTTCGTGTGTGTTATTTGGCTCTTGAATGGTTTTTTTATTGATCCAAGCCCAAACCAACAGTAACAAGAAACATCCCAACACAAAGCAGCAAACTAGGACTAGTTCATAATTTGTCCGGCCCCAAGCGATAAGATCATCTAGGCTATTTATTTTTACTAAATACGGCAAACCCGAGAGTATTCCGCTTTTAATCTCTAAGCCTGTGCTTTCTGCAAGTTTTGATAAATCTGCGATATTTTGAAGCAAATCTTGACGCCGTCCAGCGTTGACCTCAGCTTGCTTTTGTTGGGCGATACTTTCTTCTTTAGGGAGTTTCTCAGTATCCGCATTGATTGCAGGTGCGCTGAGTTTGAGTTGATCTTTAGGCGCAGGTGCTAAGTCTTTAACCTTGCCGCCGACCTTGCCCGCATTGGATTTATCTTGGTTATTCAGCGCGCTTTGTGGCAACTTAGATGCAAGAGTTGATCTGTAATTTGCAAAGGCTTTTGCCTGCAAAGTTACTTCAGAGTTGGCCTCATCTTTAGAAATAGCCAAAGCCTCATCAGTAGAAGGAATCTTTAATTCAGCGCCAGCCTTAACTAAATTAACATTTTTTTGAATAAACGCATCTGGATTTTTATTCAAAAGCGCGACCAACATTTGGTCTAATGACAGTTGCGTTTTATCCATATTGCGCAGCGCAATCTTTGAAGCAGTGTCCCCAGACTTTACGCTCAACGTTTTAGGGGAAGTAGAGGAGGGCGTTTGCACAACCTTGGGATCAGTGCCCGGCTCAGACCCAATATACAAACCGAAATTGCGCAAAATACTACCTGTTGCCCATTTCAAATTAATTATCAATTCAACGTATGGATCAGAAACAGGATGTATCCCGATAATTCTTAGGAACTTGGACTGATCAGCTCGAGTGAGAAGTTCAAGTTTGGCATCCTCCAGTGCTGTATTGATGGCAATACCGTTGGCTTTGTAATTTAATGCTTCTGCTAAATCTGCCTGCAAATCAACCGACTCTTCATCACTAAGGTTGGTTACATCAATTTCAACCTTCAAAGGTGCTCCAATTGAAGATTGAATTTGTGGACGACTCAGCGTTAAAGCCTCAGATGAAGTGATGCCAGCTAAGCATAAACCTATGCTCAGCAAACAGCCTCCCACTAACTTAGGGATGAGGGGCTGAAAATGGGGGATTTTGAGGGTTGAAACCATAGGTGTCATTATGAAACATTAATGCCGGTATGACATCATAATCTACACCTTACCCTCAAGAAGGTAAATCGTTGATTTTGCAACTAAAAATGCTAGAAAAGGCTCTTATTTGGAGCTGCTCAGAAATGCTTTTTTAGGAGTGTTCAAGCAAAATTCTCAACATTCTTCTTAAGGGCTCTGCAGCGCCCCAAAGAAGCTGGTCGCCTACTGTGAAAGCGCCTAAGAAGTCATCTCCCATAGCAAGTTTGTGCAAACGGCCAACAGGAACGGTTAGCGTACCTGTAACTGCTGCGGGAGTGAGTGCTTGCTCGGAAATCTCTCTAGAGTTGGGGACGACTTTGACCCAGTCATTGCCTGCTGCGAGCGTATCTTCAATGTCTTGAAGTGGAATGTTCTTCTTAAGCTTGATGGTCAGTCCCTGAGAGTGGCAGCGCATGGCTCCTATGCGCACACATAATCCGTCGATAGGGATGCTTCCCGCAGATCTAAAAGGGGGCAAACCTAAGATCTTATTGCACTCAGCACCGCCTTTCCACTCTTCTTTGGTTTGACCGTTTTCATACGGCACATCAATCCAAGGAATCAAACTTCCTGCCAATGCAGTATTTCTAAAATTTGATTTGGGAAATGCGGTGCCTCTAAGTGCTTCAGTGACTTTACGGTCAATATCAAGAATAGCAGAAGATGGGTTTTGTAATTCACTCTTCACACTTGCGTGCAAGGCGCCCATTTGCTCGAGCAGTTCGCGCATGTTCTGAGCACCAGCCCCAGAGGCGGCTTGGTAAGTCATTGCGCTAATCCATTCAACCCAGCCTTTGTTGATCAGCGATCCCATAGCCATCAACATTAAGCTGACCGTGCAGTTACCGCCAATCCAGTTCCTACCTCCAGCGTGCAAGGCTTTATCGATCACCGGTTTGTTAACCGGATCCAAAATAATTACCGCGTCATCTTTCATTCGAAGAGCTGAGGCCGCATCAATCCAGTGTCCTTGCCAATTTGCGCTGCGCAATTTTGGATAAATTTCGTTGGAATAGTCCCCGCCTTGACACGTAATGATGATGTCGCATTTACTGAGTGCGCTTATATCTTTTGCATCTAAGAGCTTGGTCTCGTTCTTGGCCAATGTAGGGGCCGGACCTCCAACATTAGATGTCGTGAAGAAAATAGGCTCTATCAACGCAAAATCGCCTTGAGCTTGCATGCGCTCCATTAAAACTGAGCCAACCATGCCTCTCCAGCCAACCATGCCCACTACATTTGCGACCCGTGCCATAAAGAAGGTTTCCTTAAATTAAACTTTGAATTAATATTTCTAAACTAAGTCTACTCAATAAAACGGCTAAACCGTTTTATTTGAGTGCAGCTACCACCGCGTTACCCATCTCAACAGTGCCAACACGCTTGGTACCCTCTGAGTAAATATCTGGCGTTCTTAAACCACTGGCTAAAACTTTTTGTACTGCATCTTCGATACGCTGTGCTTGAGAGGCCATATTAAGTGAGAAGCGCAGCATCATTGCAGCTGACAAAATCGTTGCCAACGGATTTGCAAGACCCTTTCCAGCAATGTCAGGTGCACTTCCGTGGCTAGGCTCATAAAGACCTTGGTTCTTTTCATTCAAGGAAGCTGAGGGGAGCATTCCAATTGAGCCCGTTAGCATAGCCGCTTCGTCTGACAAGATATCTCCAAACATATTGCCAGTAACGAGTACGTCAAATTTCTTAGGCTCTTTAACCAGTTGCATTGCAGCGTTATCCACATACATATGGTCTAGCGTCACGTGAGGATATTCCTTGCCGATCTGAGTAGCTACGTCGCGCCAAAGTTGTGAGGTCTCCAAGACATTGGACTTATCAACACTGGTTACACGTTTGGAGCGTTTCTCCGCCGCTTTAAAGGCGGTGTGCATGATTCGTTCAATCTCAGGGCGTGTGTAACGCATCGTATCAAAGCCCTCTTCTGAACCCGCAAAGGGGCCGTCAACTGCTGTGCGCCGCCCTTTGGGTTGGCCGAAATAGATGTCACCAGTGAGTTCTCTGATGATCAAAATATCGAGTCCACCGATTAACTCAGGCTTAAGGCTAGAGGCGTGAGTTAGCTCGGGGTAACATATTGCTGGACGAAAATTAGCGTACAGACCAAGAGTTTTACGAAGACCTAAGATGGCTTGTTCAGGTCTTAGTGATCTCTCAAGGTTATCGTATTTCCAGTCACCAACCGCACCAAAGAGAACTGCATCAGCGGCTTGCGCCAAGCGAGCGGTAGCCTCAGGGAGAGGGTGAGCGCTAGACTCAAAGGCTGCGCCCCCAACGTCGGCTGTCTCAAGCTCGAGTTTCAAGTCTAGTACTGCAAGAACTTTGAGCGCCTCTGCAACGATCTCGGGACCAATACCGTCACCAGGTAAGACTGCTATTTTCAATTGCGTACTCCTTCGATCATCGTTTGTGCAAGCCAGGGTTTAGTTGACAAGCGCTCGGCCTCAAAGGCGCGGATTTTGTCAGCGTGTCTAAGCGTGAGTCCAATATCGTCAAAACCGTTTAATAAGCAATACCTTCTGAAAGGTTCAACCGTAAAGGGGATACTCTCGCCTTGTTCTTTGACGATCAGTTGAGCTTCTAAGTCGATGGTTAATTTAAAACCAGGGAAAGCTGCAGACTCGTGAAAGAGTTGATCAATAACCGCTTCAGGCAGGACAATGGGAAGTAAGCCGTTTTTAAAGCTGTTGTTGAAGAAAATGTCCGCATAACTCGGAGCCAAAATACAACGAAAACCAAATTGATCTAGGGCCCACGGTGCATGTTCACGAGAGGAGCCGCAACCAAAGTTTTTGCGTGCAAGCAAAATTGAAGCCCCCTTGTAGCGTGGTAGATTAAGGACGAAATCTGGATTAGGTTTGCGAGTTGAAGGATCCTGCCCAGGGTAGCCTGGGTCTAGGTAGCGCCACTCATCAAATAGATTTTCACCAAAGCCAGTTTTGCGAATAGACTTTAAAAACTGTTTGGGAATAATCGCATCCGTGTCTACGTTTTCACGGTCCATTGGAGCGACTAGGCCTTTGTGTACGGTAAATTTTTGCATATTGCTTGTCTCTTGATGCGTTTAAGCGTATTGACGAATATCGACAAAGTGTCCATGAATAGCCGCTGCCGCAGCCATCGCTGGGCTCACAAGATGAGTTCGTCCGCCCGCCCCTTGTCGTCCTTCAAAGTTACGGTTACTGGTTGATGCACAACGCTCACCTGGCTCCAGGCGGTCTGCGTTCATGGCCAAACACATAGAGCATCCTGGTTCGCGCCATTCAAAACCTGCAGCTTTAAAAATTTTATCTAATCCTTCTTGTTCGGCTTGTTCTTTGACCAATCCGGATCCAGGAACAATCATCGCAAGGCGGACGTTGCGAGAAACCTTTTGTCCAAGCTTCTTAATCACAAAGGCTGCCTCGCGCATATCTTCAATACGGCTGTTGGTGCACGAGCCTATGAACACTTTATCAATAGTAATGTCCGAGATTTTTTTACCAGGCTCTAATCCCATATAGTTGAGTGCGCGCTCAATGGCTGCGCGTTTGTTATCGTCTCGCTCGCGGTCAGGGTCTGGTACGCTCTCGTTTACGGATAGGACCATCTCCGGCGAAGTGCCCCAAGTAACCTGAGGTTGAATAAGGGATGCGTCAAGCGTGACAGTTTTATCAAAACGTGCGTCCGGATCGGAGTGCAGTGTTTTCCAATAAGCAATGGCCTGATCAAGCGCTACACCTTGAGGTGCTAAAGGGCGTCCTTTGACATACTCAATTGTTTTCTCGTCTACAGCGACTAAACCTGCGCGAGCGCCTGCTTCAATCGCCATATTGCAAACGGTCATTCGACCCTCCATACTGAGTGCGCGAATAGCGGAGCCTGCAAACTCAATAGTGCAACCTGTTCCTCCTGCAGTACCTATTTTGCCGATTATGGCCAAAACAATGTCCTTGGCTGTGCAGCCTTTGGGGAGCTGACCATCAACTTGGATCAACAAGTTCTTTGCCTTCTTTGCAAGAAGTGTCTGAGTTGCCATAACGTGCTCGACCTCACTTGTACCTATGCCGTGAGCGAGGGCTGCAAATGCGCCGTGCGTAGAGGTGTGTGAGTCTCCGCAGACGACAGTCATCCCTGGAAGCGTTGCCCCGTTCTCTGGTCCAACGACGTGAATGATGCCCTGACGTTTAGATAGAAAAGGGAAATAAGCTGCTGCTCCGTATTCGCTTATGTTTTTATCAAGCGTTGTCACTTGTTCTTTGCTAATAGGGTCTGTTATGCCGTCATATCCCCGTTCCCAACCTGTCGTTGGTGTGTTGTGATCAGCGGTTGCTACGATGGAGGAGAGACGCCAGACTTTGCGTCCTGCTACTCTGAGTCCTTCATAGGCCTGAGGGCTCGTAACTTCGTGAACCAAATGACGGTCTATATATAGAACCGATGTCCCATCTTCTTCTGAGTGGATAACATGCTCGTCCCAAATTTTGTCGTAAAGTGTGCGTCCCATATTTATATGATTCCTAAGAAGACGGAAAACAAAGGAGGGATATAAATCCCGTAATTCAGATATTTTTAGCCAAGAGGTCTATTTTAACAACTACTGAGGCTTTAGTGGGAATTGCATGGTTTAAAAAAATCTAAGTTTCCCTTTGTGTCCTTCAAGATCCATAGATATTGCTAGAGGAAGTGCGAGTGACTAGGGTGTGTCCAAATTTTGAATAATTTGATCGGATCGAACTCGTCTTGCACGGTGATCAATGTAGTATCCGCCGTACTCGGTATAACGCATAACTGCCTGACTGCACTGTGAACAAGCAAATATATCGCACCTGTTGTAGGGGAAGTGTTCTACGGATATTAAGGCATTAGGGTCGTCAAAGCGAACCGCTTTAGGTTGGTATTCCTCAAAGGTAGGTTCATCAACAGATGAATCTCTAAGGGTCGCAAGGAGCGTTAATTGCTCCTTCGGCCACATACTGTCACTCATGGAGTCCCACCCTGGGCAGCGTTGCAAACTACAGTTGCATGATTTCACGCCAGACTCTTCTACCTTGGAGAGCAACGATTGCAATTCCTGAGGGGTTTTAATCAACTTAATGTCTAAGTTCATGGATTGACAGGGGTAAGGTAAATTTAATTGGATGAAAAAAGAGCTCGACAGGCACGCTGCGAGCTCTTTTGAGTTTGCGATTAAAAGGGGGCATGAGCCCCATCATTCTTTAAACCCAGATTAGCGTTTATTCATTGGAGGAACATCACGTCTTGGTGAGCCAGTAAAGAGTTGGCGAGGTCTGCCAATCTTGTACTCAGGATCCGCAATCATCTCGTTCAGTTGAGCAATCCAACCAACTGTTCTTGCCATTGCAAATATTCCAGTAAATAACTTAACTGGGATACCAATAGCTCGTTGAACAATTCCAGAATAAAAGTCTACGTTGGGGTAGAGCTTACGTGATACGAAGTAATCGTCTTCTAAAGCAATTTTCTCCAATGCTTTGGCAAGTTTAAAAAGAGGATCGTTTTCTAGTCCAAGTTCTTTGAGCACCTCATTACAAGTCTCTTGCATGAGTTTGGCGCGTGGGTCGTAATTTTTGTAAACGCGGTGACCAAAGCCCATAAGCTTTACGCCTGAATTTTTGTCTTTTACTTGGGCAATGAATTCACCAACTTTCTCTACTCCGCCTTTTGCTTGGATCTCACCTAGCATGTTAAGACATGCCTCGTTAGCGCCCCCGTGGGCTGGCCCCCATAGACAAGCAACGCCAGCTGCTATAGCCGCAAACGGGTTTGTGCCCGAAGATCCGCAAAGCCTGACGGTGGACGTGGATGCATTTTGTTCATGGTCTGCGTGCAAAACAAAAATACGATCTAAGGCTTTTTCTAACACTGGGCTAACTTTGTATTCCTCACAAGGAGTGCCAAACATCATATGAAGGAAATTACCTGCATAACTCAAATTATTTTGAGGGTACATGTAGGGTTGGCCAATACTGTATTTGTATGCCATAGCAACTAGAGTTGGCATTTTTGCTATTAATCTAATAGCTGCAATGTCGCGGTGCTCTGGGTTGTTGATATCGGTACTATCGTGATAGAACGCTGATAAACCACCAACGAGACCTGTTAATACGGCCATTGGATGAGCGTCTCTTCTAAAACCACGCATGAAATACTGCATCTGGTCATGCACCATTGTGTGGTGAGTAACGAGGTGGGTGAAATCTTTTTTCTTTTGAGCGCCTGGTAAGTCGCCGTACATGAGCAAGTGGCAGGTATCAAGAAAATCGCAGGAAGTGGCTAATTGCTCAATGGGATAACCACGGTAAAGCAACTCGCCCTTATCGCCATCAATGTAGGTGATGGCTGATTGACATGATGCGGTGGATAAGAATCCAGGATCATAGGTGAACATGCCGGTTTGTCCGTACAGCTTACGGATATCGATCACGTCTGGACCAATAGATCCTTGATAAACGGGCATCTCAAAACTGGGAGCGCCGTTGGTAAAGGAGATCGTAGCCTTGTTATCTGAGAGTTTCATAATTAATTCCTGTTACTTGTGCAATTACTTTCTACGCTGATCGATAAACCTATAAATTCAATTCAACCTTTGAGCAGGTTTATGACTTCTTGGATTTCTGGTTTCTCTGCATTCGCCTCTTCTGTCTCGATGTCTAACTCTTGATGGTTATTTATTAAATTATCAACACTTTTTGTAGTTCGTCCCAACAATATATCCAACAAATCATTGTCAGTTAAGCGCATGATTTCGTACATTGCTCTGGCGTTACCGACTGTTAAATTGTTACCGTGGCGTTGAAAAAATTTTTGAATGAACAAATCATTTTCCAATAATCCTCGCCTACAGCGCCACCTAAGTCTATTGAGTCCCGCGTCTCCAAGAGGTTCACCTGCCCCTAGACCCAGTAAGCCTGGATCGTTGGGGTGGTCAAGAAACATCTCTTGCATAAGCGCTTGGGTTAAGACTTGGTTTAATAAGAATTAAACAGCCCGGTTAACCATCAATTCTTTAATTTTACCGATTGCTTTGGTTGGGTTTAGACCCTTAGGACAAACGTCAACGCAGTTCATGATTGTGTGGCATCTAAACAGGCGGTACGGATCTTCTAAGTTGTCCAAACGCTCCGCAGTTGCTTGGTCTCTGGAGTCGGCGATGAAACGGTAAGCTTGAAGCAGTCCAGCGGGTCCTACAAATTTATCAGGATTCCACCAAAATGATGGGCAACTGGTAGAGCAGCTTGCGCACAAAATACACTCATAAAGCCCATTGAGCTCATCCCTTTCCTCAGGAGACTGCAAACGCTCTTTTTCTGGTGGTAAGGTGTCATTAACCAAATAAGGTTTGATTGAGTTGTATTGTTTGAAGAATTGAGTCATGTCAACGATCAAATCGCGAACAACAGGAAGTCCTGGGAGCGGCTTTAAAACGATCGTTTGTGGCAGAGTTAAAAGATTAGTCAGACATGCTAATCCGTTTTTGCCGTTGATGTTCATAGCATCTGAGCCACAAACACCTTCCCTACAAGAGCGTCTGTAAGAGATTGAGGGATCGATAGCTTTTAATTTAATTAAAGCATCAAGCAACATGCGCTCATTGCCCTCAAGTTCAATTTCAATGGTTTGCATGTAGGGCTTCTCGTCCTTCTCAGGATCGTAGCGATAGATTTTGAAGGTGCGTTTTTGCATAATGTTCTCCGTTCGAATCAGAGTGATGTATCTTGAATGGTTTTTTAAATGAAATTAGAAAGTACGAACCTTTGGCGGAACGCTTTCTACGGTAAGTGGCTTGAGTTGCACAGGTTTATAACTCAAACTATTGTCGTATGAATGCCAAAGTGTGTGCTTCATCCACTCTGCGTCGTCGCGACCGAGTGGGTGTACAGGATCATCAGCAGGGCGCTCGTAGTCCTCAACTGTGTGAGCTCCTCGGCATTCATGTCTAGCTGCTGCGGACTCCATAGTTGCCTGTGCGCACTCAATCAAGTTGTCAACTTCTAAGGCTTCAATACGTGCAGTGTTGAAAACCTTGGATGTGTCTTTCAGGCCGATGCGACCGACTCGCTCACGAAGTTCTGCAATCTTACGGACACCTTCATCCATGCTAGCTTGGGTTCTAAAAACACCAGCATGCAGTTGCATTGCGGCGCGAAGATCGTTAGCAACATCTTGAGAGTACTCACCGTCTTTTGCGTTGTCTAGCCTAGCTAAACGCGCTAATGTCCGATCTGCTGCATCGGCGGGCAGGGGTTTGTGAGACTTGGTTTTTAAAGCAGTTTCTACGATATGGTTACCCGCTGCACGACCAAAGACTAACAAATCAAGGAGTGAATTTGTACCCAGCCTATTTGCACCGTGAACGCTCACGCAAGAGCACTCTCCAACCGCATAGAGACCACCAACGACAGCGTTGAATTCGCGTCCGTTAGGGATGACTACTTGTCCGTGTACATTGGTAGGTATACCACCCATCTGGTAGTGGATTGTTGGAACTACAGGAATAGGTTCTTTGGTAATGTCTACGTTTGCAAAGTTAACACCAATCTCATAAACTGAAGGTAAGCGTTTGTGAATAGTTTCAGCGCCAAGGTGGTCGAGCTTTAATAGCACGTGGTCTTTGTTAGGGCCACATCCCCTACCTTCTTTAATTTCTTGGTCCATAGAGCGAGACACAAAATCCCTCGGGGCCAGGTCTTTTAAAGTGGGAGCGTAACGCTCCATAAAGCGTTCACCATTGCTATTCAGCAAAATAGCGCCTTCACCGCGGCAACCCTCTGTTAACAAAACACCTGCGCCGTGAACTCCTGTGGGGTGAAATTGCCAGAACTCCATGTCCTCTAGCGGTATGCCGGCACGAGCAGCCATACCCATTCCATCACCTGTGTTGATAAAGGCGTTTGTCGAGGCTGCAAAAATACGGCCCGCTCCACCTGTGGCCAAGAGAACTGTTTTAGCTTCAAGAATGAAAAGCTCACCAGTCTCCATCTCAAGCGCAGTCACACCAACTACGTCGCCTTCAGAGTCGCGGATCAGATCAAGTGCCATCCACTCGACAAAGAAGTTCGTCTTTGATTCAACGTTTTGCTGATAAAGAGTGTGCAGCATTGCGTGACCAGTTCGGTCAGCAGCTGCGCAGGCTCTTTGAACAGCTTTTTCACCATAATTTGCGGTGTGTCCGCCAAATGGTCTTTGATAAATTGTTCCGTCAGGATTCCTGTCAAAAGGCATTCCCATATGCTCAAGTTCGTAGACAACTTTTGGAGCTTCGCGACACATAAATTCAATAGCGTCTTGGTCTCCCAACCAGTCAGAGCCTTTAATGGTGTCGTAAAAGTGGTAGTGCCAGTTGTCCTCTGACATGTTACCCAGTGATGCACCGATACCCCCTTGGGCAGCAACAGTGTGAGAGCGAGTGGGAAAAACTTTTGACAACACTGCAACGTTTAGTCCAGCACGTGAGAGTTGTAGTGATGCTCTCATTCCAGAGCCACCCGCGCCCACAATCACGACGTCAAAGCGGCGGCGGGGTATCGTTGAGGATTTCGTCATTTTCAAAGTCTCCAAAGAACTTGGATAGCCCAGCCAGCGCAGGCGAGCAACCACACAATAGTAAAAACTTGTAGAAATAGTCTGACTCCGGTGGGCTTGATGTAGTCCATCCAAATATCTCTCATTCCTACCCATACGTGATAAATCAAGGCCAAAATTGTGGCAAAAGTAAGTGCCTTCATCCACTGAGCACTAAAAATGGATGCCCATGTGTCGTAGCCAATCTCTCCACTAGAGAAAATGATTTGAACCAGAATCAAAGCTGTCAGAAGAGCAATTAAAGCCGCAGTAACGCGCTGGGCTAGCCAGTCGCGCAAACCGTAGTGAGCCCCAACCACAATCCGTTTAGAACCAAAATTGACGGACATTTGAAGTACTCCTATTAATAAAGACCAAATAACTTAGCCCCAAGCACAAGCGTTAGCCCAATGCTGAGGGTTAAAACAAAAATTGCTGAGGATCTTCCGAACTCTTTGGTCACTGAGTGCGTTGCATCCATATACAAGTGACGCAGCCCAGCGATGAGGTGATGAAGGAAAGCCCATATGAGGCCTAGACTTACGATTTGAATCACAAAGCCAGGGAAGATCCAAAGTCCTGCAACAAAGGCAGATTTAAATTTCATAAATGAAATTTCAGATGAAACTGATGTATCAAACATCCAAATAATTAAGGGCAGTAACAAAAACATTACCGCGCCGCTTATTCTGTGTAGGATGGAGACCCACCCAGCAGGGGGGAGTCTGTAGGTAGGCAAATCAACAAATGCATTGATATTGCGAAACTCTGGTTTATTTGGGTGTAATTCGCTCATAAGTTGCTCTTTCTAGTTTGTTGCTCTTTGTGGAATTTTGAGGAAATAGCGTTAATTAAATCAAAGTGATGGCTCATTTTATTGCAATGCAACAAGAATTGCCGGTGTAGTTAAGTAAAACCGTTTAGTTTAGTTCGTTTCTGTAGTGGCAGTCTATAGTTAGATAGAGTCCTTGTCTGAATTCCATGGGGGTGTTGTTGTAAGTGAAGGCCGTGCGCTCAACGCTTAGAACGGGTGTGTCGATGGATATTTCCAGTAGTTTAGCTTGCACGGGGTCCGGTAGAAGGGCCTTGATTCGTTCATCGGCCTTGACCATTTTGACCCCAAAAGCCGATTCAAAAAATGCATACATAGGACCATGATAGTCCCTTAAGCGCTCTGCTGTAAGACCAGCGAAAGAATGTTCAGGTAACCAAATATCCTCCAAGATTGTGGCAACCCCAGAGAAAGCCAACACTCTTCTAAGACAAAGCACAGGATCGTTTTCAGTCAACCCCAAAGCTTTGGCAACATGTGACTTAGCATTGGTTTGTTTGCAGGTGATGATTCTTCTCTCTGCGGAGGCTTTATTTAAGGGGTCCTCAGAGTCAGGCATGAGTTTCAAAAACCGGTACTGAACTCTCTCCTCAAGGTGAGTCGCGACAAATGTACCCACCCCTTGACGTCTAATAAGAATGTTATTTGCTGCTAAGTCATCAATAGCTTTACGCACAGTGCCTTGGCTGACCTGAAAGCGGTCAGCTAAATCCATTTCACTTGGGATAACTTCCCCGGGTTGCCATTCTCCTTGTTGTAGGCTTTGAAGGAGTAATTCTTTAATTTGTTGATACAAAGGGCTGAAGGAGGGCAGGTTAGCCAAGGTCTTTGTAGATTGAATCCCTTCTGATTGTGAGTGCTTACTATCTTTTTTGACCTCTGATGGAGAATCTGTGGTCTCAATTGTTGGAGTGCTGGTTTTAATTTGCGCAGACATAAAGAAACAATTGGATGAGGGCTAAGATTTTGAAAAAAAGAGATTTAACATTATCATATCTTCTATAAGACATAAGATAAAGCGAATTTTAAGGGTTTTCCAGAGTAAACTGCTTAAATTGCTTTTTTTAATTTCATTTTTTAATTTTCTGGAGTTTTTCATGAGTAAAAAACCTGTTCGCGTTGCGATTACTGGGGCCGCTGGTCAAATTGGTTATGCCTTGTTGTTCCGAATTGCCTCAGGCGAAATGTTAGGTAAAGATCAGCCTGTTATTCTTCAGATGTTAGAAATTCCAGATGAAAAAGCTCAAAAAGCGCTGAAAGGCGTGATGATGGAATTAGAAGATTGCGCTTTTCCCCTATTAGCGGGAATGGAAGCCCATTCAGATCCAGTTCACGGATTTAAAGACACAGATTACGCATTGCTCGTCGGTGCAAGACCCAGAGGCCCGGGCATGGAGCGTGCTGATTTATTAGCTGCAAACGCGCAAATCTTTACTGCTCAAGGTAAAGCTTTGAATGCATCCGCTAGCCGTGATGTGAAAGTTTTGGTTGTTGGCAACCCTGCAAATACCAATTCATATATTGCTATGAAGAGCGCGCCAGATTTAAACCGCAAAAACTTCACAGCTATGTTGCGCTTAGATCACAACAGAGCAGCAAGTCAAATTGCAGCTAAAACGGGTAAAGCAGTGGCTGATATCGAAAAATTATGTGTCTGGGGCAATCACTCACCCACCATGTACGCTGACTACAGGTTTGCAACTATCGCAGGCAAATCAGTTAAAGACATGATCAACGATCAGGAATGGAATGCCAATACATTTTTGCCAACCGTTGGCAAACGCGGGGCTGCAATTATTGAGGCCCGTGGGTTGTCCTCTGCTGCATCCGCAGCAAACGCAGCAATTGATCACATGAGAGACTGGGCTTTAGGCACGAATGGTAAGTGGGTAACTATGGGTATCCCATCCGACGGTTGGTACGGTATTCCTAAGGACACTATGTTTGGTTTCCCCGTGACCTGTGAAGCGGGCTCATACAAAGTTGTTGAGGGCTTGGCCATTGATGAGTTTAGTCAAACTTGTATCAATAAAACCTTAAAGGAACTTCAAGACGAGCAGGCCGGCGTAGCTCACTTGTTGTAATCAATGAATAGTAACCACCACCCCAGGGACATATTAGAGCCCGCGCAAGCCGGTCAGATAAAAATGCCGGTTTGTGACCACTACTGTGGGGTGGAGGCTCGAATGAAAAAAAGCATTCAACTCCAAGAGGAAATGACCTCTGAGTTTGGTGTTTGCGTCTTTGATGTCACATTGGACTGCGAGGACGGAGCCCCAGTTGGGGGTGAGCTCGAACACGCTCAAATGGTGACTGAGTTCATCCAAAGCTCAAAACCTAACGCCAGAATAGGTGTTCGTGTTCATCCCATACATCATCCATCTTTTGAGCAAGATGTGGCCACGATCCTAAAAACTGCGGGAAGAAAGATCAGTCACTTAATGCTCCCAAAAGTTGATAGCCTGGAAGATTTCACACAGGCTTTGCACCATGTCAACGAGGCTGGGGGCGCACATACACCCATACATATTTTGGTTGAATCTCCAAAAGCAATAGCTAATGTGTATGAAATGGCCTCTCACCCCAGAGTTCATTCGATTAGTTTTGGTGTGATGGACTTTGTGTCAACGCACGCTGGGGCGATTCCATCAACAGCGATGGACATTGAGGGTCAATTTACTCACCCTTTGGTTTTAAGGGCTAAAGTAGAAATAGCTGAGGCATGCCACGCAAACGGCAAAGTGCCCTCTCACTGTGTAGTAACGGAGTTTAAAAACACTCAGGCACTCTCACAGGCGGCCCGCAAAGCAAGCCTCGAGCTAGGTTTTACTCGTATGTGGAGCATTCACCCGGATCAGATAAGACCTATCGTTGAAGCATTTGCTCCAAATGCAAAAGACATTGAGCGAGCTTGTGAAATCATCTTACTTGCCCAAAATGCAGAATGGGCGCCTATATCTTTTGAGCAACAACTCCATGACAGGGCAAGCTACAGATTTTTCTGGAATGTATTAGAAAAAGCGCATGCAACTGGGCGGGTATTGCCTAATGAAATACAACACTTATTCGTTGAGAATCCCTAACTGTAATTAGGAGCAGATAAAGTGAAAAAACTTATCATCAAAGCGTTCGCACCATCAGTCCTTGCTGCCTTAAGTGTGGCCTCAGCCGCTAACGCTCAAAGTCAAGGTGTGCAACAGTCAAAAACGTCTGAACTGGCGGCCATTGCCGAACAAGTGCACACGGGTAGATTGCCCTGTGAATTGGGGCAATCTGTATCTATTGAGCTAGATAGGCGCTCACCAACCCAATTTTATTTAGATTTTAAAAATGAGCATTTCCACCTTACTCCAGTTAAAACTTCGACAGGAGCAATCCGCTTAGAAGACGAAGTCAGTGGTGCGGTTTGGATTCAATTGTCTAATAAGTCAATGCTCATGAACAGCAAACTTGGTCAAAGGTTAGCGGACGAATGTAGAAGTCCTGCTCAAGTTGCTGTGTCTGAAGCCATGAAGTTGGCTCCCCCGATAAACATTTTAGAGCCCACGCCCTCTTTGGCGCGCAAATAACATCAAAGCTCTGGAGTCTTGTGAATAGATGCTTGAGCAAATATATTGGTTAAAAATTGTTTTATTTTTTGTAATTAGTTAGGAGAAATTTATGTTGTCGGCTTATCGTGAACATGTCAAAGAACGCGCCGCATTGGGTATTCCCCCTTTGCCATTAACTGCAAAACAAACGGCCGAACTCATTGAGCTACTCAAATCGCCCCCAAAAGGTGAGGAGGCGACTTTAGTTGAATTAATCACTCATAGAATTCCAGCCGGTGTGGACGACGCTGCTAAAGTTAAAGCATCATTTTTAGCCGCTGTTGCTAAGGGCACTCAGCCCTGCGCTTTGATCTCAAGAGCTAAAGCAACTGAACTACTAAGCACCATGCTAGGTGGATACAACCTTACTCCGTTAATTGAACTTTTAGACGACAAAGAATTAGCTCCAATTGCCGCAGATGGACTAAAGAAAACTCTGTTGATGTTTGATCAATTTCATGACGTCAAAGAAAAGGCTGATAAGGGTAATCAAAACGCTAAGAACGTTTTGCAAAGCTGGGCCGATGCGGAGTGGTTTACCTCCCGTCCCGAACTTGCCAAGAGCATAAAGTTAACAGTCCTAAAAGTTACTGGCGAGACGAATACCGACGATCTCTCACCCGCCCCTGATGCATGGAGTCGTCCTGATATTCCTTTGCATGCTCTTGCAATGTTAAAGAACAAACGCGACGGGATCACTCCAGAAGAGGACGGTAAGAGAGGTCCTGTTAAGTTTATTGAAGATTTGAGAGCAAAAGGCAATCTAGTAGCTTACGTGGGCGATGTCGTTGGAACTGGATCATCACGCAAATCAGCAACCAACAGTGTTTTATGGTTCACAGGTGAAGATATTCCATTCGTCCCTAACAAACGTTTTGGAGGTGTTTGCCTGGGTAACAAAATAGCCCCAATTTTCTACAACACGATGGAAGACGCTGGGGCACTGCCTATTGAGCTAGATGTTAGTCAAATGAATATGGGTGATGAAATCGAGCTCAGACCTTATGAAGGCAAAGCACTAAAGGGAGGTCAAGTCATTGCCGAGTTTGAGGTGAAGAGTGAGGTCCTCTTTGATGAAGTACGTGCCGGCGGACGAATTCCTTTAATCATTGGACGCGGACTTACTGCTAAGGCACGGGAGGCGCTTGGGCTCCCCCCTTCAACGCTTTTTAGGTTGCCAAAGGTACCTGCGCAAACCTCTCACGGATTTACACTTGCTCAGAAGATGGTGGGTAGGGCGTGTGGGCTCCCTGAGGGTAAGGGTGTGCTGCCTGGTACTTACTGTGAGCCACGTATGACATCTGTTGGCTCTCAGGACACGACTGGTCCAATGACGCGTGATGAGTTAAAAGATTTGGCTTGTTTGGGATTCTCATCTGATTTGGTAATGCAGTCTTTTTGTCATACCGCTGCTTATCCCAAACCAGTTGATGTAAAGATGCACCATGAGTTGCCAGAATTCATCAGCACTCGCGGCGGTATATCCTTAAAACCGGGTGACGGTATTATTCACTCATGGCTTAACAGAATGTTGCTCCCAGATACAGTTGGTACGGGAGGGGACAGTCATACTCGTTTCCCGATTGGTATTAGTTTTCCGGCGGGCTCTGGTTTGGTTGCATTTGCAGCTGCAACGGGTGTTATGCCACTTGATATGCCTGAGTCAGTATTGGTCCGTTTTAAAGGAAAAATGCAACCCGGTGTAACTCTAAGAGACTTAGTGCATGCAATCCCCTTGTATGCAATCAAGCAAGGACTTTTGACGGTTGAGAAAAAGGGTAAAAAGAATATTTTCTCTGGAAGAATTCTTGAAATTGAAGGCCTCTCAGATCTTAAGGTAGAACAAGCCTTCGAGTTATCAGATGCCTCTGCGGAACGATCCGCAGCGGGATGCACGGTGCATCTGAATAAAGAGCCGATCATTGAGTATATTCACAGCAACATCGTCTTACTCAAAAACATGATTGCACAGGGCTACAGTGATGCAAGAACAATTATTCGCCGTATTCAGGCCATGGAGGCTTGGCTTAAAAAGCCAGATCTACTCCAAGCTGATAAGGACGCTCAATACACTGCTGTTATTGAGATCGATCTAGCAGAGATTACGGAGCCCATCGTGTGCTGTCCAAACGATCCAGATGATGCAAAAACTTTATCGGATGTTGCAGGTCAAAAAATTGATGAGGTATTCATTGGTTCTTGTATGACCAACATCGGTCATTTCCGAGCAGCCTCCAAACTCCTTGAGGGCAAGCGCGACATACCAGTTAAGCTTTGGATGGCTCCTCCGACAAAGATGGACGCTGAGCAGTTAACGCTTGAAGGTCACTACGGAGTCTTTGGTGCTGCGGGTGCGCGTATGGAGATGCCTGGATGTTCACTATGCATGGGTAACCAAGCTCAGGTTAAAGAAGGCGCAACTGTGATGTCAACCAGCACGCGAAACTTCCCCAACCGCTTGGGTAAGAATACTAATGTTTATTTAGGATCTGCTGAGTTGTCTTCTGTGGCATCCAAGCTTGGAAGGATTCCAACAAAAGCAGAATACTTAACGGATATTGGCGTACTCAGTGCAAATGAAAAATCAATTTATAAGTATCTGAACTTCGATCAAATTGATGAATACAAGGAAGTTGCATCCCACGTTGCATCCTGATTTACGAATAAAGCGGATTTAAAACCGCTTACATAAAAAATGGAGGTCAAAGCATTAATGCTCTGGCCTCCATTGCCTTATTTACACCAAATAAATATTACATTAGAAGGTGTTCGCCTGCGTTGTCCCCTCCAAGAGTTACGTAATTTACACGCCTAATATCCATGAGTTTTAGGCCACCTGCATAAGATACGGAACTTTGGATATCCTCTTGCATTTCGCGAAGAGTATCTTTGAGGTGACCTTTGATGGGTTCGAGAATTCGTTTTCCCTCGACATGTTTGTATTCGCCTTTATTGAAGTCGCTCGCGCTGCCGTAATACTCTTTGTATCTTTTTCCGTCAACTTCAACTGTTTTACCGGGACTCTCTTCGTGTCCAGCAAGCATGGAGCCAATCATGATCATGGTTGCGCCAAAACGAATGCTTTTTGCAATGTCGCCGTGCTCTCGGATACCCCCATCAGCAATGATGGGTTTAGTTGCAACCCTCGCACACCATTTAAGTGCTGATAGCTGCCAACCGCCAGTGCCAAAACCAGTCTTTATCTTAGTGATGCAAACTTTTCCAGGTCCAATGCCTACTTTGGTCGCATCTGCTCCCCAGTTCTCTAGATCGATTACGGCTTCAGGTGTTCCTACGTTGCCAGCAATAATGAATGAGGAGGGGAGTTTAGTTTTTAAATAAGCAATCATTTTTTGCACTGTATCTGAATGACCATGTGCAATATCTATCGTGATGAATTCGGGTGTTAACTTTGACTCTACGAGTTGATCGACGAGTCTGTAATCACCCTCTTTAACGCCCAAGGAAATAGACGCAAAAAGATTCTTGCCTTTCATCGTTTTAACGAATTTAAGGCAGTCTAAATCAAATCTGTGCATGACATAAAAATAACCGTGCTGCGCAAGCCATTCACAAATGGACTCATCAACCACGGTTTTCATGTTCGCGGGAACAACTGGAATCTTAAAGGTATGCCCGCCTAAGGTCACAGAGGTGTCGCACTGCGAACGGCTCTCGACTCGGCACTTTCTGGGGAGAAGAAGAATGTTTTCGTAATCGAATATTTCCATGAACCAAGCTCCAAACAAGTTAAAAATACAGAGGGGCGCTTGGTCTGTCAGTTCTGGAAAACCGGACGCAGAATACTTGGGCCCGGTAAGTGATTCTAATGCTATATCGCCCAGAAGCCAAATACTTTGGCAGGCCATTTGGAATAAGTCACAGAAAACAGCTTGTTGAACCTACAATTAAAGAATGCAAGAACATAACACCGACGATATTGATTCTGAAGGCTCTGGGGAGCACTTTGCTGGAGAGATGTCAAAGAAAGAGCCCACGCAGTCTCCGTTAACGCGAGGTCTTAACGCAGAGCAGCGCGCTGCAGTCGAGCTCCCTAATGAGCATGCGCTAATCTTGGCCGGTGCTGGCTCAGGAAAGACGCGCGTTTTAACGACTCGTATCGCCTGGCTACTTCAAACCGGGCAAGTCTCACCTGGTGGGATTCTCGGTGTCACTTTTACAAATAAGGCAGCAAAGGAGATGCTTACCCGACTGTCTTCGATGTTACCCATTCATGCCAAAGGAATGTGGATTGGAACGTTTCACGGTTTATGCAATCGGTTCTTACGAGCGCATTGGAAAATTGCGAATTTACCCCAAGCCTTTCAAATCCTTGATACCCAAGATCAGCTCTCTTGTATCAAGCGACTGTATAAAGAATTCAAAGTCGATGAAGAAAGGTATCCTGCTAAACAAACGATGTGGTTTATTGCCGGATCTAAAGAGGAGGGCCTAAGGCCTGAACAAATTATCGTAAAAGACTCGGATACGAGAAAGTTGGTCGAGCTTTATCAACTCTATGAAGCGCAGTGTCAAAAGGAAGGCGTTGTCGATTTCGCTGAGTTAATGCTTCGCTCCTATGAGCTCTTAAGGGATAACGAATCCCTCAGAGTCCATTACCAAACTCGATTTAAACATATATTGATTGATGAGTTCCAAGATACCAATAAGCTGCAGTATGCCTGGCTTAAGTTGCTATGTGGACCTGACTCGAGTATGTTCGCGGTTGGCGATGACGATCAAAGTATTTATGCGTTTAGGGGTGCTCGCGTGGGTAATATGGCTGATTTTGTTGATCAGTTTAGGGTTAAGCATCATATTAAGTTAGAGCAAAACTACCGCTCATACAGCAATATCTTAGATACAGCTAACCATCTAATTGGTCACAATAAAACGAGGCTTGGTAAGAACCTGCACACGGACCAAGGAGCGGGTGAGCCCGTCAGACTAATTGAGACTCCAACTGATCTATTAGAGGCTCAGTGGTTGGTTGAGGAGCTAAAACAATTACTACGTGATGGTGAAAATGGAAATACTGAGAGCGGTGTAACGAATAAAAGTGAAATTGCAATTTTGTACCGCAGTAACGCGCAAAGTCGGGTAATTGAAACAACGTTGTTTAATAACGCCGTACCTTACCGCGTTTACGGCGGTTTGCGTTTCTTTGAGCGTGCTGAGATCAAGAGTGCGTTGGCCTATTTGAGGCTTTTGGAGAATCCAAGCGATGATACGAGTTTCTTGCGAGTGGTTAATTTTCCAACACGCGGTATAGGAGCTAGAACACTTGAGCATTTAACCGATATAGCCAGAGAGAAGGGAATTTCTTTGTATGAAGCGGTGCCCCTTATGAGCGGCAAAGCAGGCGTAAACCTTAGCGCCTTTATTACGCTTATTAATGAAATCAGAGCTCAGGCCGTAAACTGCACTTTAAAAGATATTGTCGAGTTGGTGCTTGATCAGTCTAAACTCGTGGAACATTACAGGGCAGAGCGTGAGGGAGCCGACCGAGTTGAGAATTTGCTTGAGTTGGTCAATGCCGCTCAGAGCTTTGTAATGTTAGAGGGATTTGGACGTGATGCAATCGCAGTTGCGCAGAAAAATGCAGGTCTAAAAAACGCTCCAGAGGTGCTGGACGAACCGACTCAGGAACAGATCACGTCTGGCACACTCACCTTCACAAACGAAGATACGGGAGAAACACAGTCTCCTTTGATCGCATTTTTGACACACGCCGCGCTTGAGGCAGGCGATAACCAAGCTCAGGCTGGACATGAGGCGGTGCAACTGATGACGGTTCATGCTGCAAAAGGTTTGGAGTTTGACTGCGTATTTATTACGGGTCTAGAGGAGGGTTTATTCCCTCATGAAAACTCTATGAATGATCACAACGGTTTGGAGGAGGAGCGTCGCTTGATGTACGTGGCTATTACACGCGCAAGAAGGCGTTTATATCTGAGTCATTCTCAAACAAGAATGCTCCACGGACAAACTAGGTATAACATTCGCTCAAGATTTGTTGACGAGTTGCCTACTCACGCGCTTAAATCGCTCACCCCCCCAAAGAGCGCAACACCCCTGCCGACCTGGGGGGCTTGGGACTCGGGTAAGAGCAAGAACTCCTCCTATTCAAATATAAGTCCCTATAAAAGGGCTAATGCGAGTGCGCCACTTGAGCCCGTAGTCCAGCGACCTAAGGAGGGACCTAACCAATGGGTACAAGTTGGCGTAGAGGTCTTTCATACTAAGTTTGGAGAGGGCAAGGTCATCTCGCTTGAAGGAAACGCGGACGACGCTCGAGCGCAAGTTAATTTTCCAAGGCATGGGGTCAAATGGCTTGCACTGTCTGTAGCAAAGTTAACAAAGGTCGAAACCTAATTAACTTGCGTCGGTAAAACGCGGGACTTTGAATAGATTCATTGCAACTACGACGCGCCTACCCTCGGTGGGCGGTACGTGATGGTTTAAGATTCCTGGAAATAAGACCAAAGTTCCCGGAACAGGATTAACTAGAATTGAGTTCGCAAAAATAATCGGTGCACTGAGTGGCCCTGCCTCTAAATAGACTACTGCAGAAAAATCAGAAGGAAAGTGGTTGTGCGGAATGGTCTCATCCGTTTTTTCATAAATTGCACACCAACAGTCTGCAGTAAATAAATCGACGTTAATCGCATCGAGATCACAACTTAGTGTTTGTTTAGAAGCTTTTTTTGCAATCTTCATCACAAGTTCGGTTAGGGGGACTAATTTTGAATTTAGAAGATGACTTTTGTAGGAGCTTGAATAGGTTGCTTTTACATTGGATTCAATAGACTCGGGGTGTGAAATACGGAGTTCTTCCACCGCTTCTTTGGCCAAAGTGAGTTCACGTACATGTGGATTTAAGTCGCAGCAAAATACAGGTAGTTGTAGCGGAACTGATATTTGTGTTAGTTCAAGGTCTGAGATTGAATCCATGGCTGAGGAAAGGTTAAATCAAAGGTTGGTTAAAATTTTTGATTATCAAAAGGTAAAAATGTGGGCTTTTGTACAACTATGAATCTGAGGTTTTCGGCTATGTGACAAGCATTGCAAGCCGATGTTAAATTATCAAATGATTTTTTAAAGAAACGACCATCTTTATTATCTATAGAAGTTCGTAAATCTCCCAAAGGTTTCTCTAAATACTTAGTTAAATGAGAACCTAGTGGTACCTCTTTGTTAAAAATGGGATGATATTTCGCTGTCTCATCAAAATTTTTTTCCATTGCATCTAGAGCGTAGCCTGCTAGTTCCCATTTTTTGCCAATTCCAGCAAACCATAATTTAGTGTGTTGCCTTTGGGTTGTGATCATAAATTCGCTAAGTTGTGGAAAGTAGGCTAGGCTCTCTACTCCATAGCGTAACTCCAGAACTGAGTTTTGCGTATCAACTGGTTTTTCAGTCGCTAAGGTCATTAAATTCACAGCCAGTAGGCTTGAAAAAATTAGGATTTTTAGATAATTCATTTGTATAGACTTGATTTTAATAAATCAGAAATAACTAGAGTCTGATAAGCTTGCAGTCATGAGAAAGTATTAAATTGGTTGATTATGCACGGCGCTCTAAGTTTTTAATACTAATGTAATCACTTTTGTTTATTATTAAAAATAATATTAAAAAAATTATAAAAAACCCCTAAAGAATTCGCAATTGCGGTCGATTAATAAGAGGCGGTAAATTCGTTCGTGAATTTTGAATGTATTCAGGCTCGTCCGCCCAAGGGGGTAAAAGTTGTGCGAACAGTCAATGTTCATCAACTCTCTATTCGGGATTTGCCTGGTCAAGTTTTGTATTTTTTAACCTGAATTAGTCCCCATAAATGACTAATTTTATTGATTGGCATCTCTGAAATGTCTATTAACGCTGCATTTTTAACAAACCTGTCCTCGACACAGATGGCGATTCTGACTGAAAGTCAGGTTCAAGGCATTAGTACGGATCAGGTACGAACGTTGTCTACAACTTTGGTGAGTGCTTTAACTAGCTATCAGATCAGTAAATTGCTTAGTACGCAAGTTGTTGCATTTTCTGTTCCCCAGGTGCAGTCTTTTAGTACAACTCAAGTTGCATCATTAAATACAACTAGCATTTCAGTTTTATCAACCTCTCAAATTGCCGCTCTCAGCAATCTCCAAGTAGCTGCTCTAAGTACATCAGGAATTAGCGTACTCTCAACAGTACAAGTTGCAACTCTAAGTTCTTCTCAGTTATCTTCTTTTAAACTATCGCAAATTGGGGCTTTGACAACTACTCAGGTAAGCGTATTGAGCTCACAACAAGTGGGCGGTATAACGACTCAAGCCATTCAAGCTTTATCAACAGCACAATTTCAAGCTCTCTCAACCCAAGCGGTTATTGGGCTCAGTACCCAGCAAATTAATGTCGTCTCAACTGCCCAAAGCGTTAGTATCACTACTGCCCAGGTCTCGGCATTGGCATCAGTGCAAATCCAAGCACTAACGACTTCGGACTTACAGGCCCTGTCAACAACTTCGGTATCACAGTTATCCACTCTTCAGCTACAGGCTTTATCAAGCGTTAGCTTAGATGCGCTAACTACGACTCAACTCTTTGCACTATCTTCTACACAATTGCAGTCATTAACCAGTACGCAAGTAGGAGGATTAACGACGGTTCAGGTTGCGGGTTTAAGTACGGGGGCGCTCGTAACACTCACCACTTCTCAGATTACGGCTCTAAACAGTGCTCAAATACAGTCCCTTTCACAAGGGCAATTGCTTAGTTTTACAACGACGCAGATTAACGCTTTAAATACCTCGCAAATCGTATCTCTCGTCTCACTTGGTATTAACTCTTTATCGACAAGTCAAATCTCAACCTTAACAACGCAGCAAATAGCTGCCTTAACTTCAACTGAGATTTCAGCTTTAACTACTGATCAAGTTGCAGCGCTTACGACTTCTGAAATTCCGAATTTAAATACAAATGCTTTGCAAGCTTTGAACACCAGTCAAGTTGCTACTCTTTCTACTACGCAGGTGCTTTCTTTAACTTCGGCTCAAGTGGCCAATTTAACTACAGCAACTATTTCCTCTTTATCCGGTGATCAAATTCAAGCGCTGAGTACTGCGGACATTCAAGCCTTAAATCCAGCTGCAATATTAGCGTTAGCTACAACTGGTGTAGCCGCACTAACAACAGCGCAGGTTGCTGCGCTTACAACGGTTCAGCTTAACGCGCTGACAAGTAACCAAGTGGCGAATTTAAGCACGACAGATATATCGGTGCTGACGACGCCTCAAATAGCGGGTCTATCTAGCGCAACTGT
>CAIRBP010000020.1 GCA_903876885.1 uncultured Burkholderiales bacterium | reverse complement strand
TTTGCAAAAACAGCACTTCCTGATCCAGTCATTCTCGCTTTGAACCCTTGCTCGTCCAACCATCGAATGGCTTGACTTATTTCTGGGCATAAACGTTCAGCTACTGGCTGCAGGTCATTTCGGCCAAAGCCAAATGGTTGCACAGCAAAGTCAAATATTGTAACAGTTTTACTAGCGCGGTGCAGTTCAGGATCTCGGAAAATTTGTTGTGTTGAAACCCCATTTTGAGGCTTTAGGACGGCCCATTTACTCGCCGCAAGTTCGATGGGCTCCAAAAGATCCCCGATTCCCTCCACCCAAGCGCTTTTTCCTGTCAAGAAAAAAGGAACATCCGCGCCCAGGGGCACCGCAATGCGCATCAATTCTTGCCGACTTAGACCGAGCCCCCACAATTTATTTAAAGCCAAAAGCGTGCTGGCAGCGTTTGAGGAGCCCCCCCCCATCCCCGCTTGTTGGGGGATAGTTTTACTTAAGGTTATCTGAGCTCCTAATTTGCATCCAGTCGCTTTTTGAAGAGCGAGTGCTGCAGATACACACAAATCTTGCCCTGGCAACTCGGGTTGGGAGGGGGGGACGTTGTGAGCCCCAGGGTCTGTAACTGCGCTTAGGGAGTTCGGGTCAATGAAGCCTGCGTTGGGGGCATCAATTCTTTTGATTTCTCCGCCCCCAAGCAAATCAAAGTCTAATTTGTCGTACCAGTCGATGAGCATGAAAACGGACTGAAGCAGGTGATATCCGTCTGGTCTTTGGCCAGTGATATGCAAGAAGAGATTGAGTTTTGCAGGTGCTAAAACACCGTGAATGGATTGCATACTTCTAAACTAAATTTGGCTGTTCAATCGGTTGTTCTTTTTAACCAAACGCGTAACTCTACCCTGGGTAGGGGTTGCTGGCGGATAGCCCTTAGTTCGCCCATTTCCTTAAGGTCTGAGGGGGCAGCACTTTGGCTAATGATCCACCCCTTGGGAGCTTGTGGGTTGCCGCCGTTTGCCCACTCAAAGATCATCTCAACGGGGAGAGAAGCTCCCATGTACCTTTGGGAGAGGTCTTGTAAAGAGTTGAAATGTAGGCTGTTGTTGGCAGTATTACCTGCGCCTGATTCGTTACCTCTTACAAGCTCAGCTCCTAAACTGTTCCACTGAGCAGAGGCAATCGTAGTTCCCAAGCTTGTATAAAACTGCATTGCGCCCTCCTGTGGAGCGCCTTGAAGGTCAAACTCAGTTGCGAAACTCTGCTTAGGGTCAGTCTCAATCGTTAAGTTTATTTTGCCACTCCAGGTAGACTCTGCAGTTGAGCTCAGTAATAGTGTGCGGGGAGGGCGCTGGGTCGAGCAAGAGCACAGCAAAAGGCAGCCCAGGAGAACGGGTAAGCTCAGCAGGAACTGACGCGTATTTTTGGACAAGTGATAGCTCATTATTCAGATGGAGTTGCGCAGGCAGCTTAAAGCGGTCTAATAATAGGAACGTTATTCAGGAGCGATGATCAGGAGCTTAATTCAGGAGCTTAATTCAGTGACCTTAACGAATTCGGGGAGGGTGATTTAGGCCGCTAAAGATGGTCGTAACAAAAAATTAGCAAGATTTTGTTCAAGTGATTTTATTTTAGAAGCGGAGCCTTCAAACGTTTAATCGTTTCTATTAAAACGTCATCGTTAGGGTTCATTTTGAGTCCCTCACCCCATACCCTCAACGCATCATCACTCTTTTTAAGGATCCACATCACTTCCCCTAAATGAGCGGCAATCTCGGGGTCTGACTTACTTGCATACGCACGCTCCAAAATAGCTAATGCCTCTATATTGTTCCCGAGTCGGTACTCTACCCAGCCCAGGCTATCGGTAACGAATGGGTCTTCGGGTAAAAACTCCAACGCTTTAATAATCAGCTTTTTAGCTTCAGGGAGCATAAGATTTCGATCTGCGAGCGAGAAGCCCAGCGCGTTGTAGGCCTGTGCATAGTCGGGGTGAGTTGAGATGATCGAGCGAAGGATCTTCTCCATATCCGCATATCGCTTAAGTTTTTCAGCGAGCATCGACATCTCATATGACATGTCAACATCGCTTGGATTGGACTTTAAATACTTTGCCAAAGTGTTCAAGGCTAGCTCGTACTCTTTGAACTCCCTGTAAAGCTGAGCTTTAGCTAAAACCTTACTTCGCGAGTCTTCACGAGTCTTGGAAGGCAAGTTTTCAATTAACGCGATCGCCTCTTGTAACTTACCTTTACCAGCCAAAATACTAGCCCTTTGGAACTGAGCGCGCATCACCAGTTGAGGATCTTCTATTTTGTTGAGCCAAGCATCGGCGGAGGTTTCGTCATTTTCTTTTTGAGCAATCTGCGCCATCATCAAATACGCTTGTCCCAGTCCCTGTGGGTTAACTGTGTCAGGCGCGTCAGCGGCGAGTTTGAGATAAGTTTTTAGGCTCTCTTTAGCTTTAACGTGTTGAGATTGCTCAATCTGTAAGCTCCCAAGCAGTAACCAACCATCAGGGAATTGGGGTGATTTGAGGGTTATTTGTACAAGCTGCTCGCCGGCTTCATTTAATCTGTCCATCTCAATGAGACTTCTGACCCATTGCAAACGAATAGTTGGATTTTTTTGCAGATCTAATGAAGATTTGACCAAATCTTCTGCTCCGGGTATGTGAGCGCTTGCTAACTCAATTGCCAAGAGAGTGCCCTGCGTTGACAGAGGATCAGCAGTTAGGCCTTTTTTGAGAGCTTGCATGGCAGACTCAGACTGGGAGGCTAAGCTGCGCATTTTTGCGATCGTGACCCAAGTTGCTGCGGCAGTATCGGTGCGCGTTTTATAGGCGTTTAGAGTCTGCTCAACCACCGTCGCTGCCGCCTCCTTGTTGTTGACCTGAGCGTAGAGTTGGGGAAGCTGTTCGATGGCTTTAGCTTGCTCGATTTGCGGCGTGAGTTGAAGATCCGTTCTAAGAGGCTCTTCAGATTGTTCAACTTTATTAAGCGCTAACAAAATATCTAAAACGTAGCGGTTAGCCTCCTTGGACGCGGGGGCAGAGCTTTTCCAGGCCCTTGCTGCCTCAAGCGCTGAGGGACCAGAGCGGGCGTGTAGGGCAATGTCTACAGCTCGTTTGTACAGACCCGGGTCTTTCGACTTTTTGGCAGCGTCTAAGATGAGTGAGTATCCAGTTGCGGGTATGCCTTGCTCATTGTTCAGCTCTCCAAGCAAAATCTCAAGAAGCAACTCACCCGTTAAATTTGAATTGCTAATGGGGTCCTTTGAACCAGTACCCTCATTAATTTGCATCGTTGTTTCCTGACCTTTTCCGCCTTTGGATTTGGGAGGAGCAGCAAACGCACTCTCAGTCCCAACATTTAAACCAAAGACAAGCAAAGCAGCCAGACCGGTCAAACGGATAGCTTTGAGTCGCCCTTGGCAGTTCTCCAGCTTTTGCTTAGAAACCATTTTTACTGCATCTCGCGATAAGGGCAGGCGAAGTCCGATAGGATTGAAATGGTTAAATGGGTTCAACTGATTCACCAAGCAATTTGGGGTAAAACGGCGGGGATAGGATTGGGGTCGCATACACAGATGATAATGCCAAGGAACTATATTTGCTAAGCCATGCCTGAATTACCCGAAGTTGAAGTAACGAGACTGAGTTTTGCGGACCGAATCCAAGGTGCCCAAATACAGAGTGTGCACCTTGGAAAGCCACTAAGGTGGCCGATTGGGTGCGTGCCAAGCACTTTGAAAGGGCTGACTGTAAAGCGCGTTAACCGTAGGGGCAAGTATTTACTCATTGAGATGGATCCATCCTTGTTAATTTTGCACCTGGGCATGTCCGGCTCCTTGCGTTTTGAGCAGGCAAGCCCCAACAGTAGCGTCACGACTAAGTTACATGATCATTTTGTGATGCAAACCAATCTCGGCACATTGACCCTGAATGACCCAAGACGATTTGGTGCAGTTGTCTTTGCCCCTACCCCGCACTCCCACATAGTGGATAAATTACTTGGGCGATTAGGCGTGGAGCCCTTGGGTGAGGGGTTCACACCAGAGTTTCTTTATAAAGCGCTTAAGACCCGAAAACTCAGTATCAAACAAGCTTTACTGGGTGGTCAAATTGTTGTGGGTGTTGGTAATATCTATGCAAGTGAATCTTTATTCTTAGCCGGTATTCGTCCTACTCGCTCAAGCGCTAAGGTTACCAAAGCGCAAAGCGTGCTCCTTCATAAAGCGATTTGTGAGACGTTAAAGCGAGCGATAGAGGTGGGCGGGAGTACTTTGCAAAACTTCTCCAATGCGATGGGGGAGAGCGGATACTTTCAGCTTGAGAGTTTTGTTTACGCTCGGCAAGGACAACCGTGCAGGCGGTGCAAGACGCCTATCAAACAAATTGTCCAAGGACAAAGATCCACTTTTTATTGCCCAACTTGTCAAAAATAATCCAAAGATTTTTTGTGCCGCCCAGCTCCAAACCTAACACCTCTGCCGCCTCTGCCGCCTCTGCCGCCTCAGTTGCTTTGGGCTTGCACGTGCCATCAAAGTTTGCCAAACTTTTGGTGAACTGGCAGCGCCTTCATGGACGACACGACTTGCCTTGGCAAGAGGCGCTAGACCCCTACCGGGTATGGGTCTCAGAGATCATGCTCCAGCAAACTCAGGTTGTCACTGTGATCGATTATTTTCAGCGCTTTATGAAACGCTTTCCTAACGTTCAAACTTTAGCTGCAGCGGATCAAGACGATGTGCTTGGCCTTTGGAGCGGACTGGGGTATTACTCAAGGGCGAGAAACCTTCACCGCTGCGCAAAAGACATTGTGAGCATTCACTCAGGCGTTTTCCCCAAAGACTTTGAAACCCTTCAGACGCTAGCAGGCATAGGTCCAAGCACTGCTGCTGCTATTGCTTCCATATGCTTTTGCGAGCGAGTCCCTATCTTGGACGGAAACGTGAAACGCGTGTTAACCCGTTTGATGGGCTACGGTGCTGATTTATCTGTCAGCTCTAATGTCCGCCGGTTGTGGGACTTAGCTAAGGAGCTTTTACCGAGCGCACAAAAGGATATGCCCACCTACACCCAGGGTATTATGGATCTAGGGGCAACAGTGTGCACTCCTAAAAACCCAAAGTGTGAGTCTTGTCCAGTGCGCTCCATTTGCGTTGCAACCCAGGAAGGTGCGCCGCTTAGTTACCCGGTTAAAACAAAGAAGATCAAACGCACGACTCAATCGCTTTGGATGCTTTGCTTGATAAACGAGAGGCAACAAATTTGGTTAGAAAAAAGACCTGGTAAAGGTATTTGGGCTGGGCTTTACTGTGTGCCTGTGTTTCAAAGTCAGGAGGAGATGGGAGAGTTTGCCGCGCGAGTGCAAGCCAAGAGGCTTTGCTACAGGGAGGCCATTGCCCATGCGTTGACGCACAAGGAGCTTTTTTTGCACTGGGTGCAATCCGAGCAGGTTAGTTCAGGCAAGCTCCAACAAGTTGTTCCCAAGGCTTCATCCCCCGGATCTGCCGAACCCAGTGAGCCAGAAAATGGAGCTTGGTTTGGCGCGAAAGATTGGAGTGTATTGGGCTTACCCGCTCCAGTAAGGAAGTTTTTAGAAAGCTCTTAAAGAAGTTTTTGCGAGTGAAGCAAAGCAAGCAGCGTTATCTAATTCTTATCACCACGGACTTGGGTGATCACGCTTCTCCCTCAGTCCCCAAGCTCTCTGTGGCGTTTTAAGGTAACCCAGTTTGAGGAGAACACCTGCGCTAACTTCTCCACTAAATAGACAGAGCGGTGTTGACCTCCCGTGCATCCGATTGCAACGGTTACGTAACTGCGGTGATCCTCATCTAATGCGGGTAGCCAATTGTTCACAAATTGAGAGATCTGTTGCCCCATCGACTGAACACTGGGATGCTCATCCAACCAGTTTGCAACTGGCGCATCAAGTCCCGTTAGCTCTCTAAGTGCAGGCTCGTAATAGGGGTTGGGGAGCATCCTTACATCAAAGACGTAATCAGCGTGAACGGGGATGCCGCGTTTGAAGGCAAAGGACTCAAACATTAAAGTCAGCGCAGCCGCCGGTGCGCCGATCAGCGAGTGAATGTAGCTTTGAAGCTTTGAGCGCTTGAGCAGGCTGGTATCAATGATGTGAGACATCTCACGCAGATCAGCAAGGAGTTCTCGCTCAAGCTCAATAGACTCGCTTAAGTTTCTAAGGCTTGGGCCTTTTTGTGATTCTGATTCACCGCTCTCAGTGGTAGTGGTCTGCGACATCGAAAGTGCATCGCCTCCTTGCCCGAACTGGGAGAGAGGGTGACGCCTTCTCGTCTCTGAGTAACGGTGCACAAGCGTGTCGGTGTTGCACTCTAAAAATAAAAGACGAATGTTGATGTTTCTTTGCCTCAACTGAGCCAATTGTGCGGGAACGAGGTGCAAAGCACCTCTGCTCCTTACATCCATGGCAATCGCAACTTTTTCTGTTTTTAATTTATTTTCAAGATCCACAAAAGAGAGTAGTAGCTCAGGGGGGAGGTTGTCTACACAGTAAAACCCAAGATCTTCAAGTGCGTGCAAAGCAACTGACTTGCCAGATCCCGACATCCCGGTGATCAAAACCAGTTCACTACTCATGCGCTTGCGCTCCTTTTTTTCTTAGACGCAGTTTTGTCTTGAACACTTTGCTCAGTCGCTGATGCCATCTGCTCTAACATCTCCCGTGCGTGGGCTAGTGTGGTTTGTGAGAGCACCTCGCCGCCAAGCATTCTGGCAACCTCTTTTACACGCTCCTCACCCGTCACGCACTGCATCTGACTGAGCGTTCCACCAGAGCTTGGCGCTTTTGAGACCACCCAATGATGATCCGCACAGGATGCAACTTGGGGAAGATGGGTTACGGCTAAGACCTGTCTGTCTCGACCGAGCTTTTTCATGAGTCGTCCCACAGTTTGTGCAACTGCACCTCCAACGCCTGAGTCAACTTCGTCGAAAATTAGGGTCTGCGCCTCACCGAGTTGGCTGGTTGTAACTGCGATTGCAAGGGATATTCTGGAGAGCTCACCCCCGGAGGCAACTTTCGCTACCGCCCGTGGAGTCGCTCCTGAATGCGCTGAAACTAAGAAAGCGACCTCTTCTAAGCCGTAAGGTCCTGGCTGATCTGTCGCCTCTATTTGAACGACAAAAGTACCGCCTTGCATACCAAGCCCTTGCATGGCCTCGGTTATTGCGTTAGAGAGTTTGGGAGCGGCTTTAGCTCTTACTTTGCCGATCTCTGTGGCTTCGGCTTTATAGGCTTTTTGTGCTGCTAACTCAGCAGTTTCTAACGCGCCCAAATCGACTGCCCGGTCAAGCCTTGCTAACTCCGTTTTCCAAGAGCTGTAGAGCTCAGGGAGCTCAGCAGGTTGCCTTTTGTAGCGTCTCGCCAAGGACAGCCATAAAGACATGCGCTCATCCAATTCTGAGAGCTTGTCGGGATCTAAATCAGTGCGTTTAAGCCACGATTGAAGCGAGTGAGCAACGTCTGAAATTTGTGCACTCGCTGATGCGAGCGTCTCACTGAGTTCGGTAAATTCTGGATCAAGGTGAGCGTTCGATTCAAGCTCGGATTGAGCGCTTGCGATGAACTGGTTCGCCCCTTCATCTTCACCCTCTAATGCGTTAAACGCTTTTTGAGCCACATCGATAAGTGTTTGAGCGTTTGCAAGTCTAGTGTGCTGGGTGTTTAGGGTTTCCCACTCATTAGCCTGGGGCGCGAGTTTATCGACCTCTGTGATTTGCCAGATAAGTCGCTCACGCTCGGAGTGTAATTTCTCTTGTTCGTTACGAGCCCTAGCTAAATCTTGGATTGCTTCGCGCCAAGTAGCCCAAAGTTTGGATAGGGCTGAGGTTGATACGCCGGCATAAGCGTCTAGGAGCGCTCTAACGGACTGGGGTCTTGTAAGGCTTTGCCAGGCGTGTTGACCGTGTATGTCGATTAATCTCTCACCGATCTCTCTGAGCTGGGTTGCGGTGGCTGGGCTTGCGTTGATCCAGGCTCTGCTCTTGCCGCTGCTGTCTACGACTCTTTTAAGTAGCAGCTCAGTTTGTCCGGGCTCGAAACCAAATCCTTGCTCGTCTAGCCAGGGCTCAAGACTTTTTGGGGCCTCAATCTCTAAAGTGATCTCCGTTTTATTCGCTCCTTCGCGAATAACGGAGGATTCAGCCCTGTTGCCCAGTGCCAACTGAATTGCGTCAATCAAAATAGATTTACCAGCCCCAGTCTCCCCGCTAAGAACCGAGAAGCCCCCCGATAGATCCAACTCGAGATGCTTGACGATTACGAAATCTTTGAGTGTGATGCGTTTAAGGCTCATGCCACACCCTCATTCCAGTGTAATTTCTTGCGCAGCGTATCGTAATAACTCCACCCCACAGGGTGCAGAAAACGAACTCTGTGTTCAGACTTGGAGACCGTGATACGGTCGCCTTTAATAAGAGATGCCAAGGACTGCATGTCGAAATTAGCACTCGCATCTTTACCCGAAACCAGCTCAATTGTGATTTGAGCGTGGTCCCCCAACACGATGGGACGATTGGACAGGGTGTGGGGTGCAATGGGCACTAAAACCCAACCCGCCAAAGCCGGGTGGATGATTGGTCCACCAGAGGAGAGGGCGTAGGCGGTGGAACCTGTTGGTGTCGCAATAATGAGACCGTCGGCACGTTGATTGGACAAGAAATGCCCATCCACCTCAACCCTTAGCTCCACCATGCCGGAGGTTGCGCCTCGGTTGACCACGACATCATTCATCGCAAGAGTGCTGAAAACACGGGCATCGTCCCTGATGACCTCGCTCACAAATAGACTGCGAAAATCCTCCGTGTAGTTTCCGCGCAGCATTGGCTCAAGCGTGGTCTCGATTTGATCCAGTGCAATATCCGTGATAAAGCCAAGACGGCCTTGATTGATGCCGATGAGCGGTACACCGTAGGGAGCGAGTTGCCGGCCAAAGCCGAGCATTGTGCCGTCCCCTCCCACAACAATGGCTAAGTCACAGGATTTACCGATTTGACCAATCGTTTGAACTTGGTGACTATGCAGGTCACAACTCGTTGCGGTCTCTTGCTCTATGATGACGTCTGCACCTTGCAAATGTAGAAAATGGGTTAAGCTTTGAAGAATTTGCGAAGTTGAGGCGGGTTGTCCAACTTTGGATGGGTTTACACTGTCCGAGTTCTTGGCGGTTTTAACCTCTTTGACTTCTTTGGCATACTTGCCAATGAGTGCTATTTGTCGAAATTTTGATTTCATAGGGAAATTAAATCACTAAAATCTGTCTTCTGTATGACTATGCTTGATGAACGTGCCAAGTTTTTGTTAAAAACGCTGGTCGAGCGCTACATTGCCGACGGCCAACCCGTCGCGTCTCGCACTTTGTCCAAAACCTCCGGCATTGAGCTCTCTCCTGCCACCATCAGAAACGTGATGGCTGATTTAGAGGATTTAGGATTGATTACCAGTCCACATACCTCAGCCGGTAGGATCCCCACCTCTAGGGGATATAGGCTCTTTGTTGACACGATGCTGACGACGAAGACGGACGTCCTTGAGACGCCAGTTTTGCAATCCGATCAACCCCAAAAGATTATCTCCAATGCGGCTGACATGTTGTCGAGTCTCTCACACTTTGTGGGTGTTGTCATGGTTCCCAAGCGGGGCATGGTTTTTCGGCATATTGAGTTTATGCGTTTGTCCGAGAAAAGACTCCTTGTTATTATTGTTTCTCCTGACGGTGATGTACAAAATAGGGTCATTTTCACCGAGTCAGACTACTCTGCACAACAACTCATTGAGACTTCTAATTATTTAAACACTCATTACTCAGGAATGAGTTTTGATTTGGTCAGAGAGAAACTTAAAGCAGAAATGGACTCCCTGAGGGGTGAGATAGGCAAGTTAATGCAAGCCGCTGTTCAAGTGAGCTCTGAGGTCTTAACACAAGCCCAAGACGAGGTAATTATCAGCGGAGAGCGCAACTTGTTGTCCGTAAGCGACTTTTCAGGAGATTTAGGTCAACTCAGGCGTGCTTTTGATATGTTTGAGCAAAAGGCTCAACTCCTAAGACTAATGGAGAGCTCTGCCAAAGCCGAGGGCGTGCGGATCTACATTGGCGGGGAGAGCCAGGTTGTGCCCGTTGAGGAGTTGTCGGTGGTGAGCGCAAAGTATGAGATGGATGGGCAAGTCGTTGGAACGTTAGGGGTAATAGGTCCTACAAGAATGCATTACGAGCGAATGATCCAAATTGTTGACATCACCTCAAAGTTATTGACAAATGCACTGAGTCAAAAATAAGATAGTTGCAGGCGCTGATTGCAGGGCTTCATTCTTCAGGTTAAAATATCAGATTAGGGCCTATAGCTCAGTTGGTTAGAGCAGAGGACTCATATTGTTGAAATGTGCACTACACGTGGAAACTGTGTAGTGAATGGTGTCAAATTCGGCGAAACCTAAGTGCATGACCATGCATACGGCAATACCGAGCCAAGCCGAGTTGTGAAAACATATCGGAAGGTGTAGAGACTAGACGGCACCCATCTAAGTTGAGCAATCGATATGATGAAGGCATAGTCCAGGGAGTAGTGAAAGCTACACAAACCCGAATCCTTTGGTCCCTGGTTCGAGTCCAGGTGGGCCCACCAATAAAGCCTCTAGCTAGAGATAGCTAGGGGTTTTGTCTTTTGAGCGTTACTTTAAGTAACGCTGGTGCAGGATCTATAAATCAGTGAATTATTCCGCTCAGAGCGAATCCCCTAAGTGCATTACCAGGTGTGATTGTGCTTTTATAAAGTGGTCCACAGGGAGTATCGGCCATCATCATTGAGAGTGAGTAGAAATCATCTACATAATGCATGGATTGATAACCTTCTAGGTGATAGGTGAACATATTTAAAATATCAATGATGCTGCGATTAGTTGATTTGCAATAAATCACCTTCTCAAGATGATTTAATTCCTGTTGCATAAAAGATTCGCTTACACCTTGAGATAGCAAGATCTTAAATAGGTATTGTGGGAATCGTTCTACTAAGTTCGATGCTGGGCTAGAGGCATCAACACTGGTAGCAAGTTTCTTTCATTTACAAATAAGGCTACCTGTGGTTTTGAAAATATTGCCTTAGCATAAAACATAGAAAAGTGTCTCTGATTAGGCTAAGACTGGAATCAATGCTTGCTTGACTTTCGGTAGTCCAGATTTACGAACTTGCCATAAGTCATAGGCTGCCTGAAGAGCTAGCCAAACACTTGCGTTACCTCCATTTTTCTCGCCTAACCAAGCCTCAATACGAAGAGCCATTTCTGGAGAAATACCGGCTTTACCATTAATCACCCTAGAAAAAGCTGCGCGAGTTACTCCTAGTTGTTCTGAGGCTTCTGTTACGGTTAGTTCTAACGCTGGAAGAATATCCTCTTTCAAAGTAAGGCCTGGATGGGGCGGGTTATACATTTTAGTCATCATTACTCCTCTTCTTTTAGTGATAATCTTGATAATCAACAAGCACTGCATCTTCATCTTCAAATTTAAAAGTCATACGCCAATTTCCATTTACCGAAATTGAATAGTGATCCTTTAGCTTATCTTTTAAAGGATGCAAGCCCCAACCGGGTATATTCATATCTTCCCATTTTTTTGCAACATGTAATCTAGCTAACTGTCTCGCCAGCTTATTGGCATGGGCGGCTTGGATTCCAGATTTTTTACCTGTTTCAAAAAAGAGTTGTAAACCCTTGTGGCGAAATGTTTTAATCATAATATATTGTATACTGTAACTACACGATATACAATATATCGATTGATTTTAGGAAGAAAAAATAATTTAAGCGTTACAACTTGTAACGCTTGTTATCAACTGATCCACCGTAACCTAACCCTGTACCAACGAGAGCATAGTCAACATTCAGATTAAAAAATCATTTAAGGTTTTATATACTTATCTTATCTTTTAATTTGTCCTCAGTAGTTAATTTACTGATTTCTGTAAAGTCTGCTTTTTTCACTTTATCACCCATTAGTTTTTTGTAGTTTATTACAGTGAATACGTTTAATATTAAAAGCGTGCTGTTAGTATTAATTTGATACTAATATATTCTTCTTTGATTACACATTTTGCTACACACTGTTTTTTAGACGCTATAAAGTACTGATTTATATTGTAAAAAGTTTAGCCCATCTTATCCGAATCCTTTGGTCCCTGCTTGGAGTCCAGGTGGGCCCACCAAATACTTTAGTACGGATTTAGAGTAATCCGTTCAAGCCGCGAATAATTGGCAAGGTTCAATTTTGTCCAGTATCTTATTTAAATTTTGCCGTGCAATCGCGTTGTCGTAGTAAGCTTGCCCACGTAGCCACCATCAATCACTGATGCCAAAATATTTACAAAGCCTTAAATCGGTAACTGCTGTGATTGAACATTTGTTTGCAACGATATCTTCGATCCGTTGAGGCGTTACGCAAATGTCCTTGGCTAATCTATATTTTGATAAGCCCAAAGGTTTAAAAAAATTCCTCGTCAAGCATTTCGCCGGCATAAATTGGAGCGTGTACTCATACATAGATTCATTCAGTGATCGTCGACAATTTCAACTTCTTTCGCACCCTCGTCAGACAAAAAAGCAAATAAGTCAGTGATCATCAATTCGAATAATTAGGATGTCTTTGGTACGAGGTTAAAAACAAAGCTGCTGTCAGTTATTCAATTAGGAGCCGTGCTCAAAAATTGCAATTATTTGTCAAGGGTAGACAAATTTGCAATTTAATATCGGAGTAGACTACTTTGAGCTCTAAAAATTGGATATAAGTTAAGAGATAAATCTTGTTGAGGCAACACGGAAATCCAAAAATTCAATCTTGCTTGCGGGTCAGCTCTAAAAGAATCATTTGATAGCATTTTTTGCTCGTATTCACTTTTTAGAGCAGGTAACTGCTTAGTTAGTTCTTCCCCGAAGAGATCTTTAATTTTATTTGAATCTTCATTCATCCAATTAACAAGTTCAAATGCTCGGTGGTTGGCTAAATAATCACTGACTTCATAGGCAGTATTAAATAATCCCCATGAAGATATGGAGTCAGGTCCTTTAGGCTCCAATAAATGAGCAACTAAACTTGATTTAGCCTGATTAATTGGAACGAAGATTGATCCTTTTTGAATAGTCGCCGTATGGGGACCCCATTCACCTGTTACTGCTGTCATCTGCTTGCCCTGGAAACTGGAGGATTCAAATATCACATCATCGGGTTGCACTCGAATAGCTTGTACATTCACATTTTCGAGATTTGTTTTTAGAATTTTGTAACTTAATTGGTGTAGATCAAGATAGGGTTTTACAACTTCAGCCCAAGCAAGCGGAACAAGGTAACCAAACTCAGGGAGTGTGATGATGCTTTTTTTAATAGGCTGCACATCATCAAAGTACGGGGTGTGCCAAATCTCTGGTTCATTTAATTTATAGCTAATATGTCTACCACCAACAATCGGGGCAGGATTGAGGACATCGTATTTGTACCCCATAAGATCAACATACTTGGGCGGGATTTTGGTCTGCGGTACGTCAACCTCATAGTCAAGAGGATATAAACTGCCTGCTCTAGATTTGGCCAATTCATCTGCCTGGCTCTCAGCTCTTAAGATCTCACTAGACTGTGAGCCAATGGTTCTTAACAACACATCTAGTGTGTCCAGGCATGTTCTTACCCTTGATCGGTAGTTCTCCCAAGCGTAGTCTTCCACTAAAACACCTATTCGGTTTCTAATTCCTGCGTAGGTATGAGAGTTACGAGGTGTATCGACATCTAGAATAAGACCGGCTTTAGGATCCTCTTTATCTAATAGTCTTGGATAAAAACCAATAGGATGATGACCGACTTGCTCAAGTGAGGTGAGGGTTTGATCTAGTAACGCCTTTGCAGATTGCCTTAGTAAGGCCTCGCCTCCAAACTCCGGGGCAACGGTGATAGACACGTCATGTCGAAATCTAAGCCCATCGGTTACGTGAAGATCAATCGTTACCGCAGGATTCCACTGGTTTATCAGACTCAACATGGATTTCATCTCAACTGTTTGGGCGAGCATCCAGTCCCTATTCAAATTAATTCGTCTTGCTGTTGTTCGCTCCCCTTGTTCAAGTGGCCCCTCTTGATTGGGTCTTTGAAATCGTCCCCTGTGTTCATGTCCATCGACGTTGAAAACGGGAATCCATACCAATACCATTTTGTTAAGAGGATTCTCTGCGCTTGTATTTTTAAGGAGTTCCCTTAGTTTTAAAAGGCTAGCGTCTTTACCGTCTATCTCACCCGCGTGAGTCCCAGCGATGATGAATACAACGGGGAGTTTATTAATTTTATTGGTTTTCGGGGTTAAGGTTTGTTGTTTAGAACTAACCAAATAGTAGATTTCTCTTTTCTCCGCCGTTAAGCCCATAACTTTGCAAGCTATATAGCGCGGATATTGCAGAGCAAGTTTTTGGCAAGCATCCTTTATTTCATAGTATTTGCCAGTTTCTTGAAAGTCGGTCTTTTCAGAGATTAAAGTTAGTCCTTCATCTGGGCCGTTCAATTGCTTAATAGTTCTGGCGCTTGCTATTGTCGAAGAAAAACATATCAGTGAAATAAGCGCGTAAAAAATTACAAATAAGAACTTATGCATAGACTGAAATTTAATATTTATTTTTAAAAGTATCACTTCGATCAGTATTAATTACGGAGTTACTTTGACTCATTCACTACACTCGATTTTTGAGATTCAATCGGTATGGTTCATTTTAGCCCGGCGCAAGATCTAATAGTCAATCGCACTAAGCTTGGCGATACGTTTGGTGCAAATGTGATTAGTATATTAAACCGCACAGTGTCTGGTGATAATTAAGGGCAAAACCGTTGACACTTCAGTAAAGAATTCAGTCGCATTACACAGTATGAGCTAGGTATGGAATAAATAGAGGTAAGTCACTGTGTCATCAAAATAGATTGGATTTTATAAGTGAAACCCCGTGATATTGGGGAATGCAAGTAGCGAATAGAATATCCAGTCGATTAAGGATAAATTTATGTCGGTATCAACTAAACTGTCTTCAGCTCTCATATCCTTTGAGTCTTTATTAGTCTCAAGCGTTGAGTGGTGCGCTGCTGCTCTTGTGTTCGCTGACATTGCAATCCTTTTTGCAGGCGTAGTTTCTAGATTTGTATTCCATCAACCTTTGACATGGTCAGATGAACTAGCGTCAATGATCTTTTTGTGGACTGCAATGTTAGGTTCTGTCATTGCTGTCAAGCGTGCAGAACACATGCGTATGACTGCATTGATTTCTTTGGCTAGTAAAGATAAAGCCTCTTTTTTTGAGGCGCTGCAGTATTGCGCTGGACTTGCTTTTTTGACGCTTTTATTTTTACCATCCTATGAGCGGGCAATGGATGAGGCGATCGTAATGACCCCAGCTCTTGAGATATCAAGTCTATGGCGAGAAGCGGCCTTGCCTGTTGGTATCTTATTGATGGCCGTTTATTCATTTGTCAGACTTTTTCAGTTGCCAAAGTTAGTACAGTCTTTACAGGCAGCATTATTCATAGCTATTACGGTATTTGTGCTCTATAAATTCCAATTTATTTTTGATGAACTCGGCGCTTGGAATTTGCTGATCTTCTTTGTTGGCGTAGTATTGTGCGCCGTATTTGCAGGTGTCCCCATCGGGTATTCATTTGGGCTCGGAGTACTCGGGTATTTGGGCTTTACGACTTCGACCCCGATCAGCGTTATTGTTGGGCGAATGGATGAAGGAATGTCGCATCAAATTTTGCTTGCAGTACCACTCTTTGTTTTTTTGGGATTGTTGATGGAGATGAGTGGGATGGCCCGTGCGATGGTTGCTTTCTTAGAGAGTTTGCTCGGGCATGTGAGGGGCGGTTTGTCCTATGTTTTGATAGGGGCTATGTATTTGGTGTCTGGTATCTCGGGATCAAAGGCTGCAGATATGGCTGCAGTTACCCCGGCGCTCTTTCCTGAGATGAAAAAACGCGGAGCCGACGAGGGTGAACTGGTTGCTCTTTTGGCAGCCACCGGTGCACAAACCGAGACCGTACCACCAAGCTTAGTCTTAATCACCATCGGATCGGTTACAGGAGTATCCATATCGGGTCTTTTTACGGGTGGACTTTTACCCGCTTTAGTGCTCGCATTAATGCTTGCAATCGTTGTAGCTTGGCGCAGCAGAAATGACCATTCGCAGGTATTACCCCGTGCTAAAACTTCGCAAGTTATGCGACTTTTTTTAGTTGCACTTCCAGCCCTTGCCTTGCCTTTTGTTATTCGCTTTGCCGTTATTCAAGGTATTGCAACAGCGACCGAGGTCTCTACGATTGGAATCGTTTACTGTGCCCTTGCTGGTTTGATTATTTATAGACAGTGGAGTTGGGTGCGCATTGTGCCAATGCTTATTGAGACCGCGTCTCTCTCAGGCGCCATTCTTTTCATCATCGGCACTGCGACCGCTATGGCCTGGGGTCTGACTCAGTCAGGTTTTTCCGGTTGGCTTGCTAATTCAATGCAGGCACTTCCCGGAGGCGCTCCCGTATTTCTGTGCGTCTCAATTGTTGCCTTTGTGGTCTTAGGCTCTGTGCTAGAAGGTATCCCTGCGATCGTGCTACTTGGGCCTTTGCTATTTCCAATAGCGCGTCAACTCGGTATACATGATGTGCACTATGCTATGGTGGTTGTACTCTCTATGGGGCTCGGACTATTTGCGCCACCGCTAGGAGTTGGTTATTACGCTGCCTGCGCAATAGGAAAAGTAGATCCCAACAAAGGTATAAAGCCAATTCTTCCCTACTTACTCGCATTAATTGTTGGTATTGTGTTGATTGCATTCGTCCCTTGGATCTCTATTGGTGCTTTGTAGCTCTAAAAGAGCCTTTCATGTTATAATTTACCTCTTCGGGCGGCTGTAGCTCAGCTGGATAGAGTACTTGGCTACGAACCAAGGGGTCGTGGGTTCGATTCCTGCCAGCCGCACCAAATATTGAACAAGAATGTATGCTTTTTTAAAAAAGCATACATTTTTTAAAAAGCCAGTTCAATAAATTTAAATCCTTAAATCCTTAAAACGTTATGTCCGTTTTGGATTGACAAAGCGCTCAACCCGTCTCAAACCCTTAGTTATAACCTGACATTAAGTTCATTGCATTGTGATGATTGGGTTCTTATTTTTTGAAACAACTCTCTAATTCTTAGCGGAGAAAGAAAATTGGTAAACCATATTGAATCTGATGAAGAGCAGGATGATGGCTCGGGATCAAGCGCCGGCTCAAAGAGCGGAGAAACTGAGGTAAAACCCGTCAAAAACTACATGACTCCCAAAGGCTATAAAGCTATGCGCGATGAGTTATTGGATTTGATGGATAACGAGCGACCAAAAATTGTTGAGATAGTTCACTGGGCGGCCAGCAACGGCGACCGGTCAGAAAATGGAGACTATATCTACGGCAAAAAGAGACTGAGAGAAATCGACCGTCGTATTCGTTTTTTAACTAAAAGACTTGATATCGCCGAGGTGGTGGACCCAAGCGTTCACTACAACAACGATACTGTTTTTTTTGGGGCAAAGGTCACTTACTGCCTTGTAAATGAGGGGCAAGGTACGAATGCAGTTTCTGAGGAAAATACCATCACCATACTAGGTGTCGATGAGTTTGATAGTTTAAAGGGGGAGGTGAGCTGGGTCTCTCCCATAGCGCGCGCTTTGATTAAAGCACGTGAGGGGGATGAGGTTAAGTTACAAACGCCTGCTGGCACACAGTTAATCGAAATACTAGAGGTTGAGTATCCCAGGCCGCAGCAAATTTAGTGACTTGTTGATTTGGCAGATACAACTCTATGCGCCTGAGAGACTGAGGGTAGTCGTCTAAGGTGTTTTAAAACGGTATCAAGATGAGTCGTATCTCTAATTGCAATTGTGAATCTAAGATCAATTGCAGCTTGCCCCGAAAACTCCTCACTCATGTTGACATGTGTGATGTCAGCCTCTGCGCTGGCGATTGCAGCAGCAACTCGCGCCAAGACACCTTTGCCGTTTTGTACTGTAACCACTAGCTCGGACTCAAACGCCCTCACAACCTCATCGGCCCACTCCACCGCGATGAATCTTTCGCTGTCTTTGTGCTTGAGCTTTTGGCCAACACTGCAGTTCTCTGTGTGCACCACAAGGCCCTCACCCCTGCCTAAATAACCCAGTATGGAGTCACCCGGGATGGGCCTACAACAAAGCGCGTATTGAATGGATACGTTCTCGCTACCGTCCACCATCACACCGCCTTGGGAGACAGACTCATGAGCAGTAAATCGTTCTTTGCTGATCAGTAATGCGTCTGGTTTCTCGCCCAACTCTGAGAGCAGCAGGACAATTCGTTTAGCAACAATCGTTGCGATGCGTTTGCCCAGTCCGATATCGACCAGCAAATCCTCTTTGGAGTGATTGCCAGTAAAGCGAAGCAAACGTTCCCAAAGGGGTTTGTATTTAGGCTCATCTGTTGGCATTTGATCAATGCCCTCAGCGCGGACCGCTTGTGCAAGTAATTTCTCGCCAAGTCCAAGAGACTCGGTTTGGGCCTGAGTTTTCAAGAAATGACGAATCTTTGAGCGAGCTCTTCCGGTTTTAACGTAAGCCAACCAAGCGGGATTTGGCGCTGCAACGGTAGAGGTGACAATCTCTACGACGTCACCGTTTTTCAGCTCTGTTCTAAGGGGAACTGATTCCCCGTTTATTTTGCCCGCCATGGTGCGGTCACCGATATTGCTGTGCACCGCGTAAGCAAAGTCCACCACCGTTGCACCTCGAGGGAGTGCCATGATTTTGCTCTTGGGGGTGAACACATAAACCGCATCTGGGAAGAGATCAACCTTCACATAGTCCCAAAACTCCGTTGCATCATGGGTCTCATTTTGAATATCCACCAATGACTGTAGCCACTGTGTCCCAAGTCTCTCTGAGGTCTCTGAGGTGTGATCCTGAGTTTTGTAAAGCCAGTGGGACGCAACCCCAGACTCGGCCACTACGTGCATGGCCTCTGTTCTGAGTTGAAATTCGATATTGATGCCGGCCGGGCCAACTAGCGTGGTATGAATGGACTGATAGCCATTAACTTTAGCGATGGCTATGTGGTCTTTGAAGCGACCGGGCACTGGTTTATAGAGTTGGTGCAGCACACCAAGGGCTGTGTAACACTCAATTACGCTTGGGAGAATGACTCTCATACCGTAGATGTCAGTTACCTGTGCGAAGCTTAAGTTTTTGGTATCCATCTTTTTGTAGATGGAGAAAAGCGTCTTCTCACGTCCATAAATTCTGATCGGGATGCTGTGTTTAGCAAACGCTTGTTCGACATCTTTTTGCACTTTGATCAAGATGTCTCGTCGTCTAGACCTTGCTTTACCGACCGCTTTCTCAATGATTTGGTAACGCCAGGGTTTGAGGTGTCTGAACGAGAGGTCTTGAAGCTCGCGGTACGTTTGGTTTAGCCCCAAGCGGTGGGCAATGGGGGCGTAAATCTCAAGTGTTTCATTGCAAATTCTTGCCCACTTGCTTGTGGGCATACTACCCATAGTGCGCATGTTGTGGGATCTGTCTGCTAGTTTGACCAAGATTACCCGAACGTCTTTTGCCATCGCCAAGAGCATCTTGCGAAACGACTCCGCCTGTCCTTCCTCCTGGGTATCAAATTGCAACTTGTCCAACTTGGTGAGCCCGTCCACCATCTCTGCAACGGGTGCGCCAAACTCTTGAATCAAATCTTCTTTACTGATACCGCAGTCCTCCATCGCGTCGTGCAAGAGTGCAGCCATGAGTGCTTGAGAGTCTAGTTTCCATTCAGCGCACTGCGCTGCGACCGCAATTGGATGCGTTATGTAGGGTTCACCGCTTTGACGTTTTTGACCCAGATGAGCATGGTCAGAGAAGCGATAGGCTTTTCTAACAAGCTCTTTTCCCTCAGTTCCCAGGTAATCTAGTTTTGCCAAAAGAGAGGCAAAGCTTGCCGCAGCCGCATTGGATGCTTCTGTACTTGTGCTGTTGGTTCCGCCTGAGGGGGTCATTACTGCGCTCATATATGACACTTTAGCGCTTTGTAAGTCATTACGCGAGTTTTAGGGTTAAAAAAAGCACCGTGAAGGTGCTTTTAGGTGTTTTTACAAAACAGTTGTTGGGATCAACCCGGAACTTTTTTGAGCATTTCGAGCCCGATTTTGCCGGCAGCGATCTCTCTTAGGGCGGTTACGCCTGGCTTATTTTTGGACTCAACCTTGGGGGTGTGGCCTTGGCTGAGCATACGGGCACGGTAAGTTGCCGCCAACACGAGTTGGAATCGGTTCGGGATTTTCTCTAAGCAATCTTCAACAGTAATGCGTGCCATCTTGTATTTCTCCGGGTAATGGGGGGTATTAGCTCAAATTGAGAGCGCGAAAAATCTCCGCTCTAGCGCGACTTTGGGACGCGTACTTAAGTCTTTGAGCGTGAACTACGGCTTTTAAATCAAATAAAGCCCGCTCGAAAACTTCGTTGATTATAACGAAATCGAACTGACTTGCCTGGGCCATCTCTTGGGCCGCGTTTTCCAGGCGCAACTCGATCACTCCGGGGGCGTCTTCTCCTCTGCGCTCCAGTCTGGATTTGAGCTCTTCCCAACTAGGGGGGAGAATGAATATCAGCACAACACTTGGGAATACGGCCTTGATCTGGAGGGCTCCTTGAAAATCAATTTCAAGCACCACATCATGGCCGTCCGTAATTTTGTCCTCTATCGTTTTTTTGGATGTCCCGTAGCGGTTACCGTGTACGTTAGCCCATTCTAAAAATGCGTTTTCTTTGATGAGTGTGTCAAATTCAGGATCTGTAACGAAAAAGTACTCTCTGCCGTGAACTTCTTGACCCCTGGGGGCACGGGTGGTGTGGGAGACTGAGTGGGTGACTTGTGAGTCAAGCTCCATTAAAGCTTTTACCAGGCTAGATTTACCCGCACCGCTTGGTGCAGCAACAACGAATAGGTTTCCTGGGTAATTTTTCATTCTATATTTTGGACTTGTTCTCGCAGTTGCTCAATCAGCACTTTCATATCCACACCGATTCTGGTCAGATCCAGACTCGTCGATTTCGAACCGAGTGTGTTGGCCTCGCGGTGAAGTTCTTGAATAAGAAAGTCAAGACGCTTACCCAGACTCTCCGTATTTTTCTTGGGACTTAGCAACTGCTCAATCTCGCTTAAGTGAGAGGACAAACGGGTCAACTCCTCTGCGACGTCTATTCGAATAGCAAAGTTAGCAGCCTCTGTGAGCGCTCTGTCTTGAGCTGCTTCTGATAGGGCGACCGTATCACTATGTCCCGTACTTGAAGTGTCTTTTTGACCAAGTCCTAAGGCCTCTCTCCAGCGCTCTAGGAATTTATGCCTTTGTTGCTCGACCAGTTGAGGGACGATGGGGGTGACTTTAGCTGTCAATGCTTTGAGTTGTGCAATGCGCTCAAGCATTGAGTGGGCAAGTCGCTCACCCTCCTTTGATCTGGCAGTGAGTAAATTCTTAAGAGTCTCATGCATGAGTTGAGTCAGCGGTGCACCTAGCTCAGCTCCTCCGGGGGTAGTTGGCGAGCTCAGGCGAAGCACCTCTGAGACGCTCAGGGGCGTTGCCTTGGGTAGCCACACCCTTACGTTATCTTCGATGCTAGAGAGTCTTTGCAGGAGCTTAGCGCTAGGTTCTATTAGACCTTGTGAGTCTGAACTCACGAGCGAGGCTTTAACTTCCACTTTGCCCCTTTTTAGTTGGGCGCTTAGCTGCTCTCGCATCAAGGGCTCAAACTCCCTCAATTCATCCGGTAATTTGAAGGTGAGATCGAGGAAGCGACTATTGACCGAGCGTATCTCAAGTCCCAAGCGAATGGTCGGGCTACTTGGGTTTTCTACGACACTTTGCAAGCTGGACTGACCGCTTGCATAACCGGTCATACTGTATATGGGCATAATAGTTTGTGTAATCTTTAAATCGGGCTAGGTGTGACCCTGAGTGCTCAATTATCCTACAACACTTGGTCAAGATTTATACCCCTTAGCACCAAGGATCTTGCTAACTAGGCTATTTGGCTCAATTAACTTCACCAACTTCGTCAAATTGACCAATTCAATTAACCTAGCTACAAGCCAATCTTTAGAACACAATACAGACTGTTAAAGAAGTTAATTTACCGCTATCCTTTTATTCAGATTCAATATCATGTCATCTACTCATTCCACCGCGACCTTAAAAGATCTTCCATCCAGACAGTCAAGAGCTTTTGACTCGTTAAGACCTGTTGTAATTACAAGAGGTTACACAGTTCATGCAGAGGGCTCAGTGTTGATTGAGTTTGGGCTCACTAAGGTCTTATGCACAGCCTCGGTTGAGGAGCGCGTGCCTCCTCATAAAAAGGGTTCTGGTGAAGGGTGGGTTACAGCCGAGTACGGTATGCTTCCCAGGTCCACTCACACCAGGAGTGATCGTGAGGCTGCTAAGGGCAAGCAAAGCGGTCGCACTCAGGAAATACAGCGCCTCATTGGTCGCTCTATGCGGGCTGTGTTTGATCTCAAAAAACTGGGTGAACGCACCATTCACTTAGACTGTGATGTCCTCCAAGCCGATGGGGGCACAAGAACTGCCAGCATCACGGGTGCGTTTGTAGCGGCCCAAGATGCAGTCAATTCGCTGCTTGCTGCTGGAAAGATCTCTGAGACCCCAATTACTCAACACGTTGCAGCTATCTCCGTTGGGATGCTAGGTGCTCAAGCGCTCCTTGACCTTGAGTACACAGAGGACTCACAGTGTGATACCGATATGAATGTGGTGATGACGGGGGAGGGTAAGTTTATTGAGATTCAAGGGACCGCAGAAGGGGAGGCATTCTCAAAAGACCAAATGAATGTGATGCTCTCGTTTGCTGAAAAAGGTATTACTGAGCTAATTAAACTCCAACAAGCGGCATTAGCGAGAGCTAATCTTGCAAAAAGTGCAGTTTGAGTGTGCTCATGAAAGTCGTATTGGCCTCAAACAATAAGGGTAAGTTGGCAGAACTTGAGGTCATGTTCGATGATCTTCCCATTGAGTGGGTTACTCAAGGCTCACTTGGCATTAGCGAGGCCGAAGAGCCTTTTCATACTTTTATTGAAAACGCATTAGCAAAGGCCAGACACGCAAGTCAAGCCTCTGGGCTACCTGCGATCGCTGATGACGCGGGACTTTGTGTGGATGCGTTTGGGGGGGAGCCGGGTGTGCAGACCGCTTTTTATGCAACTCGGTTTGGCTACGCAAAGAGTGACGATAACAATGTGAAAGCACTTCTTGAGCAGATGAGTGGGATCCAAAACCGTAGAGCAGCTTTGGTCAGCACTTTGGTTGCTGTAAGGCATCCTTTGGATCCAGAACCGCTTGTAGCGGTTGGGCGAGTAGTGGGGGAGATAACTACAGAGCCTAGAGGACTTAACGGCTTTGGTTTTGATCCAGTGATGTGGATTCCTCGGTTTGGAAAGACTTTTGCTGAGATTCCCGTTGAGCTTAAAAACCAAAACAGCCACCGAGGTCTAGCCTCACAACGCATGAAACAACTGATGCAAGAGAGTTGGTTGAATGCCAGCGCGTGAAATTCCCATAGCGTCAATCACACCTGATGCTTCAGGTGTGATCGGTGAGCAAGATAAAGGGACGCATTCAAACCCAGATATCCAGCATTTGATGCGCGCTGGAACTTTGAATTTAACGAGTCTCCCTCCTTTATCGCTCTACATTCATTTACCTTGGTGTTTGAAGAAGTGTCCTTATTGTGATTTCAACTCACACGCTTTTAACCCAGAAGCTCCCAATCCTGAAACTTCCAACCCCAACACTCCCATTGCACAGTCTGAGTTACCAGAAGCGCGCTACATCGATGCACTCATAAATGACCTTGAGGCCTCTTTACCTCTCATTTGGGGCCGCTCAATACACACGGTATTTATGGGTGGTGGCACCCCCAGTCTTTTCTCACCCAAGAGTATTGAGCGCTTGATCTCCGGCATTCGATCCCGCCTTGTTCTCTTACCAGGTTGCGAAATCACCCTTGAAGCCAATCCTGGAACTTTTGAGCGCGACCGATTCAAAGCGTTTAAAGACGCCGGTGTTACAAGACTCTCCCTGGGCGTTCAAAGTTTTAATGACGATGCATTAAAAGCTCTTGGGCGAGTACACGATAGCGAACAGGCCAAGGCAGCAGCAACTGAGGCAAGTCAGGTCTTTGAGACTTTCAACTTAGATTTAATGTACGCCCTGCCTAATCAAAGCTTAGAGGATTTGACTATTGATCTAAAAACGGCGTTATCCTTTAATCCGTCTCATTTGTCAATTTATCATTTGACACTTGAGCCCAATACGCTGTTTGCTAAGTATCCTCCCAAAGATTTACCGAGTGAGGATACTGCGTACGAGATGCTAGATGTGATTACAGATTTTGCAAAAGCAAGTGGTCTTCAGCGTTATGAGGTCTCCGCTTTTGCAAAACCCGGACACCGCTGCCAGCATAATCTTAATTACTGGCAGTTTGGTGACTATTTAGGGATTGGAGCCGGCGCACACTCTAAACTTAGTTTTGCGCACAGAATTATTCGTCAAATAAGGCACAGGGAGCCATTACTTTATATGGATAAAGCGTTGTCTAACGCGGCAGCAGTGGCAAAAACCGAAGAAGTATCAAGAAAAGAGCTCCCGTTTGAATTTATGCTTAACCTAACGCGTCTAAAAGAGGGTTTTAATTTGGACCTATTTATGGAGAGAACTGGCATGCCATTGAGTGCGGTTCAAGTCGCATTAGAGGAGGCGGTATCAAAAGGGTTGTTAGAACGAGACATGATGCATGTATCTCCAACCGTAAAAGGCTTTGATTTTTTAAGCGATCTTCAAAGTCTCTTTCTTCCGGGTTAAAATGTGACGCTTCAACCTAAAGGAAGCGTGGCAGAGCGGTTGAATGCACCGGTCTTGAAAACCGGCGAAGTTTTACGACTTCCGTGAGTTCGAATCTCACCGCTTCCGCCAGAATGTCTATATAAGTCTTTGATTTATATAGACGTTTTTATTTTTCGGTCTAAAAAGAAATACTCTAAGATATATTTTGAATTGATACTTTCGGGCTCTCCACTGTTAACGGGGGATGGACATCTTATAAAACCCCAATAAAAACGCACGTCTGAGTCAATATCCTTTTACTGTCAATAAAAAAGGTTGCAGTTGGACCGCTCAAAAATTTTTGTATTTCGGACTCACCAATTACTGAGATCTGAGTGGTGTTAACGGATTGATGAAGCACTCAACGAATTCAGTTGTAGTTGATTAAAGTTGTAGTCGATTAATTCAGAGCTTAGTTCAACACAACCACTTTTTTACGTAATTCGTAATTACTTAATTACAAATGATTAGGGGATGATAATATTTAAAACGAAATAGTTTTACACAGCATGTATGAAAATTTAAGTACTATTTATTGTTTGAATATTTTAATTTCAGCGATTGAATGTAGACCTTAATTATCAAAGTCCTTATAAAGAAGATCAATAATGTTGGAGTGCTGAAATAACGCTTATTAATAGATTTTGAAAATTTGGTGTAATATATTAATTCGTTTTGCCTATCAATAATATATTAGGATTCCAAATGGAAAAAAATAAGTACATAACTTTATTCGAATCCTCAATTGATAGGCTATCAATACAAATTGGAAGCTTATTTGTAACTATATTTCACAGATTAATGCTTTTCGGAATTGCTTTTGCTACTGTTTGGTCTGCAGTTATTACCATGATGGAAATAATGCAAAAGAAAAGTGCCTCTATTGAGGACCTACTGTTGCTTTTTATTTATCTTGAGTTAGGTGCGATGGTCGGTATCTACTTTAAAACAAACCATATGCCCGTCAGGTTTTTGATTTATGTAGCTATCACTGCGGTAACCAGACTGATAATTGACCTTGTCAACACAAAGCGTGAGGCGGATCTCACAATTTTGATGATGGGATTAACAATTTTAATCTTAGCCATATCCAATGCATTAGTTCGGTATGCATCTTTTAAATTCCCAAGTAAATCCGATAATGTTTGAATTTATTGATTCTTAAATTTTAATTTCAACTTTTATACCTTTTAGTTGAACTGCAATACTAGCAAAAGTATGTACTCAGCAACTTAGCTGTCAGGTCAATAAACGGTATGGTCAATAAACTGTTACTGGCAATCCACTATCCGCGGTTCAACTTTAGGTAAATCTTAAAATTCGTTCTAAACGTCGCCTTTTTGTTAAAGAACGGATATCTAGATTGTTAGAGTATTAAGCCATTCTGACGCCCTTGATATAGTTCTCTAAGAATTTTATCTGACTGCCCTGTGATTCAATGATATCTTTTACGATATCTCCAATTGATATTACCCCAGTTATTTTTCTGTCAATAAGTACTGGCAAATGTCTAATGTGCTTGTGGATCATGATTGCCATGCATTCGTCCAACGTGTTGTCAGGTGTGACTGTTAGTGGGTTAGCGGTCATGATTTCTGAAACAAGTACATCCTTAGGGTTGCTATGCTTTAGCAACACTTTGATTGCACAGTCCCCTTGGGAGACTATTCCGACTAGATTTTGATCATCGACCACCAATATTGCGCGGACACGGTGATCGCGCATGAGAATTAAAACCTTTTCAATATTATCAGTTGATCTTACTGAAATAATGGTCGAATCTTTTTGTTCAAGAATTTTTTTAACGTTTGGCATAAGAGAATTTATTAAAAATTTAGGTTACTTTATTATTTTTTCTGCAGTCTAATTTCCCATAAGTGTAAAGTATAGACCGCGGACTCAAAGTGACCTAAGGAGGTAATCAATCATGACGAATTGAATTATTCATCCAGGCTATATTACTCCCCTAGAATTAAACTGACTGGTTCAGAGTCATCAAGTTTGAATTTTAGAGATAAATCTATTTTTAAAAGTCGATTTGAAGATTAAGCCCATAAATTCTGGATAAATTGAATGCTTTATGGGTGGTTTGTAGATGATTTATTGATCAATGAAATACTACAAAAGCTCTATAGAAAAATTTAATATACGGTTTAGAAAAACCGTGGTTATTAATAACTTCCCCAAATTTTGTAATAAATTCATGACTGACTACTGATCACTGACTATTTGCTTAAATCAAGTGTTTGAGGAGCAAGATTTGGTATCTAGCATGTGAGTAAATCACCAATCATTTGATTTTTCAAATTTGTTTAGTTTATACCTCCAAATTTCTAATCTAGTGATGTAGTGATGATTGGTTGCGAAGAAGGCGTAAATTCATAAATCTAGGCGCATTTAACACCAAACTAAAACCGTTAATTCAATCATCCACAGCAACTTAATCGCTAATATAGATACTCAATGATTATTTCTAATCAAGTGAAATATTCGAGGTTTTAATAATCCCCGAGTAGCGCTTAACATCCTGTTCAGTCGCTTTTACAACGTCGCTTGGTGTTCCAATCCAAGGCTCTAGCCCAAAAACTGCTAGCTTCTCACGAACCTCTGAGTCAGCGAGTGCTTTCATAATGCTTTGATTGATTTTCTCGCTAACTGTTTTAGAAGTTCCCTTGGGACCAAATACAGCTACCCAAGTTCTGAGCTCAAAGCCTGGAAGATTACTAGCCTCTGCCACTGTTGGTACATCCTGATAGCCAGGCATACGCTGTGGACCAGCGTATGCTAAGAATCTGAGCTTCTTAGACTGATACAAAGCGCTCGTCGTTGCAGCAGTTCCAAAAGCCCAATCAATCTCGCCCGTTGATACCGCTGTATAAAGCATTGGCATCTCTTTAAAGGGCACGTGAGTCATTTGTGTGTGGGTACTCGCCTCAAGCATTGCTGCTCCTAAGTGTCCAACACTACCGATACCCCAACTGCCGTATGTCATTCGACCGTTCTTCTCTTTAGCAGCATTTATTAAATCATTTAAAGTTTTATAGGGTGAATTCATACCCACAACAACAAAGAATTTAGTTGTGTAAAGCGTTGAAACGGGGTCGAAGTCAGCGATTGGATCGAAAGGCATTTGCTTGTAGAGCAGGGGCTGTAGCGCAATATGCGTTGTATCAAGTGCCGCTAAGGTGTAACCGTCCGGTGATGCACGCTTGATATCAGTCTCGGCGAGCCAACCATTTGCACCCGGTTTATTGTCTAACATGACTTGCTGTCCCCATTCCTTGGAGAGCTTATCACTGACGATACGCATCACCATATCGGGACCACTTCCCGCGGAGAACGGAACTACAACTCGGGTTCCTTTTTGTGGAAAATTTTGTGCCCAAACAAATGTAGGTAAGCAAATTAATAAAAACAATTTTAAAAGTAAGTTTTTCATGTCTTATTTTTTCTTTATAGGTGGAACCGCGAGTTTTGAATTTAATACGAAATGTTAAACTCATCAAATAATCATTAAATTTTCTCCAGCAGAGATAACTAACTTCTTTGCTTTAATTATTCTGCCCTTGAAAAGCCCCTCTAATTTAACTCACAATCAAGACCTTTTAACATGATAGAAACCCCAGTACTCATAGTGGGCGGTGGCCCAAGTGGCTTAATGCTTGCAAACGAATTAGGAGTCCGTGGTACAAAGGCATTACTCGTTGATGCCAAGCCCTCTACTGCCTTTAATCCTCAGGCCAATGCAACTCAAGCCAGGACTATGGAGCACTTTCGCAGACTTGGTTTTGCCAATGAGATTAGACAATTGGGTTTGCCCCCTGATCATCCAACCGATATTGCATACCTTACACGACTTAGCACTTACGAGCTTGCCCGGTTGTCTCTTCCAACCTCCGCGCAAGCAGCAATGAATGTTCGTAATATGAGTGGGTCTTGGAGTGCAGCAGAATTACCTCACCGAATTTCACAAAAATATGTCGAACCTGTACTTAAAAAGCATGCTGAAAAATGGTCGACAAACGAAATTAGGTTTGCATGGAAGCTGAACCGCTATGAGCGTTTCTCGGATCATATAAAAGCGTGGATTCAGCCGATTGACCAATCATCAGATGAAGTGCTGGTTAAAACCCAATATTTAATAGGCTCTGATGGAGCAAGAAGTCAGGTAAGGCAAAGTCTTGGAATCTCCTACGTCGGTGCAACCGGTATAAAGCGCGGTTTTATGGGTGGACAGATGTTCGCGGTTTATTTCAAATCATCTACTCTGTATTCAAAAATTCCTCACCAAAGGTGTTGGATGTATGTAACCGTTAATGCGCAAAGACGCTCCTTGTTACTATCTGTAAACGGCTCAGATGAGTTTGCGTTTCACGCGGCAATTCACGAGGGTGAATCCGCTGATAAATGGACAAAAGAGGATGCCTATTCTGTATTGACACAGGCTGTGGGTTGTGACGTTGATGCGGAAATCTTGTCGTATTTAACCTGGACTGCTGGGCACTCTCTTTATACAGAGAAGATGTCGGATGACCGAGTTTTCATAATGGGCGATGCTGCTCATTTGTTTACCCCAACCGGCGGTTTAGGTTACAACACCGCAGTAGAGGATGCTGTTAATTTAGGATGGAAGTTAGCAAGCGTAATAAACGGATCATCTCCGCCTAAATTACTGGACACTTACACCCTTGAGCGCTCCCCCATTGCCAAGAGAAACACTTCTTACGCAAAACGTTTTGCCGATTCTGTAGGATTGTTTGAGATAAGTGATGATTTTGAATTAGATACGCCAAAAGGCAAGTCTGACCGTGAGAAGGCCAGTGAGCACTTTAACGCGCATGTACGATTAGAGTTTAATATTCCAGGTGTGACTTTTGGAGGGCGGTACGACGCATCCCCAATCATCCTGCGCGAGGATGCTCCTCCACCTCCAGATGAGCCTAATGTATACACGCCGTTTGCAGGACCTGGGGGACGTCCCCCTCACTTTTGGCTAGGTGAGCAGTTATCTATTTACGACACGTTTGGAGAGAATTGGACTCTGCTGGTTACGGGCTTGGCTCCTAAGGGACACAAAGCATTTATTGAAGCAGCGAACGATCACAAGATTGATTTGAAAATCATTCATCACGCGCAACCAGAGCTTGAAGAGTTATACGAAGCTCCTTTGATTCTCATTAGGCCGGACCAAATCGTTGCCTGGCGTGGTCAAGATGATAAAGACGCGCATGACGTTATAAAGAGTGTATTGGGTTGGAAGTTGTGAATTTAGAATACGACTCATTAGTCATTGATTGATCAGGATTCTTGAAATTGAAAATTGCTGCACAGTTTAAAGTAGGCTTGTTCGGTTTTTTGCTAGCTTTTTTATTTGAGCAACCCGGGTACTCCCAAGATTTAGAGAAGCTATATAACGATAGCGTTCGCTCTAGAGATACACAAAAAGCGGATAAAGGCGAGCTTGATAAAAAATATCTTGATTGGTTTGAACGAGCCAGGCAAGGCGGTGTGAGTTGGAAGTGCAAAAACTATTTTCTGTTTTACGACGGGTATGTATTTGTAGGCGACAAACCAGACGGTTCCGATATAGGTAAGAAGCCCTTTGACTTTGTAGGTATCTCATCAACTTACAGAGATTTTATTAAATTTAGTTTCCCCTCCTTACCCTATGAAAACCAGTGGGAACTCAATACCAAAACAAGCGAATTGGTTAGTTATAAGAAAACGCTAAATAAGCTAGAGAAAGAAACTTGTATGAAAATGAGTAAATAGCTTTTAGTCTATACAAGTTT
>CAIRBP010000019.1 GCA_903876885.1 uncultured Burkholderiales bacterium | reverse complement strand
TCAAAATTGAGCTTGAACTCACCCAGCATTGGCGAACAAAGGGTGAGTTTGTAGAAGGCGTTAGAGCTGCGTTAATAGATAAGGACAAGAATCCAAAATGGAAATACTCTATTGACAACATTGATCAAGCATTTTTAAAACAACAATTCCCTGCGCTTTTCAAATACCATTAACTACAAAAGATTTTACTTAAGCACATTTAAGCACATTCAAGCGCTCCTGCTACTCTCTATTTTTTTTATTATCGAGCTCATTTGATTTGTCTGAGACTCATCTCTACTCAGACCACGATTAAAGCTCAATTTACACACCTCAAATGAAGCGATTAAAAATCAATACTTAACAATTACGAATATTTAATTAAGTATTCAGTCAAAAATCATAGAATATTAATTTAGAAATTAATTACTTTAATTATGATGTTTTAAAAAAATTCAATTTTTAAAATGCAAATATGACAGATGACATAAAAAAGTGCTCGAACTGTACTTATTTACTGACTACGGGATCCATACTGTCAGAATTCAGATGTGGTTATGATTATTTTCAACTCTCTCCGTCTTTACGATTAGGCTTTGTAGTTGAAGATCTAAATTTAGTTGATATTGATTACACCTGCGATAATTGGAAGACTAACAATAAGAAAAATTTGAGAATGATACGAATGAAGCAAATTTACGGTAACTATTGATTCCGCTACTAATAATTTTTTATGCAGATAGCACAAAATTCCGAGTTACCAACTAAAGTTATGGCTATACGTGATGTGAGCCCAAAATAAATCATTATTTGATTCTAAGGACGTAAAGCTTTTAGTGAAATGGCCATCCCCCGTTAATGGTGGAGAGCCGAAAAACGAATATTTTAAGTATTTGGCGGAAACGAAGGGATTCGAACCCTTGATGGAGCTCATCACCCCATACTCCCTTAGCAGGGGAGCACCTTCGGCCTCTCGGTCACGTTTCCTGGTGAGTAGATTATGCCTGAACTTGGTCTAAGTCAAAAGCCTTATGCAATGCTCGGACTGCTAATTCCATATATTTTTCATCAATTACCACAGAAGTCTTGATTTCGCTGGTTGAAATCATCTGGATATTAATGCCTTCTTCGCTCAAAGTTCTGAACATTTTGCTGGCAATTCCAACGTGGGAGCGCATTCCAATCCCCACGATTGAAACTTTACAGATCTTAGTGTCCCCAGTTGCCTCAGTGGAGCCTAGGGTTGGCAACACTTTGGCTTTGAGCAAATCCATTGCACGGGCGAAGTCATTGCGGTGAACCGTAAAGCTAAAGTCGGTGTGTCCGTCCTTACCAATATTTTGGATGATCATATCAACCTCTATATTGCCTTCTGCCACAGCACCTAAGATCTGATAAGCGATGCCGGGCTTATCGGGAACCCCAATAATTGAGATTTTGGCTTCGTCGCGATTAAATGCGATACCTGAGACGACAGCTTGTTCCATTTGTGTATCTTCCTCAAAAGTAATTAAGGTGCCAGACTTGGCTTCTTCTTGAATGTTTATATCCCACGGCGTAAAGCTTGATAGCACCCGAAGTGGTACTTTGTACTTGCCAGCGAATTCGACTGAACGGATTTGTAGCACTTTGCTTCCGAGCGAGGCCATCTCAAGCATTTCTTCAAAAGAAACTGTCTTAAGGCGTCTTGCATCAGGAACTACCCTAGGATCAGTGGTGTAAACGCCGTCTACGTCCGTGTAAATGAGACACTCATCGGCTTTAAGTGCGGCAGCGACTGCGACTGCTGAAGTGTCAGAACCACCTCTTCCAAGAGTAGTGATATTTTTGTTTTCATCTACGCCTTGGAATCCAGTGATGATGACAACTCGTCCAGCCTTTAAATCGGCCCTAACCTTGTCGTCTTCAATTGCTTCGATTCTGGCTTTAGTAAAAGAACTATCCGTTCGTATCGGGACTTGCCAACCAGCGTAACTGACAGAATCCATTCCCTCACTTTGAAGTGCTATCGCCAATAACGCAGAGGAAGCCTGCTCACCCGTTGAGGCAAGCATATCCAGCTCACGCATATATGCACTGGTCTCTTTAAGGGGTGCCAATTCTTTTGCTAATCCAAGCAAACGGTTTGTCTCTCCACTCATTGCAGAGGGAACAACGACCATTTGATGACCTGCACGAGCCCATTTAGCGACTCTTTTTGCAACATTTTTAATGCGCTCTGGAGACCCCATTGAGGTCCCCCCATACTTATGAACTATTAGTGCCATTTGATTTTTGTTGTAACAACTGTCTCAAGGACAAACCGTCTATTGTAACAATTCAGACCAGGCCAATACCTCCCCTACCCGGCTTACAAAACCTCGGCCCAGTTTTAATTCGATTTTATGTGCTCGGGTAGTACAGCGCTGTATTTGTGAGATCAATTCCTGTAACTGAGTGTTGGAAGGGGTGGTACCAATGCTAGCAAACCAAAATCTCAGTACATTTGCGCACCTGGGAACGCTTAGGGCCTGTAGCAACTTAAGTTGAGGTGGATTTCCAACTCGTTTTAAGTCTTCTTCGCCAAGTTCGGTGAGTAAGAGCTGTGCTTGGGCAGCGTGGCTTGCGCTGCGAGAGGCGGTTTGACGAAACGCTGGGAACGCTTTGTAAATAGATGGGATGATCTCCGCACGGATCTTGTTACGTGTGTACTGCGTGTCTTGATTGGTCGGATCCTCTATCCACCCCTCGCCCTTAAAACGTAACCAATCCTTTATAGCCTCGGAGCTTATACTTAAAAATGGTCTGTAGTAATTCACTCCAAGACGCTCAAAACTACTGGCCATGCTCGATAACCCAGGCAAACCTGCACCCCTTGATAAAGCAAGAATAAGTGTTTCGACCTGGTCATCCGCATGCTGCCCCAGTAAAACACTACTCACCTCACCTGACCAAACTCGTGCTAGAACATTTGCAAACGCCTTATACCTTGCGTTACGGGCTGCTTCCTCGGGACTTTCTCCAGGCAGGTGAGAGGCCTTTACATATTCGATATGGAGTTGAACATCGTGTCTGGAACAAAACTTAGTACAGTGCTCAGCAAAGGAATCCGCCGCAGCCTGAAGCCCGTGATGGATGTGGACCGCTCTTAAGGGGGGTAATGCGCCCGTCCCTGCTCGGACCGAAGACCTATACTCAATACAAGCTAATAACAATGCTGTCGAATCTGCCCCCCCACTGAAAGCAACGGCAGTTGGCACCAAAGGACCAATACCTAAAGGGGCAATGAGTGCACTTAAATCCACCAAGTCGACGGAGTCAGACTTGGTGTTATTTTTTTTCATAGGAATAGGCTAACTTCTTTACTGAAGTGGACCAGTATGTTTAAGTGCACTTGCTAAGAGCAAAGCCCTTACGCTGCGGCCTCAGCTTTGGTATCACTGTATCGACCGTAACTTTGAAGCCTGTCATACCTGCGGTCAAGTAACTCTTTAATTTTTAAATCACTCACCTGACGCAAAGCGTCATTTAGACCCCGCTTGAGTTGAGCACAAACTTGTTTTACATCTCTGTGAGCTCCACCAACCGGCTCGCTAACAATTTTGTCAATTAAGCCAAGCGCTTTCAGTCGGTGTGCAGTAATTCCTAGTGCTTCTGCAGCATCACTAGCTCGCTCCGCGGTCTTCCATAAAATGGAGGCGCAACCCTCAGGACTGATCACAGAGTAAATAGAGAACTGGAGCATCAATAGTTGGTCAGCCACACTAATAGCTAGCGCACCACCAGAGCCACCCTCTCCGATGATGGTGGTAATAATTGGTACCTCGAGCTGAGCCATCTCAAAAATGTTGCGGCCGATCGCCTCGCTTTGACCCCGCTCCTCTGCGTCAATTCCTGGATAAGCCCCAGGCGTATCAACAAAGGTAAAGACAGGCAATTTAAATTTCTCAGCTGTTTTCATCAACCGCAGTGCTTTACGGTATCCCTCGGGCCTGGTCATACCAAAATTTCGCGCTGCACGCTCTTTAGTATCACGCCCCTTTTGATGGCCAAGCACCATACAAGGTGTTCCGTTAAACCTAGCCAAACCACCCACAATACTTAAATCATCGGAGAAATGTCTGTCCCCGTGCATTTCCTGAAAATCAGTAAAAATCTCACGCACATAGTCAAGTGTGTAGGGGCGCTCGGGGTGTCTGGCAATTTTAGTGATTTGCCAGGGTGTCAAATCACTATAGATGTCTTTGGTGAGTTGTTGGCTCTTCTTGGACAGTTGCTCGATTTCATCTGAGATATCGACTGCAGATTCGCTTTGTACATATCTCAGTTCTTCGATCTTGCCCTCTAATTCCGCGATGGGCGATTCAAAATCTAGAAATGTCTTTTTACTCAAGCAGGACTCCTGTAGTCTAAGGGCTTAAATTGGCCCTTGCGGTAGTGCTAATTATCTCCTAAAGAGAGAGCAAAGCAATACCAAAAATTAGTTATTTAGTATTATTTTTTAGAGACGGCTTCAATACTCAACAGGCACCGGATCCAAGGATCTCCAAATATACCAAGTCGCAACACTGCAATACGGTGCCCACGGTGCAGCAACTTCCCTCGCCTCACTGCGACTTACGGACTCACCAGAGAAGTAGTTGCGACTGATGCCGTTGATTAAACCCACATCATCTAGTGGCAGGATGTTTGGGCGCAAGAGGTGAAAAATCAACAGCATCTCTGCTGTCCAACGCCCAATGCCGCGGATAGCCACCAACTCGGTGATGATTTCCTCATCACTCATTGATTCCCAGTCTTTGACACGTACGCCGCCATTGTCAAAATGCAGGGCTAGATCGACTAGATACTCTACCTTGCGCGCTGATAACCCAGCAGCTCGCATGTCGTCGACTTTCATTTTTAAAACGTTAGCAGGAGTTAATTTTTTGGTTAGGAGGATAAACCGATCCCACACCGTTTGAGCAGCTTTTACGGAGATTTGCTGTCCAACAATACTTCTGGCGAGAGTTACGAAAGCGTCCCCTCGTGACTGCAGTGAAGCCTCGCCAAACTGGGGGATCAGCCTTCGCATTACTCGGTCTTTTTTAGACAAATGTTTACAGGCCTCCTCCCAGTAATCTGGGGTGACGATTTTGATCTCATCAGGCTTTAATTTAACGATCATGAATTAACCACGCTCCCACTGCGTGCCCTGTGGAGAGTCTTTGAGAATAATATGCTTAGCAGCCAAGTCCGCTCTTATTTTGTCAGCAAGAGCAAAGTCCTTATTTTTCTTTGCAAGTGCCCGTTCATCAATTAAAGTTTGAATCTCTTGGGGACTCAAGTCTTTGTCTTTGGCTCCCGCATCACTTTGTAAAAACTCTTTTGGATTTCGCTGCAGAAGACCCAAAGTACCACCCAAATTTTTAAGCAACAAAGCAAGTTCTGGCGAGTGTGTACGGTTGACTTCGCCTGCGAGTTCAAATAAAACTGATACAGCCTCTGGCGTTGCGAAATCTTCATCCATTGCAACTTTAAAACGCGCAGCGTAAGGGTTAAGCCAGTCTATATTTACTGTTTGATCAAAGCGTTGCGCACTGCTGGCTTGCTCGTTTGCAAAGCCTTGGGTGTCAGACAGTGGAACCAAAGAAAGTGCTGTGTATAAACGTTTCAAGGCCCCCTTCGCATCATCCAAATGAACATTACTGTAATTTAAGGGTGAGCGGTAATGAGAGCGGACAACAAAAAAACGAACGGTTTCTGCATCGTATAGATTTAGAACATCTCTAATGGTGAAGAAATTGCCTAAACTCTTAGACATTTTCTCGTTATCAACATTGATGAATCCGTTGTGCATCCAAACTTTAGCAAATTGAGCGTGAGAGGGTGTATTTGAGCTATTTAAATGATCCTGCACTGAATAATGAGAACTTGCACCCTCACTTTGGGCGATTTCATTTTCATGGTGAGGAAACTGAAGGTCAGCACCACCACCGTGAATATCTATTGGCATACCCAACTCTGCCAAACTCATCGCAGAACACTCGATGTGCCACCCAGGACGACCGGCCCCGTAATGACTCGCCCACTTCACCTCCTCGGGTTCGTCAGACTTTGCGCTTTTCCACAAAACAAAATCAAGAGGATCCTCCTTATCATCTAAGACGGCAACTCGCTCACCTGCGTGGAGCTCGTCAAGTGATTTTCCAGATAATTTGCCGTACCCTCCAAATTTTCTCACCGCGAAATTCACATCTCCGGACTTGGTTTGATAAGCAAGTCCCTTTTCTTTTAAGGTATCAATCATAGAAAGCATTTGGGGGATGTAGTCAGTCGCTCGAGGTTCAAGTGTGGGAGACTGAATGCCTAATGCATCTGAATCCTCATGCAATGCTTCAATCATCCTGTTGGTTAATGAGCGGATACTCTCCTTATTCTCAACTGCGCGGCGAATGATTTTGTCGTCTATGTCAGTGATATTGCGGACGTATGTAACTTTGTAACCACTTTCTTTTAGCCAACGCTGCACTATGTCAAATGCAATCATTGACCGAGCATGCCCTAAGTGGCAGTAATCATAAACCGTCATGCCGCAAACGTACATTCGAACGTGTCCGTCACTTAAAGGGGTAAATTCTTCCACTCCACGCCTTAGCGTGTTGTATATGCGTAGTCCCATGAATTAGCTAATATTTGGTAAGGCACATGGTCTGACAATTAGCTCATGTGCTGTTGTAATTAAAAATGCTCGATTAAACAATCTTGTAATTTGTTTTGTGTGCTCTAGGGCGATGAGTTTAGCAATATTTGTAAGCCTGTGAAGCTATATTTTCTTTCTGTTTAATAATTTCAAAACATTCAAACTACACAGACCATCATTGCGATCAATTCTTTAGTATTAATTTACAGTTTTTAACCCGTACACTGAAAGAAACCGTGAATTAATCATTGACATTTAATCTAATTTTTCCTGAAACTTTGAGAAACTTTGCTCAATATTCTTATTTGTGGCTCCCCGCATCGTTTGAATTAGGCAAGAATTTTCAGTCTCAAAATTCAATTAAATACGTGGAAAACAGCTAGCTCAATATTCATTTTTCAAAAAAATTGTTATCATCTTGCAAATGTTCAAACTCCACTCATCTCTCAAAGCCTGCTTGCCATTATTGGCATTTTTGCTTTTAAATGGGTGTGCACTCATACTTGAGTATCCGCTAACCTCCGCGGGCCTTGGGATATGGGGTGCAACAGGTAAGAGCCCTAGTGATCACGCTATTAGCTATGTAAGCGATCAAGACTGTGAAACACTTCGCTTACTCAATTCCCAAGAAATGTGCAAGCCAATCAGCACAAAATCTGTAGAAGTAGTCGATAAGAGTACTCGCTTTAAAGATTAATTGTTGCCCCTTACCTGGGGAAAATAGGTGCACCTTAAAACCTCTTTTAAGGTTAGTATTCCTCTAACTTTTAAATGAGGTGCTACCTTGATCCAAGATTATTTAAACCCTTATGAGTCGAGTATCCAAGGCATTAAAGGCGCTGTTTGTCAGTGCTTGATTTTTGCGTGCTTACTACTTACAACGTCATTACCATCAAATGCGAGCCAGACGTCTAATCACAAATGGATTACAACATGGATTGCATCTGTTCAGGGACCCTATCCAGTTGGCAACCCCTCTGCACAGCCCAACCAGGACTTAACTTTCCCCCAGCCCGCTAAAGGCGCCCAAGACCAGTCCTTTCGGATGATCGTTAAACCAGACGTATGGGGTAAAACAACCCGTATCCGCTTGACCAACGCATTGGGAACACAACCAGTTACGTTTGATAACGTTTATGTGGGCTTGCAACTCAGTAGCGCAGAGCTTTTCGAAAACTCCAACCAAGTTGTAACTTTTAACGGTAGCACTAGCGTGACGATTGCGCCGGGTCAATGGGCCTGGAGTGATCCTGTAGTCTTGCCCTTCGCAAATGATGATCAGGGCAATCCTGTAAAAACTAAAAAAGTTGCATTGTTAGATGGCCGAAAAATGGCAGTTAGTTTTCACGTGGTTGGTACTAGTGGTCCTATGACCTGGCATGCCAAAGCGCTTACCACCTCATACATTAGCCCGCCCAACTCTGGGGCGCTTAGCAAGGAGGAATCAGAAAAAGCATTCCCTTATTCAACCGCATCTTGGTTTTTCTTAGACGCTATCGACATGATGCTGCCTAAGAGCACCAAAGTAATTTTAAATTTTGGTGACTCAATAACAGACGGGACAGCATCCACCATGAACACGGACGATAGATGGCCAGACGTTCTATCAAGGCGCTTACACAGGCAATTTGGAAATAAAGTGGTTGTCTTAAATGCTGGTATCGGTGGCAACCAAATTGCAGGACCAAAAGACTATTCCCTTGAAAAGCCTTTTCCAGGAGGTCCCTCATCCGAAATGCGATTAGATAGAGATGTGCTGTCGCTGTCTTCGGTGAACCTAGTTGTTTGGTTAGAGGGAATTAATGACTTTAGCAAAAATGGAAATGCCAGCGTTGATGTGGTCATCGCAAAGCTAACAGAAGGTGTTCGCCGTTTAAACCAAGCGGGTATCAAAGTGATGGGTGCAACTGTTGGATCCGCTTTGAACAGTACAAGCGCGGCTCACGGCACGCAAGAACAAGACAGCAAAAGGCGTGCTTTGAATGACTTTATTAGAAGCTCTAATATTTTCCAGAACTACGTCGACTTTGATCAAGTCACGTTAGACCCTGCAACGGGTGAGATGAGGTCTGCATTTGTACCAGAGAGTACAACGGGTGGACCAGGTGAAAAACTTCATCCTAACCGGGTAGGATACCAAGCCATGGGCGCAGCCTTTGATCTAAAAGTCATAGGTGAAATGTTAGGAATCAAATAATATACCTTGGTAATTAGAGATTGGTGATTTGTCCTTAAAGGTAGAAGTTGGAACTTTGAAATTCGCAATTAAAAATTTGCAGTTAGAATTTAGAGGCTTTGTTTCATGCTCGGCAACTCTTTGTGCAATAGTTTTTAAGCTCCTTGGGTTTATCCACATGATTTGATTTTCCCGCTCCTAAGCATCGACCATCTCTTCAAGCTCATCTTTGCCGATGCATACTTAAATTGAAAAATACTTTATCAAACTCATCTATAGTTAGCTCCCTAAAACGGTTGAGCGGATTAGGGGCGATCTTTTTTGGAATACTACTTACTCCCTACCCTTTAGTGAGTTTCGGACAGACCCAATTCGTCCGCTTGGTGCCAACTCCTCACATGCAGGTAACACAACTCATTAAAGAAAATAAGAAAAAAGAAGCTTTGACTTTTATTAATAACTATATAAAGACAAATCCAAACGATCCTCAAATGCTTTTTTGGAAAGCAAAAATTTTAAACGAATCTCAACTCCAATCAGATAGAGACGAGGCATTGTTGCTTTACGCAAGTCTTAGCGAGAACTACCCAGAGCTTGCCGAACCCCATAACAACCTAGGCGTTATCTTTGCGGCTCAAGGAGACTACTCCAAGGCTATACATTACTTTGAGCTTGCTTTAAAGGCTAATCCGAATGATTCGTTAGCAAGCGAAAACTTGGCTGACTTGTACATACAAGAAGCTTCTAAGTATTACCAAAATGCCGTTAATAATGATCCAAATAATAAGTCTGCAAAATCCAAACTAGAAAAGCTAAGCCCTCAGGCGCTTACCCCGCTGCCAAGTACTGTTTCTCCGGCCATAACTGCTAAACCAGCAACGGCCTCCGATGTAGTATCCCCCTCTTTGAAACCTAGATAACCAGTGATCATGAAACTCTTTATGCAATCAAGTTACTTTACAAAATTATTACCAAGATTCATTTCTTGCACGCTCATTGCGACTAGTTTATTACTCAGCATCGAAGGCGTTGCTCAAACAGCGTCGCCATTAGACGCAACTAACGCAAGCGCGAACGCAGATCTCAAAAATCAAACAAATGCTAAATATCCAAAAGTAAAGTTTATAACCTCTCAAGGCGAAATATTACTTGAACTCTACCCCGACAAAGCGCCTAAAACAGTTGCCAATTTTCTGCAATACGTTAAAGACAAACACTATGACGGCACAATTTTTCATAGAGTGATTAACGATTTTATGATTCAAGGTGGGGGGTTTGACGCTAAGTTTAACGAGCGGAAAACTCGCGCCCCTGTTGTTCACGAAGGTCGACAGGCATTAGCCCAAGGCGGACCAAGAAATACGGTTGGCACTATCGCAATGGCAAGAACCGGGGATCCTCAGTCTGCAACTGCACAGTTCTTCATCAACGTCAAAGATAATTTAAACCTTGACCCAGTTATTATTCCCCCCGGAGACCCTGTGCCCTCCATAGAGTTCAATGGTCGCATTTATAAAAATATTGCACGCTCCCAACTAGAGCAGGCTCCGCAGTTATATGGCTATACCGTTTTTGGTAAGGTGATTTCAGGAATGGACACGGTTGAGAAAATAAAAATATTACCAACCGGATCTGGAGGCCCATTTCCAACAGATGTCCCCAAGTCAATGGTATCCATTCAATCCGCTACCATCATTCCTTAAATTAGCCGTATAGATTAACCCCACTACATTTACAAGCCATTTTCTCAAACCCTAACTTATATTAATAATCATCATGAGCAATCCTAAAGTAGCACTTCATATTCAAGACATGGGCACAATCACACTTGAACTTGATGCAGAACACGCGCCTATAACTGTAGCTAATTTTTTAAACTATGTTGAAAGTGGCCACTATAACGGTGTCATATTTCACCGCGTAATAGAGGACTTTATGATTCAAGGCGGTGGGTTTGATACGGATATGAAAGAGAGGGAAACTGGTGACCCCATTGAAAATGAAGCAGATAACGGCTTAGAAAACGATCACTACACTGTTGCTATGGCCAGGACCAGTGATCCGCACTCTGCTTCGGCACAATTTTTTATCAACACGACAAATAATGATTTTTTAAACCATACCAGCAAAACTTCTAGTGGCTGGGGTTACGCCGTATTTGGCAAAGTGATTGACGGTGAGGACATAGTTGATCAGATCAATACAGTTAAAACTACTAGACGTAATTTCCACGATGATGTACCTAAACAAAACGTCGTGATTGAAAGCGCTGAGGTACTTTAAAAGAGTGCTTAGACCACAATCTTATGTCTGACATACTAAAGGCAGTCGACATTACCGGGGTTGGGAGTATTGATTTCATCTCAGATCTTCACCTTCAACCCAGTGAGATGCCAAGTTTTAATGCTTGGGCTCAGTACATGCGCTCAACCCCTGCATCTCACCTATTTATATTGGGCGACTTCTTTGAGGTCTGGGCAGGCGATGACTTTTTAGAATCTGCTCACGCAGAGTTTGAGAACAGATGCATACAAGTTCTCAATGAGCAGTCCTCGCGGATATCCATTTATTTCATGGCGGGAAACCGTGACTTTTTGTTAAAAGAAAAGGCACTCAAATCTGCTCATATGCAAGAACTCTCAGACCCCTGTCTATTAAGGGCTCAGGGCAAGTCCTTCGTACTAAGCCACGGCGACGCAATGTGCTTATCTGATGTGGAGTATCTTAAATTTAGAGAAATGGTTAGAGACGAGCGTTGGCAATCACAATTCCTGTCTAAGCCTTTAGAGGAGCGGTTGGCAATTGCAAAGGCGATGCGCTTAAAAAGTGAAGAAGAAAAAGCAAAGTACCGTAAAGCGTTTGAAGCTTCAAAGTCGGGTCAAGAAACCCAAGGCTTTCAAGCAAATCAGTTTATGGGCTTGCACGATGTAGATGCAGAATCTGCAAATACAGTTCTTGAGTCCTTTCAATGCGATACGCTCATACACGGTCATACCCATCGACCTGGCGAGTACCCGCTCAGGAATAATAAGCGAAGAATCGTACTGAGTGACTGGGACGCCTCTTCATCGCCGCCTCGTTTAGAAGCACTGCGTTTAGAGAACGGCCAATTAAGCCGTCACAAGCTCTAAATCATAAGCAACATTAGTGCTTAAGCATAGTCTTAAGCACTGTTTGAAGCCGAGTTGCTACGTCTGCATCATAAGGGCCTGCAAACACTCCCGCAGCGTCTTCTGCCCAAGTTTGCGCAGGGGATGGATCATTTCTTTTGGTCAAAAGCTTAAGTTGCAAGTCTCTGCGAGCTTGAAGATCGCTAGCAGGTGTAGGTGCATTCGCAGCCATCTCAAGACGAAGTAAAGCCTCCTGGTTTAATTTATCCGCTCCCGTTTGAATTGCCTTAGTCCAGCTCAGTCTTTGATTTGCATTAATGCGCGAACCCAACTCCTTTAGCGCAGGAACTAGTTCTGGATTTTTATCTTTCCAAGCGCTCATTAGGTTAGTGAGTGTTTGACCATGCGCTTGTGCGGCTAACTTGCGCATTGCAATTTCTGCAGCTTCAAGTGCCTGACGCTGAGCTCTAAATGCAGCATCTCCCAGGCGTGGACCACGAGGCTCTCTAGAGTCTCTTCCGTCCCTAGAGTCCTTGAAGTCTCTAGCTTGACCAAATTGACCTGTTCTACTGGCTCCAGTTGGCTTAGAGTCCCTAGGACCACGAGAATCTCGTTGGTCTTTGCCCCCTCTTGATGAACCAGGGCCAGACCCGGGGCGACCTCGGGAGTCTTGCACAGAACGGGCATCCGAGCGATTGGCTCCGGGTCGGTCATCGCCGCGAACGGCAACAACGGCTTTAGGCGGTTTAGGAGCAACTGGGGCAACGGAGGAAGCAGGTGAAACTTGCGCTTCAGAGATTACGGACGCTTCGTTCACTTCAGCGCCTTCGCTAGATTCATATGTTTCGGTTGTGCTTGGAGCTTCAGGTGAGGCACCATCTGCCGTCACCGCTCCTTGACCACCAACATCTGCTTGTGCCTCCTCAACAACTAAGCCTTGGGGTTGAGTGACTTCTGAATGGCTTGAGAGTTCGGGTGTTTTTTCTGTGTGTTCAGTAAGTGCAGTATCTGAGCCACTCACAACCGCACCAGTAATACTGGGCGTTGGTTGAGCTTTGACAATTGATTCGCCGTGTAATGAGACCTCATGCAAATGCTGCATTGCAGCTTTAATCTTGGTGGCATCTGCCTCTTTAATCGCTTGTTCAAGGGCCTTAGATGCATTAAGAACCAATTCGTCATGAGCACTCATTGATTGGGCCACTTGAGCGCGCTCAGCACTCTTGCGTTGGAAGGCCTCATCAAGCGGCTTTTTAAAATCATCCCAAAGTCTTTGGGCTAATTTTCTATCAATCGGAACGACATGAGACTCATCTTGCCAGCGCTGTTGAAGTGCTTTTATAGGCTCGATCTTAAGGGTAGCTTGAGCTCCAAGAACTTTAGACTCCGCTATAAGAGCTTTACGCCTTGCAATACTTTCGTTTTGTAAAGTTTCAATCGGTAAATGAGCATTGTGAATAGCCTCTTTCCAAAGGACTTGGAGTTCAGCAAATACCTTCTCGCTGACATGCCCACATGCTCGCCATCTTTCAGAAAAATCATGTAACTGTCTTTGAACAACTCTCCAATCTGGACCCTTACTATGAAGTTCAGCCCAAGCCTTTACCTCAGCAATGAGTTCCATTCGCTGTGCTTTGTGGGCCTGCGACTGGGCTCTTGTTTGTTGCAACCATTCGTGAACAAAGGGATAAGCTAAATTACACGCATTATCAAATCGCTTCCAAAGAGCGTGGTTCGGCATTCCCCCCTGATCAGTTGCTTTCCAATCTTCGCGAAGTTTACGAAGTGTCTCCTGCAACTTTCGTGGACCCATAGTCGGCACAAAATCAGGGTTAGGCTTATTTTTCGTATCCCCACTTGCTGCAGTAACTGAATCAGAAGTCTCCACAGTCTGATTGGGTACCTCAGGTTGCTGCACTGTGCTTACTAAAGCTTCAGCCGAACCTGAGATTGGAAGGTCTGGGGCTACTGGCTTGGACTCTGGGGACACAATTTGAGAGTCTTGATGGGTAGCTTCACTAATTTGAGCTTCAATAATGTGAGCCTCACCGGCAGCAGAGAATTGCGAGGCCGCATCTGGAGCTTGAGATTTGGAAGGCTCTCCAGAGTCAGATTGGTTTTTGGATTGAGCTGTTTTTTTCTGGTTTGGCTTTGAGCCCTTAATTTCAACCCTTGGTTTAACGCGCTCTAAAAGCCCTTCTGCTTTTGCTACTAATTCGTTGCGTATCTGATCCGCTCTCCAGCGTTGCCAACCCTCCAACTCACCCGCAGCGAGCAACAAACTTTGCGCATGTCGCTCTATGCGTTGATCAATTATTTGACCGTACTCTTTAAGGGCTTGCCTTAAATTTGAAGCCGCTCCGGCGCTGGCTTTTCCGTGCCCCTGGGCAAGCTCTTTCTCAAGAACACCCATAGAGTCTTGCATGACTTGCTTGGCCTGCGCTTTGACGGCGGGATCAATATCCACCTTTTTCTTGGGTTGGGGCTGTTGTCCAGGCTTGGCGTTCTCGTCTGCAGAACCTGTGTCTGCGCGCTTTTGTTTAATTTGATCGGCCCATGCAGGCACAGCGGGTAAAGCTTGAGTAGGATCTAGGGCACTAAGCGCAGCTTGTTTTAAAGCAGCACTAAACGCTTCCCATACAAGTTTTAAATGCTCTGCGCTAGTTTGAAGCGCAGGCGTATATTTAGGATCAACACTTGACCAATCTTTTTGACTTAACAAATCACTATGCTCTGTGCTCCAACGCTGGACGTCACTAGAAAGTGTCCCCTCAAGAGATTGAGCCTCTTCCCAGTATTTGGTGGAGAGTACCTCAATGCGCTGGGCAAGGAGCACTGCAGCTTCGCGCTGAACCTGCGCGCGGTGTTGCAAATCTTCTATCGTTTTAACTCTATCCGCGAGAGCACCCCTCAAACTTGAGAGTGGTTCCTTGGAGATTGGGGCACCTTCTTTTGCCGCGTCTCTTTGCCAAGCCATTGCATCCGCAATATTAAGTTTATTACTACTCAATAGTTCATTGGCTTTGTCAGCCCATAGTGCAGTTAATGCCTCTTGGCTCTGAGCTTTCTTGATCTCATCCATGGCTTCACGAACCGGCCTCGCAGCACCCTTGTCCTTTGCACTCAAGAGTTTAAATACATCATTTAGTTGCTCATAACTCGGCGCAGGGGTTGACTCCAACCAAACTTTAATTAGTTGAATCCTTGCCTGTGCAGTAGATGCAGTTAGAGCACCTCCTGTTAAACGGTCAATTGCGGTTGGGTCAGCGGAGTGTTCGGATTGTGCAGTCACAGTAATTGCTTAAAAAAAGAGAACGTATTTTCGTTGTATTTGTTAACTAAAAGAAGTGAGTTGCTAAATAACAGACACACAAGTCGTTAATTTAGCCACTAATTTTGTTATTACCTTAACAATTACAAGTTAAATAAAATAAGGGTTGAAGTTAAATATTTCAATGGCGGTAGAAAAAACAATTAATTCGGGACTAAATAGGCAACGTAATAGGTTGCATAACCTGTCATTGTTAATTCTTAATCATTCACACATTTGAACGATAAGAATTTTACCACTCCCTTTAGAGAGCGTAACCTATTGAAAACATTGCAATAAACGTCTCAAACCCTTAAAATACGCAACCAACGTTAGAACGGGCACTGTAAAAGAAATCAGACAAGCCCTCGCTTTTAGCAAGTCGCGTCCTGCACACCCAAAACTACAGCAGCACCACTTGTGGATGATTTAGATTAAAGCTCATTTTTTTGGAGCATGCATCATCTGTTTAGCGACACTTCTTTGAGCAATTATTTGTTCGAAGATTCCGAGTCAGCCCATTAAGGAGATTGAATTTGACGGCTTTTCAACAATTTAGATACGGCCTAACAACCTTTACAAGTGATGTAACCCAAGGTTTCTTGGCAATCACGCACAACGGACTTGCTTTGGTCGGACTTGTTGTTTTTTCATCCTGTTTAGCTTTATCAATAAAACCTGATTTAAGGGTTCAAAGTGAAACACTTTTGCTGGGGTGGCTGCAACAGCAACAAGAAGATGAAACCGGCATATCAACGGATGCAGACGCGGTCGACCGCGCCACTGCTGCGGACCCAAGGGACCTTCCCAAACAACAAGCTAATTTGGCTTATTGGCTCAGTAAAAAATATCACGTTGCCCCGGAGCCTTTAAGTGCTTTAGTTGCTGAGGCTTATGAGGTCGGCCCAAAAAATAATTTAGATCCAACTTTAATACTTGCCGTTATGGCTATTGAGTCGGGCTTTAATCCATTTGCTCAAAGCTCTGTTGGGGCCCAAGGTTTAATGCAAGTGATGACGAAAGTTCACTCTGAAAAATACGACGGCTTTGGTGGCAAGCTTGCTGCATTTGATCCTGTAGCTAATTTACGAGTTGGCGTTAACGTCTTGAAAGACTGCATCTCACGAGCAGGCTCTGTCGACGGAGGGCTCAGGCTATATGTGGGCGCGGAGCAAATTGAGGACGGAAAAGTCTACGCAGCCAAAGTTCTCAGCGAGCGCTCGCGACTAACTCAAGTAGCAAAAGGTGGAAAAGTTCCCACCGAGCCAGTAACGACTATTGAAACAGCAACCGGTGGTTTAGAGACCTTATGGGAAAAGGCTCAAAAGCTCGCTAGCTTCACTAAAAACAATGATGATTGAGTAAGCCTTGTTGCAAGCTTGCGCCGCCCCAAATACCAGCTTTCATCAATACCCCAATTTAGTCCAGGGTTTCTTTACCAAAACGGTTAAACTACAGGGTTTACACGACTGACGATGCGCTGAGGGTCTGTGAGCACCAACGTATACAAGTGCGTTGTAAGTGCCCACTTCTTGACTTAAGCAGACGTGGACTTTAATTAACCTGCTCCCCAACTTGTTAAATCAACCCAGTTGAGAACAACAAAAGTTGCAAGTTTTTAAAAACACCACGGGGGAGTGTAAATTTACGCACATTATTCAAGGTTTTGCCGTTCGTCTGGGCAAGACCACCTCATCAATGAAACTTTGGTTAATTGCCCAACACTTGAGCAGCGCTCATAGTGTTGAAGACAGATCAACCGGACCAATAGGACTAGGACTAGGACTGAAAAATGTATCAACGCAATCATTTGATAGAACAAACAGACCCAGAGTTATGGAGTGCAATTCAAGCAGAGGATCTGCGTCAAGAAGAGCACATCGAACTCATTGCAAGCGAGAACTATGCCTCCCCAGCTGTTATGGCTGCTCAGGGTTCGCAACTAACCAATAAGTACGCAGAAGGATATCCGGGGAAGAGGTACTACGGTGGATGTGAATTTGTTGATGTTGCCGAACAACTTGCAATTGATAGAGTGAAAAAACTCTTTGGCGCTGATTGCGCAAATGTACAACCCCACTGCGGCGCTTCAGCCAACCAAGCAGTACTTTTGGCATTCGTCAAACCCGGTGAAACCATCATGGGTATGAGTTTGGCTGAAGGCGGTCACTTGACTCACGGGATGCCACTGAACATGAGTGGTAAATGGTTTAACGTTGTTAGCTATGGCTTAAATTCCAAAGAGGAAATTGACTACGATGCAATGGAGGAAAAGGCCAGACAATCTAAGCCCAAGTTAATTATTGCCGGAGCCTCCGCCTACAGCTTACATATAGATTTCCAACGCTTCGCCAAAGTTGCCAAAGAAATTGGTGCCATCTTCATGGTGGACATGGCTCATTACGCAGGCCTAATTGCAGCGGGTGTCTACCCCAACCCCGTACCCCACGCGGATATCGTTACATCAACCACTCATAAAAGTTTGAGAGGACCAAGGGGCGGGATAATTTTAATGAAGTCTGAACACGAAAAAGCAATCAACAGTGCTGTTTTCCCAGGCCTACAAGGCGGACCTTTAATGCACGTTATCGCTGCAAAAGCTGTAGCCTTCAAGGAAGCTCTCGAGCCAGGCTTTAAGAGTTATCAGCAACAAGTTCTACGCAATGCAGACACTATCGCAAAAACCCTCACTGAGAGAGGCTTAAGAATAGTGAGCGGTGGAACACAAAGCCATGTGATGCTAGTTGATTTACGCTCCAAGGGAATCACTGGCAAGGAAGCCGAGGCAGTGCTTGGTCAAGCTCACATGACCATCAATAAAAACACCATCCCCAACGACCCAGAAAAGCCAATGGTTACAAGTGGCGTTCGTATTGGGACTCCAGCCATGACAACGCGCGGTTTCAAAGAAGAGGAAGCGCGAATAACTGCTAATTTGATTGCTGATGTTTTAGATAATCCTAAAGACAGTTCCAACATTGAAGCCGTAAAACTAAAGGTACATGCCCTTACCAAACGTTTTCCTGTTTACCGTTAATTCAATAGACTCTAAAAATGAAGTGCCCCTTTTGTTCTCATACAGATACCCCAGTTGTTGAGACCAGGATGTCTGAGGACGGGGGCCTTATTAGACGAAGGCGTCAGTGTGTTGGCTGTGAAAAAAGATTCACAACCTACGAAAGGCCCGATGTTTCTTTTCCAACGATCGTAAAAAAAGATGGTAGACGTATAGAGTTTGAACGGGAAAAGCTTACTGCTTCTATGAATTTAGCTTTGCGCAAAAGACCCGTTAGCACTGACCAAGTCGCAGGAGCGTTAGAGCGTATTGAGGAAAAGCTTCTCGCAACTGGGCAACGTGAGATACCCTCCTCTAGGCTCGGTGAATTGGTAATGAGAGAGCTAAAAAAGCTCGACAAAGTCGCCTATATCCGATTTGCAAGCGTTTACAGGAGCTTTGAAGATATCGATGAATTCAAATCTTTGGTAGAAGAGGTTCAGCGGTAAAACCAAGCATTTGACTGTTTTCTTCGACTCTAAATTTTTTATCGCTTAAATCCTTTGAGCTTGATTTTTAAAGTTTAATTTTTACTCTAACCCAATAAAGGGTGTACTCTCTTTAGAGCCTCATGACTTTCAGCACGCAAGATCAACTTCATATGCAACGCGCTTTAAAGCTTGCGAATGAGGCACTTTACCTAACATCTCCCAACCCAAGGGTGGGATGCGTATTGGTCTCCAGCGATGGTCTCGTTATCGGAGAAGGCCATACCCAAAGAGCAGGACAAGCACACGCGGAGGTGGCCGCCCTTGATCAGGCAATTCATAACGGTTTAGATACCAAGGGCTCAACTGCTTATGTCACCCTTGAGCCTTGTTCACATACAGGGCGAACGCCACCTTGCACTGAAGCGCTTGTTAACGCAGGCGTTTCTCGCGTCGTAGCAAGCCTCACTGACCCTAACCCATTGGTCAGTGGTAAAGGCTTTGAGCGATTACGCCTCGCAGGTATCAAAGTCGACCTCGGTCTTGGGGAGCAAGAGGCATACGCAATTAATGCAGGCTTTATAAAAAGAATGACGCAGGGTGTGCCTTTGGTTCGATTAAAAATCGCCTCCAGTTTAGACGGAACTACTGCACTGGCGAACGGCAAAAGTAAGTGGATCACTGGTGAGATTTCTCGCACACATGCCCACCAGTGGAGGGCCAGATCATGTGCTATTTTGAGCGGTATTGGAACCGTATTAAGTGACGATCCGAGTTTAAATGTGCGCCTTGTGAGGACTGAGCGGCAACCCAAACTCATCCTCATTGACGCAGGTCTGCAGATCCCAACTAATGCTACTCTCCTAAAAGAAAAACGCGAGGTAATTATTTACTGCGCTAGTTCGAACACTGAAAAGGAGAGAGAATTAAATCACCGTGGTGTAACAGTGATCAATCTAGCTGACAAAAGAAATCCAAATCATGTGGACTTGCAAGCTATGCTCATTGATTTAGGAAAGAAAGAAATCAATGAGCTTCATATTGAAGCAGGAGCCGGTTTGAACGCAAGCTTTATTGGGCAAGGTTTAGTTGATGAGTATTTGATTTATTTTGCTCCTATGATACTTGGCCAAGCTAAAGGTTGGGCAAATCTTCCTGTGATCGAGGAATTAAGCCGCGGGGTTGCTCTGTCATTTTTAGAGTCCTTGCCCCTTGGGCAAGATATATTTATTCGTGCACGTTCTGTCATAGTCTGAGAAAATACACTTATGTTTACTGGCATCATTACAGCTGTAGCGCAAATCGTCGAAATCGAGAGTTTAGGGGCAACCTCTAGCGATTCCTCACACCACGGTAAGCGTTTATCTATCCTCACACCTAAGGGTTACCTAGACGATGTTCAACTCGGGGATTCAATCGCTTTGAACGGTGCTTGTATGACTGTTGTGCACTTAAGCGGCGACCAATTTAAGGTCGATATCTCCCGAGAATCACTCAGCAAAACCAGCGGTCTTGCTGAGAAAGGGCCGATTAATCTCGAAAAGGCACTTCGCGCCAATGATCGCCTTGGAGGGCATATTGTTTCGGGGCACGTAGATGATTTGGCAGAGGTCACATCCTTTTCACAGATCGGAGAGAGTTGGGAGTTACGAATACAAATTCCAAAGGCGTTTGCGCGATTTTTAGCGTACAAAGGTTCAGTTGTTATTAACGGGGCAAGTCTTACAGTTAACAAAGTAAGCGACAATCAACATGGTTGTGAGATATCTATTAATCTTATACCGCATACGATTGAAAACACGACTTTGGGTAGACTAGAAAAAGGCTCAAAAGTAAATCTAGAAATTGATACAGTTGCGCGCTACGTTGAGCGTATGCTGGCGTTTGAAAAAATAAATCATGAACTCAGCTAAAATTTCTAACCAAGGCGATAACACCGCACAAATTTCAAGTGTTGAGGAAATCACCGCAGAGATCCGGGCTGGTCGCATGGTCATACTGATCGACGAGGAGGACCGTGAAAACGAAGGTGACTTGGTCCTCGCAGCTGATCATGTCAGCGCTCAAGCCATTAACTTTATGGCGCGTTACGGGCGCGGATTAATTTGCTTGACCCTAACCAGGGACAGGTGTGAGCATTTAAATCTACCACCGATGGTTTCTAAAAATGGAACCTCTCACGGTACAGCCTTCACAGTATCTATTGAAGCCGCAGAGGGGGTAACGACTGGTATCTCCGCCGCTGACCGTGCGCATACCATCCACACCGCAGTAAACCCTCGCGCTAAAGCCAGTGATTTGGTACAGCCGGGCCATATCTTTCCACTGCAAGCCGTTGACGGCGGGGTATTGATGCGCGCTGGTCATACAGAGGCGGGTTGCGACCTAGCGCAGTTGGCTGGTTGTTCAGCTTCTGCTGTGATTTGTGAGATCATGAAAGACGACGGAACGATGGCTCGTCTTCCAGATTTAATCGAATTTGCGAAGGAACACCAACTCAAGATTGGTACGATTTCCGATTTGATTGCTTACAGAAGTACCACTGAGTCCTTGATTAAGGAAATCTCTAGAAGATCTATAGTGACCCCGCACGGGGAGTTTACTCTCGCAACATTTCAAGATCTACCCAGTGATGGTGTTCACTTAGCCTTGATTAAGGGTCAATGGGCTAAGGGTGAGTCAGTGCTTGCACGAGTTCACGAGCCGCTATCTGTTCTAGATTTACTTGAGTCAAACCGTAGCATGCACTCTTGGAGTTTGGATGCTGCGATGAAACGAATTGAGCGTGAGGGCAAAGGGGTGATCGTTTTATTAAATGCCGGCGAAAGCGGCTCACAGCTCTTGTCTCAACTTGACGGTACTGCTCGCGCTGCACAAGCACCCGAGCGAGGACGAATGGATTTAAGAACTTACGGTATCGGCGCTCAAATTCTTAGAGAATGCGGCGTAAGTAACATGCGGTTGTTAGGTGCACCTCGCAAGATGCCGAGCATGATGGGCTATGGCCTTGAGGTTGAGTCTTACGTTGCAAAGGATAACTAATGCGTCAGTCCACAACAAAATCACATAACGTGTCCAAACAACGGAGCTTGGACAAACAAGCCTTAGAGAACAAAAGTGTCCTGAAAAATTCGTTAACTGGCGAGGAGTTAAGAGGCGAGAAGCTCAAAATTGGTATCGTCCAATCTCGTTTTAATGAATCAATCACTGATGCACTAAGAGATGCTTGTGTTGAAGAGTTGATTTTCCACGGTGTTCAGCCGGAAAACATCACATGGATTGAGGTTCCTGGAGCGCTGGAGATACCCATCGTATTACAGTCCCTTGCAAGTAAGGGGGGATATAACGCCTTGATTGCTCTAGGATGCATCATCAGAGGTGAGACTTATCACTTTGAACTAGTATCTAATGAGTCTGCAGCTGGTATCAGCCGAATTAGTTTAGATCACCACATCCCCATCATCAATGCCGTAATAACTACAGAAAATACTGTTCAAGCTCTGGTTCGACAAGAAGAAAAGGGGCGAGACGCGGCAAAGGCTGCCATTGAAATGTCCCATTTATTAGAAAGCATATCTTGAATTCTGAGAATCCCAATAACTCCTCTGGAGCGCCGGTCGATCCGACGGAACACACCCAAGGGGCTGAAACGACGTTGCCCCGTACCCTTCCCAAGAAAAGAGCAGGTGGTAAAGCCTCTCCTCGCACCCGCGCCAGAGAGTTTGCGGTGCAAGCACTTTACCAATTCATTGTAGGTAAAAACATTCCCGGCGATGTGGACCAATTCACTAGAGGCTTGAGCGGATTTAATAAGGCTGACAGCGTTCACTACGATCTACTCCTTTACGGAGCCTCTGAACAATCCAAGGAACTTGATGCGTTGATAGAGCCCTTTTTGGATAGGCCTTTTGCGGAGATCTCCCCTATCGAGCGCAGTGTGATGTGGATTGGTGCCTATGAGCTCAAACACTGCATCGATGTTCCAAGTAAAGTAGTGATTAATGAGTGCATTGAGTTGGCTAAGGAATTTGGTGGTACCGATGGTCACAAGTATGTGAACGCTGTCTTAAACGGACTTGCCCATCAATTACGGGCCCAGGAGATGAAGCCTCGCTCATCAGTATAAAAATTTACTCTTAAGATCAACTTCACTATTGGTTTTCACACCCTTTAAAAAATAATTTTCTCCCTATGCGCATCAGCCAACGCGCTCTTCAAATAGAGCCTTTTTATGTGATGGAGATTGCCAAAGCCGCTGAGCAGGTCCAGGCTTCTAACGCCTACCGTAGTAGCGGTAAGAAGATGATCCGTCTAAATATCGGAGAGCCGGACTTTACCGCTGCACCCCTTGTTCGGGAAAGTGCGATGCGAGCCATCAAAGACGGGACCACTCAGTACACTCACGCCACAGGTCTGGGTGAGTTACGCGAATTAATCAGCCATTGGTATAGCGAGCGTTTTAAATTAAATATTGATCCCGCACGCATCATCATCACCTCAGGCGCCTCGGCTGCGCTTCAACTCGCCTGTCTTGCCTTGATAGAGGGTGGGGATGAGATCTTAATGCCCGATCCTAGCTATCCGTGCAACCGTCAATTCGTTCAAGCCAGTGGTGGGACACCAAGACTAATTCCAACCAACGATAAGTCCAGATTTCAATTGAGCTTGGAGCAAGTCAAAGAAAACTGGAACAAAAGCACCAGAGGCGTACTCCTGGCCTCCCCCTCTAACCCTACCGGAACATCTATTGCACCAGATGTTCTTAAAAGTATTATTGATTTCGTTCAAGACAAGGGCGGTATAACTATTGCAGATGAGATTTATCTCGGCCTAAGTTATGAAGATCAGTACGGCCATAGTGCACTGTCTATCAGCGACCAAGTCATCAGCATCAACAGTTTCTCCAAGTACTTTAATATGACCGGATGGCGGTTAGGCTGGATGGTTGTACCTCCCTCGCTTGTAGCGCCAATTGAACGTCTTGCGCAAAATCTCTTTATTTGCCCAAGCACCATTTCTCAGTTTGCTGCACTTGCGTGTTTCGAGCCTGAGAGCCTGTCGCTCTTTGAGAGCAGGAGGAGTGAGTTCAAGGCAAGGAGAGACCTCTTTGTGCCACTTCTTAACCAAATGGGTCTCGTAGTGCCAGTCATGCCCGATGGTGCTTTTTACGCATGGGCGGATTGTTCCGCGGTTTGCAAAAAATTGGGACTTGCCGGCAGTTGGGAGCTTGCGTTCGAGTTCTTAAATAAAGCTTATGTGGCGGTAGGTCCCGGACGAGACTTTGGCTTACATGATATGCATAAATATATTCGGTTTTCTACTGCAAGCTCAGGTCCAGAGCTTCAAGAGGCTGCAAGCCGTCTAAACCAGCTCATTGGGGAGAAGAGTTGAGCACCTCTGGCTACATTCACAAGGTTCGGGTTTACTGGGAGGACACGGACGCGGGGGGGATCGTCTTTTACGCGAACTACCTTAAATACTTTGAGCGCGCCCGAACTGAATGGCTTAGATCCTTAGGAGTTGCTCAGCAAAAACTCAAAGAGGAATTAGGTTGTATGTTTGTAGTCAGTGAAACGCATGTTAAATATCTTTTACCAGCCGTACTCGATGATGAGCTTGAAATTGAGACCACAATCACTGAAAAAGGTAAAAGCAGCCTTACGTTAGAGCAAAAGGCTTATCGCTATCCAGACAGTGCCTTGGTACAAACAAAGAGCGCAGACAATTACAATAGCGGGCAGGCTGGTACCGCTCTTGGTCACCAAACACAGGTATCAAAACAATTACTTTGCACAGGCACTATTCGAATAGGTTGGATTAACTCCCAATCCGGTCGTCCAGCGCGAATTCCAAGTTTTATTCAGGAAATTTTATGAATCAAGATTTCTCCATCATCCAACTCGTCATCGGTGCAAGCTGGGTTGTACAAGCCGTAGTGGCCATCCTGCTTTTTGTCTCCGTTCAAAGTTGGGCGGCTATTTTTAGCAAACATTTTTCGCTAAAGAAAGTTCATACATTAAATGATGAGTTTGAAAAAGATTTTTGGTCCGGAAAGAGTTTGAATGAGCTCTTTACCGCTGCCGTTCAGAACTCGAAAACGGCAGGCCCAATGGAGCGTATATTTGCCAGTGGCATGCGTGAATTTCAAAAACTAAGAGAACGAAAGATCACAGACAGCGCTCAACTCATGGAGGGTGCAAGGCGCGCGATGCGGGCAAGCATTCAGCGCGAGATGGACTCAATCGAATCATCACTCTCTTTGCTAGCCTCTGTAGGGTCGGTATCGCCCTATGTTGGGTTATTTGGAACAGTTTGGGGCATCATGCATGCGTTCACCGGCTTAGCTCAACTCCAATCGGTCACACTTGCTAAGGTGGCACCAGGCATTGCTGAGGCTTTAATTACAACCGCAATCGGACTTTTTGCGGCTATTCCCGCGGTGCTCGCTTACAACAGGTTTGCCCGGGACATAGACCGTGTGAACAATAAGCTTGAGACTTTCATTGAGGAGTTCTCAAATATTTTGCAACGCAATGTCGGTAGCCAAAACACAGTGGCGAACTAGTTATTTTCCAAATGATTTGGGACTTCAACTTTAATTTGATAAAACACTTGAGAATGTAAACCATGCCAGCCATTGCCCAACGATCAAGCAAAGGACGTCGCACCATTAATGAAATTAATATGGTCCCCTTCATCGATGTGATGTTGGTGCTTCTCATTATTTTCATGGTAACGGCTCCCCTCATTTCCCCAAGCATGATTGATGTTCCAAGTGTGGGAAAAGCCTCACAAGCACCAGATCAAGTAATCACCATTGAGATACACAAAGACAAGTCCATTGAGATCAAGTCCAAAAGTAACGCGTCCAAGCAAGAAATTGACACAACTCTTAAAGCTACATTAGATAACGTTGCACTTCAGGTGTTATCTCTAGAGAATAACTCAAGCAACACCTCCAACATCCCTGTCATCATCAGCGCTGAGAAAACTCTTCCCTATGAGAATGTGATTCAAGTGATGGATAAACTTCAAAAAGGCGGCGTTCAAAGGGTTGGTCTATCTGTCCAGTTATTGGATTAAGAGCTGGATAAATAAAAGATTGCAAACCAGTTTCAAAATTCTATAAAAACTTTGATGACCCAAGCTGTTTTAGCACACGAATTTGCACCCCCAACAAAACACTCTGACAAAAGAGCTTTTGTGTTCTCTTTGGGCGTGCATCTTTTGCTTGTTGCTGCCTTAACTTGGGGGGTCTCGTGGAGCACAAGAGACAACTCTGTGGCTGTAGAGGCAGAGTTGTGGCAAGCAACTCCGGTACTCGCAGCCCCCAAGCTTGTGGAGCCAGAACCCGCACCGGCGCCTGTGGATACACCCAAACAAGCCAAAACGCCCGAATCTAAACCCGTAGACAACTCTCAGACTATTAGAGAGGCACAGTTAGCTACTGCGAGACTTAAAAAATTAGAGCAAGAGAAATTAGAACAAGACCGCCAAGCACGTATTCTCCAAGAGAACGAGCGTTTGAAGAAAGAAAAATTACTAAAAGAGAAAGCAGAGAAAGAGAAAGCCGAAAAAGAAAAGGCTGAAAAAGAAAAATTAGCAAAAGAAAAGTTAGAGAAAGAGAAGAAAACAAAAGAAAAAGCAGATCAGCAAAAAACAGATAAAGATGCTGCTCGAGCCAAAGAGATTGAAGGCAAAAAATTAGATGCCATGCGTCAAGACCAACTCAAGCGCATGGCGGGTATGGCCGGAGCTAATGGCTCGGCAGACTCCACTGGCACAGCCCTTCGCTCTGGAGGACCATCGGCGGGTTACGCGGGCCGTATCAAAGGACGTGTTAAGCCCAATATTATTTATCCAGATATCTCGCCCTCTGAGAACCCAATGGCTGAGGTATCTGTGCGCGTATCACCTGATGGAACCATCCTGAGTCGTCACCTCACCAAACCCAGTGGGAATGCATCCTGGGACGCTGCGGTATTAAAAGCGATTGATAAGACAGAGAAGTTTCCAAGAGACATTGACGGTACCGTGCCTAATGAGATCATCATTACTTTTAAGCCCAACGAGTAACGCTAGAGAACTGAACTATTAAACTCATGATCCTCCAAGCATGAGTAAAAACTGCAAATAAGCACTTTTATTAAAGATTTTTACTATTGCCTTTTGTGTAAAAATTTTCTAACGCAGTTAATAATTTATGAGTTTCTGAATGATTAGCCTTAGCATTCGGCTATTAAAAACTATAAAACTCATCGGCGTCTTTGTTTTGCAAGTACAGCAATCTTGCGCTTTCCAAATCGGATTGATCGCTAACAGCTAAGTTTTAAAAGCGTACAACAAACAAAGTACGCAAAAAATAGGGTCGCCTAGGGAATGGGTAACTGTGGTTTAAACCGCTACTCGAAACTTAACAAGTGTATATGTACAAAGCCAGATTTAGATTGGAGGAAATGTACGAATCACATCCGCACATTGTGCTCGTTGCCGCAAGGCGTGCTCCATGACAACCAAAGCGAGCAACGCCTCTGCAATTGGAGTAGCTCTTATTCCAACACACGGGTCGTGTCTACCCTTGGTCATGACTTGAACGCTTTCACCTTGGGTGTCAATGGATTCTTTATGAATCAAAATTGAACTAGTTGGTTTAATCGCAATACTTATATCTAATTCTTGACCTGTACTAATCCCGCCAAGAACACCACCCGCATTGTTGGTTTTAAAGCCACCCGGAGTTAACTCGTCCCCGTGCTCCGAGCCTAGGTGAGCAACGGATTTAAAACCTGCACCGATCTCAACACCCTTTACCGCATTGAGCCCCATCATTGCCCATGCAATGTCAGCATCTAACTTATCGTACAAAGGCTCTCCCAAGCCTACAGGGACATTTGAAGCTGTAACGCGCACCTTAGCGCCACAAGAGTCCCCAGATTTGCGCAAATCCTCCATATAGCGTTCAAGTTCTGCTGTTTGGTGAATCGGGGCAAAAAATGGGTTTTTATCCACATAATCCCAGGATTCAAAAGGAATTTGAACTGTACCAATTTGAGTCATACAGCCTCTAAATACAGTTTTGTATTGTTCGTATAACCATTTCTTTGCAACTGCTCCCGCCGCAACCGTTGGTGCAGTGAGCCGTGCAGACGATCTACCCCCTCCCCTTGGGTCTCTGAAACCGTATTTTTGGTGATAGGTATAGTCCGCGTGTCCTGGTCTAAAGGTTGACATTACACCCGAATAATCCTTACTGCGCTGATCTTCATTGGGTATCAATAAAGCGATAGGCGTACCCGTAGTTCTGCCCTCATAAACACCGCTTAGTATTTGAACAGTATCGCTCTCATTTCGCTGTGTAACGAACTTGCTAGTTCCGGGGCGTCGGCGATCTAATTCTGGCTGGATGTCCTCTACACAAAGACTCAAACCGGGGGGGCACCCATCGATCACACACCCTATGGCAGGGCCGTGTGACTCACCAAAATTGGTGACAGCGAATAAGGTTCCAAAAGTATTTCCACTCATTTTTTTTCCTCAGAGTGGAGGGCCTAGCGTACTGGACTAAACCGCTTCACTAATCTTAAACTGATTTAAACAATTAGGATAAAACTCACTGCTTTTCAACAGGCCAATCTTTAATATAAGCTTTGAGCATTTTGTTCTCAAAGTTTTGACTGTCCACTACTGCTTTTGCGACGTCATAAAGACTAATCACACCCATCAACATACCCTCATTGATCACTGGCATATAGCGAGCGTGACGATCAAGCATCATACGCCTCACCTCATCTAACTCCGTCTCCATCGTACAAGTCATTGGGTGATCATCCATTGCAGACTTAATCACCATAGAGCCCATGACGCCGTCGTTTTGAACCATGGCTTGGATAACCTCCCTAAAGGTCAGCATACCAGCCAATTCACCGTGCTCCATGACAACGAGGGATCCAATGTCTTTCTCAGCCATGACTCTCACCGCATCGGCTAGCGAGTCCAAAGGACTAACGGTATACAAAATACTTCCCTTGACTCGAAGAATGTCACTGACTTTCATGTTTAGATTCCTGCGCTAAATGACTCTTTGACGTTTGTTATGGTTCACGCTTTTGAAAGATTAGAGTTTTAATGGACCAGGCAAGTTAAAACCCCAACACCCCTCTACTCTAAACGCAAAACACCCGTTGGTTTAAAGCCCAAGTCAACATTCTTGCCTTTTCTAGCTCGAGCAGCCTTTGCACTAGATAAGGAACGTGCTTCTAGGGTCTCATCCTTATCCTTACCCGCTCTGCCTTTGCCACTTACTAAAACGCTTTTCGTGTAAGCTGCAGCACCGGCCAATGTGTCTTTCGGATCTAAATCAATCAAAGACAGACCGCGTCCACCTTTCTCCATGATCTTTAGCTCAGCAATCGGGAAAGTTAGGATACGTCCGCCAGAGGATATACAAACTACATTGGTAGCCTGTTCCCAAGCGGTCTCAGGATCAATGTTTGAAGCTGAGTTAACCTCGGATGGGCGACACAAAGTCTCTCCCTGACCAAGGGTTATAAAAGACTTCCCGCTTTTGTTGCGTGAAATCATATGCTCTATATTGGCCAAAAAGCCGTATCCACCCGAAGTCGACAACAGTAGAGTTTGATCTGAACCACCGGCTTCGAAATGCAAGGGCTGGGTACCTGACTCCAAATCAATCAAGGTCGTAATCGGTTGCCCATCGCCTCTAGCGCCTGGCAAAGAAGCAACGGGAACGGAGTAAACCCGCCCGTTACTACCAAAGGCGATCAGCGTATCAACGGTTCTACACTCAAACGTATCGTATAAACCGTCGCCCGCTTTGAATGCAAAACTCGTTGCCTCATGACCGTGCCCTTGACGAACTCTTACCCAACCTTTCTCAGAGACAACAACAGTAACTGGCTCATCAATCACCTTGACTTCAATCACTGCGCGCTTATCCTCTTGGATCAACGTCCGTCTTGAATCTCCAAACTGCTTTGCATCGGCCTCAATTTCACGGACAAGGAGTTTTCGCAAAGAAGCTGCACTACCTAAGATATCTTCTAGCTTGGATTTCTCATCCCGCAGTTCTTTAAGTTCTTGCTCAATTTTGATCGCTTCGAGACGGGCTAACTGCCTTAACCTGATCTCTAAAATATCTTCTGCCTGGCGCTCACTTAGTTTAAAGCGCTGCATCAAAGCTGGCTTAGGCTCATCGCTTTGACGAATGATTGCAATTACTTCATCAATATTTAAGAGTACAAGTTGACGTCCCTCCAAGATATGAATCCGGTCCAACACCTTGTTGAGTCTGAACTGAGTACGCCTTTGAACGGTCGACTGCCTAAAAGCAATCCACTCCTCCAACATCTCGCGTAATGATTTTTGAGTAGGCCTGCCGTCCATACCCACAGACGTCAAGTTAATCGATGTTGAGCTCTCTAAGCTCGTATGCGCCAACAAGATTTGAATAAACTCCGTTTGATCTATCGTGCGAGATTTGGGTTCAAACACCAAACGAACAGGCGCGTCTTTGCTGGACTCATCGCGGACACCGTCAAGAACTGCAAGCACATTGGCCTTAAGCTGATTTTGTTCCTGCGTCAAACTCTTCTTACCAGCTTTCACTTTAGGATTAGTGAGCTCCTCAATCTCCTCTAAGACGCGCTGAGTGCTGACACCAGGGGGCAACTCTTTCACGACCACCTGCCACTGTGAGCGAGCCAGGTCTTCTATGATCCAACGGGCTCGCACCTTCAAGGACCCTCTGCCGCTCGCGTAAGCTTCCCTAATGTCCTCTAGGCTGCTGATGATTTGTCCGCCCCCCGGATAATCGGGACCTGGAACCAAAGCGTAAACCTCAGCATCGCTTAATTTAGGGGTTTTGATAAGCGCTACACAGGCCTGCGCAATTTCATTCAAGTTGTGACTCGGAATCTCAGTTGCCATTCCAACTGCAATCCCACTTGCGCCGTTAAGAAGCGAGAACGGAAGGCGCGCCGGTAACAACTTTGGCTCATCCGTTGAACCGTCGTAGTTGGGCTGAAAATCAACTGTGCCTTCATCAATTTCGTCGAGCAATAGAGTTGTTATCTTTGATAAACGAGCCTCCGTATACCTCATCGCAGCGGCGCCGTCGCCGTCCCTTGATCCAAAATTTCCTTGACCGTCAATGAGTGGGTAACGTTGTGAGAAGTCCTGTGCCATGCGCACCAGTGCGTCATAAGCGGCTTGATCACCGTGTGGGTGAAAGCGGCCTAAAACATCACCAACAACGCGCGCGCATTTAACCGGCTTGGCACCAGACGCCCCAGAAAAGGCAAGTCCCATGCGCTCCATCGCGTAAAGAATTCTGCGTTGAACGGGCTTTTGTCCATCACAAACATCGGGCAACGCTCGGCCCTTAACTACGCTTAGTGCGTACTCTAGATATGCACGCTGAGCGTACTTTCCAAGACTTATCTCGCCGTCTGTTGGCTCTGCAACGTCAGTAGGTATTAGTAGGTCGGACATTTAAATATCAATCTCAATTTCGTTACCGTGTATTTCCATGAGTTCGCGTCGCGCCGCAGCCTCGCCCTTGCCCATGAGTTGTGTGATGAGCTTCTCAGTTGAACCAAAATCTATATCCCCAAGTTGCACTGGCCACAAGCGCCTTGTATCGGGGTTTAGCGTTGTCTCCCACAACTGCTCTGCGTTCATCTCACCCAGACCTTTAAAGCGAGAGATGCTCCAACTTCCCTCACGGGCGCCGTCCTTTCGCAGTTTGTCCAATATAGCGTGCAGCTCTGCATCATCGAGCGCATACATTTTTGCGGCAGGTTTTTTGCCCCTCGCAGGCGCGTCAACTCTAAATAAAGGCGGACGAGCTACGAAGACGTGGCCAGTTTCAATAAGCTTTGGAAAGTGACGAAAGAAAAGAGTCAACAGTAATACTTGAATATGCGAGCCGTCCACATCAGCGTCAGACAATATACACACCTTACCGTACCTGAGCCCCGATAAGTCTGGGGAGTCGTTAGGGCCGTGAGGATCCACACCTATGGCGACAGCGATATCGTGAATCTCGGTATTCGCAAAGAGTCGGTCGCGCTCGACCTCCCAAGTATTTAGCACCTTGCCTCTAAGGGGCAACACGGCCTGGCTCTCTTTGTCGCGCCCCATCTTGGCACTTCCACCCGCACTATCGCCCTCAACCAGAAATACCTCATTGTTGGCAATATCTTTACTTTCGCAGTCCGTTAACTTACCGGGCAAAACGGCCACGCCTGAGCCTTTTCTCTTTTCAACCTTTTGCCCAGCTCGTTGGCGAAGCTGTGCAGCTTTGATCACCAAGTCAGCAAGTTTTTTTCCGTACTCAACATGCTGATTCAACCAAAGCTCAAGATTAGGACGAACAAAATTTGAGACCAACCGCACAGCGTCCCTAGAATTCAAGCGTTCCTTGATCTGCCCTTGAAACTGCGGGTCTAGGACCTTCGTGCTGAGTACAAAATTAACCCGCGCAAAAACATCTTCTGGGAGTAACTTAACTCCCTTTGGCAAAAGGGCATGCAAATCAATAAAGCTTTTTACTGCAGTGAATAGTCCGTCTCGCAAACCACTCTCATGCGTGCCCCCAGCGCTGGTTGGAATTAGGTTTACGTAGCTCTCCCGGATCGGGTGTCCGTCTTCGGTGAAGGCAACACACCACTGAGCGCCCTCGCCTTCGGCGAAAGATTCATGACTTGCATCTGCAAATCCATCCCCCTCAAATAACGGAATAACAGGATCTGCTGTCAAGGACTGCATCAAATAATCTCTTAAACCTGCCTTATAAAACCAGGTCTGTGTTTCTTTTGACTTCTCAGTTATCAGCTCCACTGTGACCCCAGGCATAAGCACTGCCTTTGAGCGCAGTAAGTGCGTCATCTCAACCATGGGTAGGTTGGTGGATTCAAAGTACTTGGCGTCGGGCCACATCCTAACTGTTGTTCCCTGTGTACGCATACCAGCGCTTGATTTTTGTACTTTCAAGCCCTGCGTTACATCACCACCTTGAAAGACCAAGTGGGCGACCTTGCCCTCTCTGTAAGAGGTGACCTCCATGCGCTTGGACAAAGCGTTGGTAACACTGACGCCAACACCGTGCAGACCACCAGAGAAGCTGTATGCGCCCCCAGAGCCTTTGTCAAATTTACCGCCAGCGTGCAGTCTAGTGAAGACAAGCTCGATCACCGGCGCCTTTTCCTCGGGGTGCATTCCAAAGGGAATGCCACGTCCGTCATCATCGACGCTGACAGATCCGTCCGTGTGCAAAGTAACGCTAATTTTCTTGCCATGCCCCGCAAGTGCCTCATCTGCAGCGTTGTCCAAAACCTCTTGGATGATATGCAAGGGATTATCCGTACGGGTATACATCCCAGGACGTTGTTTAACCGGTTCGAGCCCTTTTAGAACCCGAATCGAACTCTCAGAATATTCAGTTTGTTTTGTTGCCATAGGTGCGAATTGTAATCAAATAGAAATTACCCCTGGATAAATTAACAGGAATTGCAATTTATGAGCCCAAAGACAGGAATTACAAATATGGTTATATTACGAAAATGAACGCTAAAAACTCTACCTCTAATGAACCAAGCCAGCCCGCTCAGGCCAGCGTAAGCACTAGTTTTACCCCAATCCCACTTTTGCAAGTCCTGATCTGTGGCGCTGCAGTGATTTCCCTTGCAATGGGGGTTCGACATGGGTTTGGATTATGGCTTCAACCCATGACACAAGCTCATGAGTGGAGCAGACAAAATTTCTCCTTCGCCATTGCCGTTCAAAACCTCACCTGGGGGCTTGTAGGGGTGTTCTCGGGCATGCTCGCAGACCGTTTCGGAGCCTTCAGAATCATAGTGGTCTGCGCCCTCTTATACGCACTTGGCCTTTTCGGGATGGCCTATGCATCAACACCGCAGATGCTGTTACTGACAACCGGACTTTTGATTGGTTGCGCTCAGGCGGGAACTACGTACGCCGTTATTTACGGACTCATTGGTAGAAACGTACCGCCAGAAAAACGTTCTTGGGCAATGGGCGTTGCTGCTGCTGCAGGCTCTTTTGGACAATTTCTAATGGTACCAACTGAGGGTTGGCTCATTGCTTGGGCGGGTTGGCAAACAGCCCTAATTATTTTGGCCTGTGCGGTATTGGTCATTCTGCCTTTAGCGCTTGGGCTTCGCGAACCTGGGTTCACGGGTGGAGCGACAAGCATTGCCAAGCAAAGCGTTGCTCACGCTTTAAAAGAAGCGTTTGGACTGCCCAGTTTTAGGCTCTTGATGTCTGGCTACTTTGTTTGTGGCTTTCAAGTTGTTTTTATTGCTGTGCATATGCCTGGATACTTAAAAGACCACGGACTAGCGCCCGAGGTTGCGAGTTACGCGCTTGCGCTTATTGGTCTTTTTAATATATTCGGCACTTACGCGGCGGGGGCGTTGGGAGATAGATTTGCAAAAAATAAAATGCTTTCAGCAATTTATTTTGGTCGAGCTGTTGCCATTGGCGTCTTCATCTGTACTCCCCTGAGCCCGATCAGTGTGTATATTTTTGCAAGTGTGATGGGCGTTTTGTGGCTCTCAACTGTACCTCCAACAAATGCGGTAATTGCCCAGATTTTTGGCGTTGCACATCTCTCAATGCTAGGTGGATTTGTGTTTCTAAGTCACCAACTTGGTAGCTTTATGGGGGTTTGGCTAGGAGGTTTTTTATACGACCTATACGGCAATTACGATATTGTTTGGTACCTGTGTATAGCCTTAGGACTGTTTGCAACCTTCATCAATCTTCCTATCAAAATCACCCCCATTCAACGAGGCGTGGGTGAGTTAAAACCCGTTGCTGCATAGATTTGAACAATCTCTGGTTTAAGCTTGGTGTGTGTTTGATTGGGGCCAGCCTTTTATGCGCTGTATTCATGATGTACCTGCGCCCTGAATTTGTGATTAATTTGAGCAACCAGTTTTGGGGTTGCTTTTAAATCTTCACTGCTTGCGCGTCAACCTCCCAAGAAATGACTCACTCCCATCTCACGCTTTCGCCCCCTTCTGAATGGGTTATGCGCTGGGCGCACTTGATCCCAGGTGCTAAACCGAATCCTGCTCTAGATGTGGTCCACCCCTCGCCCGATGAAGTGTCGTTCGGGGTTGTGCTCGACCTAGCCTGCGGCGGCGGGCGCCATATGAAGTGGCTTTGCGAACAAGGTTTGAAGGTGCTTGGTGTAGATAAGGACGCACTCGCATTAGAACAATGTCGCG
>CAIRBP010000018.1 GCA_903876885.1 uncultured Burkholderiales bacterium | reverse complement strand
GTATGCTTAGCAGGATTGAAGGATGCAACTGACGTATTTTTTGATAAAGTTATGGTGAACGATCCAGACGAACAACTCAGAAATAATAGGCTCGCGTTGCTTGAGAATTTGCATATTGAGATGAATAGAGTTGCAGATTTGGCTAAGTTAGCCGTTTGAAGTAATGATAATTAATCTTGAAAAATGTTGAGATCGTTTAACCAAGGGAAACCAAGAGATTGAGCACTAAATTAGTCATCTTAGACCGAGACGGAACGATCAACTATGATAGGGATGATTACGTTAAGTCACCAGAAGAATGGCAGCCATTACCAGGTGCAATCGAGGCAATCGCTCGCTTGAATCATTCAGGCTGGCATGTAGTCATTGCTAGCAATCAATCTGGTTTGGGGCGCGGGTTATTTGACGTGGGCACACTCAATCAGATGCATGAGAAGATGAACAAGATGTTGGCTGCTCAAGGCGGGCGCGTAGACGCAATTTTTTATTGTCCCCATACGCCAGAAGACCGCTGTCAGTGTCGGAAGCCCCTTGGGGGACTTTTTCAGCAAATTGGTGAGCGCTATGCCATGGATTTGAAGGGTGTACCTGCAATTGGTGATTCACTTCGTGATTTACAAGCCTGTATAGAGTTGGGATGCGAGCCGCATTTGGTATTGACGGGGAAGGGAGAGCAATTTCGTTATGTTGATCTACCTAATAATTTCCCATTAAATACTGTGACCCATGCAGATTTATCAGCATGCGTAGACTGGTTATTAAACAAAGAGCAGGCAATACAGGCGTCTAAAGATTCAAGTGTTAAGGGATCGCAGGGACTCTCCAGAGGTCTCAGGTAATTATGTTGAAAGAGCTTGAATCATTGCCCTGCACAAATGAGTAAGTCAAACAAAGCTTCCTTCAATGCGCTTGAGTACTCTTTGGTTATCTTACGCTCTTCATTTTATTTAATCTGGTTAATACTCTCAGTGATGCCCTGCGCTATGTGCGTTTTAATTGCAAGTTTATTGGGCATAAAGGGAGATAGGCTTTACTGGATAGCTAGTTTATGGCTAAAGATGGCAGTTAGTGCGGCTAGAGTTTTGGCCGGCGTTCGTTACAACGTTCAAGGGTTTGAGCACCTCCCTACACAATCTAATACGGGAGCTATTTTGCTAGTTAAGCATCAATCGGCGTATGAAACTTTTTTGATGCCTGCAATCATGCCTCATCCATTGGCTTATGTCTTCAAAAGAGAGCTTTTGCATATTCCATTTTTTGGATGGGCGATGGGTACATTAGATATGATTCATATCGACAGACAACAAAAAGCTCGTGCTTTTCAAAGAGTAGTTGAGCAGGGTAGAGTTTTGCTGGCACGTGGAGTTTGGGTGATTATGTTTCCAGAGGGAACTAGGATAGCTAGAGGGGAGGCTGGACAGTACAAATCCGGCGGAGTTAGGCTAGCTATTGAGACCGGCGTAGATGTGATCCCTGTGGCGGTAACGTCTGCGCGTTGTTGGCCAAGAAAATCATTCTTGCTCTTTCCAGGAACCGTAGATGTCTCTATAGGTCCTCCAATTAAATCACAGGGAAGTACTCCAGAGTACATGAATAAGTGCGTTGAAGAATGGATAGAGTCAGAGATGCATAGGTTAGATCCGGATGCGTATGTTTAGGGTACGAAGTATGGCGGCCAATTGGATCATCAAAAGCGGACTTAACAACACAAACCCCAAAAGAGATTGAGCTTTGAGGCAATATGTTCAATTACCTTTAGATTTGTTTGATCCTTTCAAAGATCATGAAACAGTATCGCCATCTGAAATAGTAAAAAGCGGAAATACTGGTGCTGATAATTTTTCGAAGTCCACTGAAAATTCGGTAAATTTACAAAACGAAGTTAGCTTATTTCGTCATCCAAATGCCAAGAGAGTTATAGTACTTCAAAATACAGAGATAGCTTATGCGTTTAGAAGAGCCAAGCGACGAACTATTGGAATGAGCGTTGGCTATGACGGTTTAACAGTTAGCGCACCGCGATGGGTTGGGTGGGGCGAGATAGAGGCCGCACTTCAAGAGCGAGCCGACTGGATTGTTCGCAAAATAGTGGAAATGCAGGATCGTCAAAAGTTTTTATCTAAGCGCAAACTAATTTGGGAAAATGGTGCGTATTTCCCGCTACTTGGATTAGAAGTTCAAATTATCCTTGACTCTTCACATGCATTTAGTCAAACGGGTGGTGTTTTACGAGATGCGGATGGAACCACAGTCCTAAATATTTCAGATCTAGCCGCAGGCGCAAAACTTTATTTAGGACTACCCCTTAGCGCGCACCCGACTCAAATTCAAGATGCTGTGCAGGCATGGTTGATGCGACAAGCGAAAAATTTATTTGCGCATCGGCTTGATCATTTTGCACCCCTATTGGGAGTGAGTTGGACCAAGTTATCTCTTAGCAGTGCAAATACACGTTGGGGAAGTGCCGCCTCAGATGGGTCGATTCGTTTGAATTGGAGACTGATTCACTTTAAGATTGATGTAATCGATTACGTTGTTGCTCATGAGCTTAGCCACTTGAGAGTCATGGACCATAGTCCAAAATTTTGGGATACTGTTAAAGAGGTGGTACCAGACTTCAAAGCGCGACGTGCCGCCCTAAGTGATAACGGGGCACCAATTTGGTCATGATTTCAAAGTGATCTTTAGTGGGGTAAGAGCTTGAGTTTGAAATTTGTAAATATTGTCTTGAGTTTTAAAGCGGTGTAATATGCCCTCATGCCACCACCAGTGTAAGTGCGCTAAAGCCTCGCCCATCGCAAAAGTAATTTGATGCAAATCAAGTTCCCTTTTGAACATTAGCTTAGTAATGTCATAGGCACTTTGGGGTTTAATTGCACAGGCTTGCTTGACCTCATCTAATCGGTCGTCGTGATGTCGCCCGAGTTCACGAATCCTAGTATGTATTCCTATAAAAGGGATACCGTGGGAGGGACATACTAAGGTCTGCTCGGGGAGATTTTCAAAAAGGCGTAGTGAATTTAGAAACTGTTTTACAGGATTAGATAAAGGCTCGTTTGCCCAAACGCTAACATTGGTTGATATTTTAGGTAGTAGCATATCGCCACTTATCAAAACACGAAGATCCTCGCAGTACAAGGAGATATGCTCCGGAGAGTGACCATGACCTTGTATGCATAGCCATTTGTGCCCTCCTATTTCTATGAGGTCTCCGTCTTGCACGTTTACAAATTGCTCTGGTACGCTGTTTACCAATTGGGAATAAGTTGTCGTACGGCTTTGGATTGCCTGTAACCATTCAAAAGAGTTGAGTCCATGAGACTTCATGAAATCAGCGGCTAATGGGCCTCCGAATCCGGCGTCAGAGACGAGGGCGCAATGTGCGGCGTAAAACTCCGTAGAGTTCATCCAAAGGGGGGCTTTAAATGTCTTGCAAAGCCAGTGAGCATTTCCAATATGGTCGGGGTGCATATGGGTAACTACTATTCGCAAAATAGGTTTGCCACCCAAAAGAGTGCTAATTAATTTCTCCCAAATATCGCGGTTGGAGGGTGAGTCTATCCCGCAGTCGATTAGTGTCCATCCGACTATGCCGTCAAAAGTATCTTCAAGTAACCAAAGATTGATGTGATTCAATGCAAAAGGTAATGGCATACGTATCCAGTACATTCCGGGTGCAATAAGTTTTGCGAAACCGAGTTCAACGGGATCAGTGCCTAAAGGAAAGGTGATTTTAGAGAATAAATTATTTTGACTTTTCAAAGGATATTGCTGAGTTGGGTTAAATATTCGTTATGAGATTGAATTCAAATGGGGTAGGTGCAAAATTTAAGATAAAGTAAAAGAGATTTTGCATCATAATTGGACGTTATTTGTGAGCTCTAAATAATTGACGCCAGTGATATTTTGAACTATTAACCAGTATAAAGAAATTGACTACTAAACTAAAACATTTGTTTGATAATAATGTGGCTTGGGCAGCTCGAATGGAGCAAAATAGACCTGGATTTTTTGCGCATCTTGCTAAACAACAATCTCCAAAATACCTTTGGATTGGGTGCTCAGACTCAAGAGTTCCTGCTAATGAAATTGTTGGTCTAGATCCTGGCGAAATTTTCGTTCATAGAAATGTTGCCAATGTAGTCGTTCACTCCGATCTAAATGCGCTATCAGTGATTCAATTTGCTGTTGAGCATTTGAAGGTAGAGCACATCATGGTGGTGGGTCACTACGGCTGTGGCGGCGTAATTGCCGCTGCCAGAGGGCTTAGAATCGGCCTGGCTGATAACTGGCTCAGACATGTCCAGGATGTGCATTTAAGGCACAGAAAAAGACTTAATCACCTACCTCAAGAAGAGCTAGAAAGAGTGCTTTGTGAGATGAATGTAATTGAACAAGTCGGTAACGTAGCGCTATCAAACGTTTTACAAGATGCTTGGGCTAGAGATCAGAGAATTGAGGTTCACGGATTGATCTACGGACTTAAAGACGGATTAGTTAAGGATTTGAATGTAAGCATGTCAGCTCCAACACAAGTTGTTGATGTATTTAGGGCGGCATTTAAGCGCTATCCAATAGGTGTTAAGTAGAGCTGAAAAATTAAATGGACGGTAAATTTGTCCTAATAAAGGATCATTGTGTTCAAGGCGGTACTTTTTGATTGCGACGGAGTGTTAGTCGATAGTGAGCCAATTACGCTAGGTGTTTTGGTACAGTGCTTAAACGCAGAGGGGTGGCCCCTTACATTTGATGAATGTGTTAATCATTTTTTGGGGCGAGCAGTCAAAGATCAGGCCGCATTGTTTGAAAGTAAAACTGGAAAAGTGTTAACCGAGTCATGGTTAACCCAGTTTAGAGATAAAAGGGACAAAGCTTTAAAAGCTCAGTTAAAGGCTATACCTGGAATACATGAGTTTGTTGAGTTCGTACATCAACACTTCGATTCAAAAATAGCCTGCGCTTCAGGGGCGGATAGGATAAAAGTTGAATTGCAACTAAATAAGGTTGGTTTAATAAAGTGGTTTGATGGACGGATCTTTAGTGGGCACGAAATGCCAAAAACAAAACCTGCACCTGATGTTTACTTGGCAGCTGCGAAGCACCTAGAGGTGGATCCAAGTTGCTGTTTAGTAATAGAGGATACCCCAACAGGTGTGCAAGCGGGAGTAAGTGCTGGTGCAACAGTATGGGCATATCTATCAAATACAAACCAACAAAAAATCCAAGCAATTGAACTAGTAGAGGCTGGAGCGCAAAAAATATTCTCTAGTATGCAAGAGATGCATAGCTACTTGGAAAAATCTGCAAGCGATCAACTAAGCTAAAGACTTGTCAATTTAAAAAGAATTATTAGAGTTCTTATAAGGGTTACCCATAGGTAAATGGTTGTTAACCCTTAGTGATTCTTTGATCTTAATCAATTCAAAGTAATTGGTACAAGCCATAGGTTTAAATTCGCCTAAAAAAGTGCATACTCAAGGCTAGAACTTTTTGGCTAGCAATAAATAGCTTCTAAAAATTCTGCTGTGTAAATATTTTTTGAGTAAGAGGACCTAAATATGAGTGATCCGATTGTTGACAAAATTCAGAATCATCCAAAATACCACGAGCTTCAATCAAAGCGTAATAATTTTGGTTGGTTGCTGTGTATCTTAATGTTTATCGTTTACTACGGATACATAGGACTTATTGCATTTAACAAACCATTTTTGGGTCAACCCATAGGAGAGGGCGTGACGAGTTTGGGTATCCCAATTGGCATGGGGGTTATTTTGTTCACTATTGTGATCACTGGCATTTATGTAAACCGTGCGAATAGTGAATACGACGCGTTGACAGCAGAAATTTTAGAGGATGTTTCAAAATGAAATTAAAAACTCAACTCATCATACTGTTTTCACTCCTCAGTGGACTAGCTTTTGCCGCTGGTGGGGATGTGGGCGATACTGCAAAACAAACGACTAACTGGACAGCCATTATTTTGTTTGTAACGTTCGTTGCAGCAACTCTGGGAATTACGAAATGGGCAGCCGCACGCACACGCTCCGCCGCTGACTTTTACACTGCAGGCGGGAGTATTACTGGATTTCAAAATGGACTTGCTATAGCGGGCGACTATATGTCCGCGGCCTCCTTTTTGGGAATTACAGCTGCTGTTATGGCCAATGGTTATGACGGCCTTATTTATTCCATTGGTTTCTTGGTGGGGTGGCCGGTTATAACTTTTTTAATGGCTGAGAGACTTCGTAATCTAGGCAAATTCACTTTTGCAGACGTAGCGGGTTACCGTTTTCAGCCAGGCCCGATCAGAGCCTTCGCCGCTTCAGGGACACTGATTGTGGTTGCCTTTTATTTGATTGCTCAAATGGTTGGCGCTGGCCAGTTGATTAAACTTTTATTTGGACTTGATTATTGGGTCGCTGTCGTTTTGGTTGGCGCACTGATGATGGTGTATGTTATCTTTGGTGGTATGACTGCGACAACTTGGGTGCAAATTATTAAAGCGTGTATGTTGCTCTCAGGCGTAACGTTTATGGCTTTCATGGTGTTAGCTCAGTTTAATTTCAGCCCGGAAGCTTTATTTGCTAGGGGCGTTGAGGTGAAGACAGCAATTGCTCAAGCCGCAGGCGCATCCCCAGAGGAAGCTGCCAAGAAAGGGCTCTCAATCATGTCGCCAGGCGGCTTTATTAAAGACCCTATCTCTGCGATATCTTTCGGTATGGCTCTCATGTTCGGCACGGCTGGATTGCCCCATATTTTGATGCGTTTCTTTACGGTTCCTGACGCAAAGCAGGCGCGTAAGTCTGTATTTTGGGCAACGACATGGATTGGTTACTTCTACATTTTGATCTTTATTATTGGTTTTGGTGCCATCACACTTGTATTGACTGATCCAGAACTAGCGGACACGGTTAAAGGTGTAATTAAAGGTGGTGCAGGAACTGCAAATATGGCGGCTGTATTGGTAGCTAAGACAGTTGGAGGGGATATATTCTTTGGTTTTATCTCAGCTGTTGCTTTTGCAACTATCTTGGCTGTAGTGGCGGGACTGACATTGTCAGGCGCGTCAGCAGTTTCCCACGACCTTTACGCGACCTTACTGAAAGGCGGTAAGGCAGATAGCGCGGATGAGCTTCGTGTGTCAAGAATCACAACACTAACCTTAGGTCTTGTTGCTGTTTTGTTGGGAATTGTTTTTGAGAAACAAAACATTGCTTTCATGGTCTCGTTGGCATTTGCTGTTGCAGCATCGGCTAACTTCCCCGTGCTCTTCATGGCGGTGCTTTGGAAGGACTGTACAACTAAGGGCGCCGTGATTGGTGGTTTTCTTGGACTTATCTCCTCAGTTGGGCTAACAGTCGTGTCTCCTTCGGTTTGGGAGGCAACGCTTGGCAACCCTAAGGGATCAGCCTGGTTCCCTTACGCTTCACCTGCCCTGTTCTCTATGACGATCGCGTTTTTAGGAATTTGGATTTTCTCACTCTTAGATAAGAGCGAGGCTGCCGCCAAAGAGCGGGAGGCATTCCCTGCGCAAAGAGTTCGTTCTGAAACGGGATTTGGTGCCTCAACAGGGTCGGGCCACTAAACTTCAGTAAAACTAAATCACTTTAGTTTAAAAGGCCGACTATTTAGTCGGTCTTTTTTATTGGGAGGGTTCTTCAGTGTCTGTTTGCAGGGTGTGTGTAAACCTTCTGTGTTCTCGGCAAACAGGATGTCAAGAAATAAGATGTCTTAATTTAACAAAAGCCAATGCTGCCATTTCCGCATCATTAAGAGCGTCATGTCCGTGCCTACTGGGAAGTTCTAGGTCTTTCATAAGACTTACAAATCGCAAATCAATATCAGCGTTTGCGTATTGTTGATAGGGGGGAAGTTGCTTGAACTTGTAGTCATAATAAATATTACAAACATCAAGTTGTAAGTTTGGCAGGTGTATTCCAAGTATGGGATACACGATTTTATTGATCATCGCAATGTCAAATTCTGTGTAGTATCCAACGATTGGGCGACTACCGACAAAGTGAAGAAACTGCCTCGCTGCACTCTGAGGGTCGAGCCCCTCTTCAAGATCACAAGCGCGCAATCGGTGTACACGAACGCTTTGGGCTGATAGTTCTTGCTTGGGTTTGATTAAAAGCTCAAGACGCTCACTGGTGAGTAGTTTCATATCTTTGATGGGAATCGCTGCGATGGATATGATCTCATCTCGCCTAACATCAAGGCCGGTTGTCTCACAGTCTATGGCAATCCATTCATTAGGTGGTGCATCTTCAAACAAGAAAGAATAAGATTTGTCTTTCAATAGATACTTTTGAAACTCTTTCTTCAGCAGTCTGTAACAACTTTGTAGGGTTAAAGGGCTCTTCATGGTGAGGGATGCTAAAAGGAGTCGAGTTTGAACTGTTGAGTCAAAAGAGATTTAAATCGGCGGACAACATTGATGGTGTCTTTAAGTAAGTCCCGCTCAAGCGTAGACAATAAATCTACGTCAACACGCCCAGATACTGTTTGTCCAGACTCAATCTCTTTTAATCCCGATTTAAAACGCAGTTCTATTAATAGGTGCAAACTCTGCGTTAAATCCAGTCCCATTTTAGAGCTCAGGTAACCCCTTTGAACCAACTCTTCAATGCGCGCAACAGAGCCTGTTTGGTAAATGCCGTGTTTCAGCGCCAAACTACGTACCCCGTGTACCAGGGGGAATATAGCTTCTCGCTTTATGCTAAAAGATTCGTGCTTGGAGGCAATCCCCAGAATTTTGTTCCACCACCCAGAATCCGATCCAAAAGCATTTGAGGCTGATGCAAACCTTGAAAGCATCGCATCATTATCGGCTGTAAACTGCATCTGACTTTGCCTTACTTGCATGAGTAAGGATGCATCACCGCAAACTGCATCTGCATCCATAAAGATAGCAAGATTCATAAGCCTTTCAGGTGTGGGCATGATGAACCATTCCCTTAACCGTTTGCAAAACTCGCTGGCCGACATTCGCCACTCTGAGTTGGATAGCATGATCTGTCCGGGGCAAGGGGGATATCCAAAATCAATGAGTGCTTCAGATAAACGTTGTGTAATCGCTTGTAAATCACCTGGGGGTGAGTAGCCGTCTCTCAAAATTAAACCATTATCCTGGTCTGTCTTTAGAAGTTGTTCGCCTCTACCCTCGCTACCCATGACAAATAGACAACTATTGGCAATCAAATCGGGAGGGGCAATTAAAGTCCAAGCCTGTTCGATCAACCGCGCATTTAACTCCTGAACAAGACCGCAAATCAGGTGAATTTTTGAACCACTCTTGTAGAGTGCACTCATCATGACGGAAATTTTCTGAGCTGCTTTCTTTAAAGTCTCTAAGTCCTTGGCCTCCTCTATCAAAGTACTGATCAAGTAGGAGTGATTGGAGAGAAAGCTAAATAGATCAAGGGACTCCAAAACACCGTAGATATGCCCGCTCTCTTGGACCACAAGTCTGTGGATGCGGTGCTTGAGCATCATCGCAAGTGCGTCCCCCACAAGGCTAGAAGGTTTGACACAGATGAGGTTAAAGCGAGCAAAATCGATTACTCTAAGCGTTTGAAATTGATCGGGATTGGAGAGTATTGCCCTTTGTAAATCATTAGAAGAGAACATACCAACAAGGTCTTGCTGACTCATATCAGTTAGCTCTCTTTGGTCTAACTGAGCCTTACCCTCAGTAATACTTGACGAGACCAAGCGATTAACTAAAACGCTAGAAATTCGGTGTTCATTAAAGAGTCTGACTACTTCCAAAATAGTGGCATCGCTAGAAACAAAGTGAGCCGGCCTAAGAAACGCCTCATCAACACGTGTCAGTGTAAGAGACTGCATTTGATGCTCATCAGCGCGGTTGGAGAGTACGTTTAATTTTTGCCCTAAGTCCGAGAAGAGCAAAGCTCCAAAGCTGACGTTTGAGGCGATGAGATCGCTAACCGTTTGGCGTCCAAGTTGATATGCAACAACCTCCTGGGCAGCTAAAAACTGACTGCTTGATTTGCCGGCAACGAGCCCCCTGCCGTCAAAGCAGTCATCTATATCGTAGGTTGCGACGATCTCGTTTTCTTCGATTTGTACAACGCGGCCTTTAATAATTACAAACAAATGGCTCGGAGTTTCTCCCACTTCAAGGATAACTGAGTCTTTGGGGAAGTAAACGACATCTACCCTTGCTCTTACACGGGCTTGTTCTTCTTTAGTTAAACAATCAAAAGGGGAGGACTGAAAGTTAAAGGCGTTTGGCATTTGAACAGTATATTGTCCATCCCTAGGCGCTTGACTAGGCAGTTTGCCTAGTCTACAGGTAAGTCTTTTTTATATCGCAAGATTTGGATTAAATTGACTAATTCTTTCAATGATATTTTTCCAAACACTGAATTGCCGCTCAGGTGGGAAGCTTGCCCAGTCGGTTATTTCGTCTATGCTTCGAAAGCATCCTGTGCATATGCTTTTACTGTTCATCAAACAGACGCTGACGCACGGCGAGGGCAAAGGAGCGCCCGCGTCCATTTTGGAGATTAAAAGCCAACGCCTGAGGATGATTTGTTGATGGATCGAGCGCGGTCCACTCACTCCGAGTGGTGAGCTAGTACTTGGAGCCGCTGACGAGGTGGTTGGGGGCGTAAAGGGTGGTTCTTCCAATGAGGTTTCCTTGAGTCAGTCTTTGGGCATGGATAAGGTATCAATGATGCATTCATGAGCCAGTTTGACCTAATCAGACAAAGTATCGCATGACCGGACTCCGCTCTTTCATTTTGACCCTACAAATGAATTGTCTTCTAACCTGCCTAGAATATATGTTTTCTATAAATTAGCACAGCATCTATGGACGACGGCATAATTAAAATCTCGGGCGCGAGGCAACACAACCTTAAGAATTTAGATGTTCAAATTCGCACTGGTGAATTAACAGTCGTTACGGGCCCCAGTGGATCGGGTAAATCAAGCCTTGTGTTTGATACCTTGTATGCAGAAGGCCAGCGCCGTTACGTAGAGACTTTTAGCGCATACGCGCGACAATTTTTAGACCGGATGGACCGTCCCGCTGTGGATAAGGTAGAGGGTGTTCCGCCGGCCATTGCCATAGATCAAACCAATCCAGTAAGAAGTTCTCGCTCAACCGTTGGAACAATGACAGAGCTGAACGACCATTTGAAGTTACTTTTCGCCCGAGCAGCTCAGCTATTCGATCGCAAGACTGCGCAGCCTGTCAGGTTGGACAATGCTCAAACTATTTTCGAACAGATTAAACAAAGAGTTGCTGATTCAGGGTCTGATCCGCGGCTTTACTTCACCTTCCCCGTGGAGTTGCCAAGTTCCGCCTCGCCAGAGGAAATTGAGCAGTGGTTGAGTGCCAGTGGGTTTACAAAAGTTCAGGGTCAACGTGAAGTTGCTACTACGACTGGACCTAGAAAAATTTTAGACGTTGTTGCTGATCGTTTTAGGCTTGGCTCTGTCGAACAAGTTAGAGTGCTCGAGGCAATTGAAACTGCTATTAAAAGGGGTTCGGGAAAGCTTAATATCTACGTTGACGCAGCCGAGACCTCTGCTAATGTGCCTGCCAGTGCGGGCTCGGATATTTGGAGATTCTCGACTGGTCTTCATTGTCCAGATAGTGATCTCTCTTACAGTGCCCCTACACCCTCTATGTTCTCCTTTAACTCTCCATTAGGGGCTTGTGAGACATGTCGAGGATTTGGCCGTGTAATCGGAGTTGACTATGGTCTGGTGATTCCTAATGAAAAACTAACGCTTCGATCAGGCGCAATAAAGACAATACAAACTCCTGCTTGGTCTGAAGCTCAAGATGATTTGATGAGGCACGCGGAAAAAGAAGGCATTCCACGTGATACACCCTGGTACAAACTCTCTCAATCCCAAAAAGATTGGGTCATTAACGGCTCTCCCCAGTGGAACGGCAAATGGAATCAGAAGTGGTTTGGTATCAAGCGTTTTTTTGAATATTTGGAGACCAAGTCTTACAAGATGCATATCAGGGTGCTTTTATCTAAGTACCGAAGTTACACGCCCTGTCATGTTTGTGCTGGTTCAAGACTGAAAACTGAGAGCTTACTGTGGCGGATTGGTAGTTCACAGGCTGCTGCTCTCGCCCTAAATGCAGCTCGTTTTAAGCCGACTGGGGTGGACTGGAGCGATGAGCAACTTGCCAAACTACCCGGACTCACCGTTCACGATTTAATGCTGATGCCAATTGAGCGTTTAAGAATTTTCTTTGATGCCATGGAGAAAGACAATTCATTGATCTCGCAAGCCAGCGCAGAACGACAAGCACTTGTGATGCTCTTTGATGAGATTAGAACTCGACTGAGGTATTTGTGTGATGTCGGATTGGGTTACTTGACACTAGACCGACAAAGTAGAACTTTGTCTGGAGGCGAAGTCCAGCGCATTAATTTAACAACAGCACTGGGCACCTCGCTCGTTAACACTTTATTTGTCCTGGATGAACCCAGTATAGGTCTGCACCCAAGGGACATGGGCCGAATTACTCAAGCCATGCAACGCCTAAAAACGGCAGGTAACACATTGGTTGTTGTTGAACACGATCCAGCGGTCATGCTTGCAGCGGACCGGATCATTGATATGGGGCCGGGGCCGGGGGAGCGAGGCGGACAAATTGTCTTTGACGGAACACCTGCGCAAATAAGGGGTGCACAGACCCTTACTGGGGAGTACCTGGGGGGGCGAAAGTCAGTCGGACTGGGCCTAACGCGGTTGGTTCGTGATTCGACACCGCGTTTGATTTTAGAGGGCGCAAACGAGCACAACTTAAAAAATATCTCGGTTGAGTTTCCGCTCGAGCGATTGGTCTGTGTGACCGGCGTTAGTGGGTCGGGTAAATCCACTTTGATTCAAGATATTTTGGCACCTACTCTTCTCAGGCATTTTGGCCGTGCAACGGAGACTCCCGGTGCGCACTCGCGTCTCCTAGGGGCGGATCACTTAGCTGATGTCGTATTTGTGGACCAGTCACCCATTGGTAAAACTGCCCGCTCCAATCCCGTCAGCTACGTTGGTGCTTGGGACGCATTGCGTGAAATATTCGCAAGCGCCACCCTCTCTAAACAAAGGGGTTATACGGCGAGTAAATTCAGTTTTAACGGCGGCGACGGACGGTGCCCAACTTGCGGTGGTTCTGGATTCGAACATGTAGAGATGCAGTTCTTGAGTGACGTGTATCTGCGCTGTCCAGATTGCAACGGTAAACGCTACAGGCCTGAAATTTTAGAGGTCAATATCGAACGCAAGGATCCCCTTACAGGCGCTACCGTTTATCTAAATGTGGCGGATGTACTTGAGTTAACCGTTAGCCAGGCGGTAGCCCTTTTTGCTAAAGATAGGGACGTACTGAGGACATTGCAACCCATTGTGGATGTTGGTCTTGAATATGTACGACTTGGTCAGCCTGTACCTACACTAAGTGGCGGAGAGGCGCAAAGACTCAAGCTTGCAGGTTATTTGGCGCAAGCAACTAAATCGTCCAGTAACAGCAAACAGTCCTTAGCTCGAAAGGGCACTTTGTTTTTGTTTGATGAGCCAACTACAGGACTTCATTTTGATGACATTGCTAAGTTAATGCGCGCGCTTAGACGCTTGTTAGAGGCAGGCGATTCGCTCATTGTGATTGAACACAACTTGGACGTCATTCGTTCTAGTGATTGGATTATCGATTTAGGCCCCGAAGGGGGGGAGGCTGGGGGCGAGGTGGTTGCTGAGGGTACGCCGGATGATTTGCGACGCCACAAAGTCTCACACACCGGTGCAGCCCTTCGTGAGTACGATGAATCTTTGGTTGGGCAAGTGTTTGAGTTAAATTCTGAGGTTGTTAAGGCTCAGACCGATCACTCTGCAACGCTTAGCTTTAAAGCAAATCAAACGACGGTTAATCCCAATATTCAAATCATTCATGCGCGCGAACACAATTTAAAAAATCTCTCTGTTGATATTCCTCGACAGAAATTTAACGTCATAACAGGGGTCAGTGGTTCAGGCAAATCAACTCTTGCTTTTGACATTTTGTTTAACGAAGGCCAAAGAAGGTACTTAGAGAGTTTGAACGCTTACGCGCGCAGCATTGTTCAACCCGCGGGAAGACCAGAGGTTGACGCGGTCTACGGGATTCCTCCAACAGTTGCAATTGAACAAAGGCTATCCAGGGGTGGTAGAAAATCAACTGTTGGAACAACCACAGAGGTTTGGCATTTCTTAAGATTGCTGTTTGTAAAGTTGGGCACTCAGCACTGCGTTCACGATATGGCAAGTGTTGAGCCCCAAAGTGTCGAGCGGATAATGACCCTTTTGATGCGCGAATTTAAAGGGCAGTTGATTGGAATTTTGGCGCCCTTGGTTGTGAACAGAAAAGGAGTTTATACGGAGTGGGCAGAGTGGGCTAAAGCTCGTGGCTACACTCACTTAAGAGTGGATGGTGAGTTTTTGCCAACCCACAATTTTCCAAGAATTGATCGATTCAAAGAACATACCATCGAGCTACCGGTCTTGAGTGTTGTTGTGAGCGCTAAGACTGAGAAAGAGTTGAGACAAGCCTTGCTCACCGCGCTAGAACACGGCAAAGGAGTTATTAACGTTTTAAGTGATTTGGGCGCGTTAAGTGCAGCGATGAAGGATATGCGTTCCACTGCAAAAGTGGGGCGTCACCACACCTACTCCACTCGGCGTGCTTGCCCAGTTTGTAGCACCTCCTATATGGAGCTAGATCCTAGGCTTTTCTCCTACAACAGCAAGCACGGTTGGTGCACGGAATGTGTGGGCACTGGTTTGAAGTTGTCAAAGGAACAGCGTAAAGCCTTAGATGAGACTTTACAAGATGATCAAAAAGGCCGCGAACAAAGCTTTGCAGAGCCTGAGGTTGAAGACATCAGCGATCAGCCATGCCCAAGTTGTGAGGGAACAAGGCTTAATCTCGTTGCCAGACACGTAATATTTCAAAAAGTAGCGATCACTGACTTGGCAAAGCTAAGCGTTGGTCATTTAAGAACTTGGGTTAAGGCATTAAAGCTCACCGGGCGAGATGCAGAGGTGGCGAGAGATTTGGTGCCGGAGATAGCGAGTCGGTTAGAGTTTTTAGAGAAAGTTGGTTTGGGGTACTTAACGTTGGACCGAGGCGCTCCTACGCTCAGCGGCGGCGAGGCGCAGCGCATCAGACTGGCAGCACAGTTGGGGAGTAATCTGCAAGGTGTTTGTTATGTCCTAGACGAGCCCACTATTGGTTTGCACGCAAGAGATAACCAAATCCTCATCTCAGCTTTGCGAGACCTCAGCTCCAAGGGCAACACTTTAGTTGTGGTCGAACACGATGAGGAGACCATCCGCGCGGCGGACCACATTATTGATATCGGCCCAAGCGCTGGTAAGAGAGGAGGCCACTTAGTGGCGCAAGGAGGCGCATCTGACATCTCAAAAGCCTCTGACTCGCAGACTGGTAAATATTTGAAAGACGCGATGCGTCATCCATTCCAACTTAGACGAAGCGTTAAAGTCCTCAGCGCTCAGGCCATGAATGAGCAACGGACTGCGTTGGCGCAAGAAACTAAAAACAAGAGCGCTAAAGCAGGTAAATCTTCCAAAACCAAAGCGCAATTGAAGGCAGATAAGCAGTATCAACTAGCGACCCTAAGTGCTAGCTTTAATGCTCCCAAGGGAAGCTCCGAAGTTGCGCAGTGGTTAAGCATCAAGGGCGCTAATCTTCATAACCTGAAGGGCGTTAACGTAAATATTCCTCTTAGACGGTTAGTGGCCGTTACTGGTGTGAGTGGATCGGGTAAGTCAACGCTTGCGCGTGATGTGCTTCTTGCGAACGTTCAAGCCGCTGTAACCCGTAAAAGCGCGCAAACCTGGCATGGATGCGCCTCCTTAGAGGGATGGGAGCAAATTGACAGGGTGCTTGAAGTGGATCAAACGCCGATTGGTAAAACACCCAGGTCTTGTCCTGCAACTTATATTGGATTTTGGGACACAGTTAGAAAACTCTTTGCCGACACTTTGGAGGCTAAAGCAAGGGGTTACGGCGCGGGTCGTTTTAGTTTCAATACGGGCGAGGGTAGATGTCCCGGATGCGAAGGCCAGGGTATGAGAACAATAGAGATGAGTTTCTTGCCCGATGTGAAGGTTTTATGTGAGGTCTGTAAGGGCGCGAGGTTTAACCCAGAGACTCTAACGGTGAGTTGGCGGGGTAAAAGTATTGGAGATGTGCTTGCAATGGAGGTCGATGAAGCGGTAGAGTTTTTTGCCTCAATGCCTGCGATCTCTCACCCACTGCAGCTTTTAAAAGATGTGGGGCTTGGATATTTAACTTTGGGCCAGCCCTCACCAACCCTGAGTGGGGGTGAGGCGCAGCGCATTAAATTAGTGACTGAACTCTCAAAGGTCAGAGACGATATAACCCGAAGGGGTCAAAAAGCACCGCATACGCTGTACGTGCTGGACGAACCAACTGTTGGGCTGCATATGGCTGATGTTGATAAGCTCATCCGAGTTCTCCACCGCTTGGTTGATGCAAGACACAGTGTGATTGTGATCGAGCACGATTTAGACTTGATCGCAGAGGCCGATTGGATTATCGATCTTGGACCAGAGGGCGGTGACGGCGGCGGACAAGTAGTGATGTCCAACTCCCCCGAGATGTGCACCAAGCTTAAGACTCATACCGCAGCTGCTTTAGCACCTGTATTGGCAAGAGGAGTGGGCTACTCGGCTTAGTTGGTGCTCGCCAAAATAGCTCAGCTAAATAGTGATCCCTAAGTTCTAAGATGAAGCGTCTTGCAGTGTGAGCCCGGCGTGTTCACGCAGTGGGTGAAACTCGATTTTAGGAAATCGTTCCTGTGCCAAACGAACGTCGTACGGAGAGGTGCATAAATAGGCGAGTGTGTTGGCTGCGTCTAAAGCCATGCGCTGTGGATAAGCGTTGATGAATTCCTTGAGTTCAGTATCTGTTTTAGCGGTGATCCAACGCGCACCTGTGTACTGGCAAGACTCTAGTTTTACGTCGCAGTCATACTCCGCTTTAAGCCGGTGCTGAACAACTTCAAACTGCAATGCCCCAATTGCACCAAGTAACATAGAGCCTCCCGTTTCGGGGCGGAAAACTTGAATAGCTCCTTCTTCGCCGAGTTGCGCAAGTCCAGTTTGAAGTTGCTTGGTCCGGAGTGGATTTTTAAGAATGACGGTCATAAAGAGCTCTGGTGCAAAAAAGGGCAGACCAGTATATTGAAGCGCAATTCCGTCAGTGATGGTGTCACCAAGTTGAACACCACCGTGCGTCGTAAATCCAATTATGTCGCCAGCATACGCCTCTTCAACTGCCTCTCTTCTCTGGGACAAGAAAGTTACAACTGAGGTAGGTCTGAGCTCTTTTGCGGAGCGTTGTACTTTTAGCTTCATCCCAGGGGTATATTTGCCCGAGGCTACTCTTACAAATGCGATGCGGTCTCGGTGAGAGGGGTCCATATTTGCTTGAACTTTGAATACAACGCCTGAGAAATGTTCATCCTCGGGTTGAATCTCTTTGACCACAGGGGCTTTGTCAACGATGAGTGAGCTAACCCGTGGTCTAGGAGACGGGGCTAAGTCCACCAAGGCGTCCAAAATCTCCATTACTCCAAAGTTGTTAACACCGGAGCCAAAAAATACAGGCGTTTGTTTGCCTGCAAGAAAAGCCTCTAAATCGAACTTTGGAGAGGCGCCAGTCGCTAGCTCCATACTCTCAATAGATGCGTCCCATGTATCTTTAAAGCGAGCTTTTAGGGAATCGATGTCCTTGAGGGGTAGGGCTTCAAAGTCCTCGGGTCTTCGTTCGCTACCGGATTCAAAAACGGTCATCGTGTCGTTTCGTAAATTCAAAATTCCTGCAAACTGTTTACCCTGCCCTACAGGCCAGGTCATAGGTGTGCATGGCATTCCTAGCTCGCGTTCCACCTCGTCTAGTAAGTCCAAGGGATCACGAACTTCGCGGTCCATTTTGTTTATAAACGTTAAGATGGGCGTATTTCTTTGACGACAGACTTCAATTAAACGACGGGTCTGCGCCTCAACACCGTTGGCCGCGTCAATCACCATGAGTGCAGAGTCAACAGCTGTTAACACTCGGTAAGTATCCTCACTAAAGTCTTTGTGTCCCGGGGTGTCAAGTAAATTTATGACGTGGTCCCTGTAAAGCATTTGCATAACTGAACTAGCTACGGAGATGCCCCGTTGTTTCTCAATCTCCATCCAATCACTCGTTGCGTGCCTGGAGGCTTTACGGGCTTTAACGGAGCCCGCAATTTGAATAGCGCCGGAGAACAGCAATAGTTTTTCTGTAAGCGTTGTCTTACCCGCATCCGGGTGAGAGATGATGGCAAATGTCCTTCTGCGGTGGACTTCCTGGGAAACTGTAGTCATGATTAAATTTTTTGCTAACCCGAGATGATAACGCGGTCAAGGGGCGCTTAAGGTGTAAAGCCCTGCCAATTTTGGCGTTAAGTCGTTGGTTATATTTCTTAGGTAACGAGTTGAGTAAAGATTGTGGAAGCAAATTGCACAGTAATGAGTTTGAAATCAGCACTTATTTGGAAGTTTTTTTAAGGATGGATTGCAGTTCGGGGCTGTGAAAGCTCTTCAAAATTTGGGAGGATTGGGTCAATTTGCAATTGGAATATTTGGAACATCTGGAGCAAATGGAACAAGTGGAATAAAGAGTTTAAATTCAGAGCCTGTAGGTCTAAGTGCCGGATTTGCATTACTTTCAACAATAATCTGCCAACCACTGGCTCTTGTAATACTTTGGACAATCGCCAGTCCTAGGCCTTTACTCGCGCTCAAGCTTGCCGCACTGGGGGGTGAGTGAGGACTGTTTTGTGAATTTATTTCAGACATATAAAACGGTTCAAAAATGTAATTTAACTCCTCCTTGGATATTCCTTTGCCAGTGTCAACGACTCGTACCGAAAGAGCTTCAGTTTTAACTTTAGGCTTGGTAATGGAGTGTTGGATTTGGTCGCTCACAAAGCTATTGCTGGATTCAATTTGAATACTCACCTCTCCTGAGTCTGTGTATTTAATTGCATTTGATACTAAGTTCGTTAACACTTGACGCAGGCGCAGGCCATCCAAATACACATCCTTTGGGGTAGAGGGCGCGATACGAAGTGACAGCTGTAGGCCCTTGGCGCTTGCAAGCGGTTTATATGTGTCGTAAATGGAGTGGGCAAGTTTTGAGATTTGGGTTTGGCTTGGATTTAACGCAAATGCACCTGAGCGAATCTGAGCACTGTCTAAGATATCGCTCACTAAGTCTTGAATGTTTTGACTCGCTTCTTGGCAAGCGTCCAAGTGGTGATGCAGTTTCGGGGGAAGTTGCTTGTCAAAGCCTAACAAACCCAAATGGGTATTTAGGGCAAATAAAGGGTTTCGCAACTCATGACTTATGAACGCAGTCCAAAGATCTTGTCCCTTGGCGGCTTGTTCTAGCGCACGTGCTCTGCTTTTGTGTCGCTGTAAGGTGCGCAGTAAGATAAAAATACAGACCACAAGTGACAATACTGCTGCTGATAGTATCAAAAGAGTCGGTAATGCCCAATTATTCATGTATTTGGAAATAGTAATGTTCAGATCAGTTGGGCCAAGTAAAAATGAGCATCAATTTACTGTGTGGAGTTTAATTTAACAACTCTAAAAAAAGTCAATATTGTGAAAGGCTTAGTGTGGATTTCAAAAAAATCCAACATAATTTTTAAGCCTATTGCGTTTGATTGTGCAGGCGATCACAACAATTTGTCAGATTGAGTTAAAATACCCGCAAATCCGAGGAGCGCTGCAGCCAAGTTCACTACATTAGAACTCAGGTGAGGCTCGGATCTTGATCACCAACTGCGCTCACCCACTGTTAGATGTGAGGTGAGCCTCTCCTAAAAGCGAAGTCGCTTTGGCGTAACTCTACTTACATCCATCAGTGGTATCAACATTGAATGGAGTTGAATAATGAGTGCTGTTTTAAAACCCGTCCACGCAAGCGACTACGCTATTGCTGATATTGAATTAGCTGCTTGGGGCCGTAAGGAAATCAAAATTGCTGAGACCGAGATGCCTGGTCTTATGGCAATTCGTCAAGAATTTGCAAAATCCCAGCCCCTCAAAGGTGCGCGCGTTACGGGCTCATTGCACATGACCATCCAAACGGCAGTATTAGTTGAAACCTTGCAAGCTCTTGGCGCGCAGGTTCGTTGGGCTTCATGTAATATTTTCTCAACCCAAGACCACGCTGCAGCAGCGCTTGTTGCAACTGGCACTCCCGTTTTTGCCTACAAAGGTGAGACTTTGGTCGATTACTGGGACTATACGCATCAAATCTTCGAATTTGGTGTAGCTGGATCTAAAGGCGAAGGCCCGAATATGATTTTGGACGATGGCGGGGATGCTACGCTTCTCATGCACCTCGGACAAAGAGCTGAGAAAGACCCAAGCGTCATTAGTAAGCCACAAAGCGAAGAGGAAATTTGTCTCTTCAACGCTATCAAGGCTAAGCTGGCCGTTGACCCAACTTGGTACACCAGGAAGAGCGCTGAAATCATTGGTGTGACTGAGGAGACAACGACTGGCGTTCACCGTCTGAACGAGATGTCAGCGGCGGGAACTTTGCTCTTCAAAGCAATCAACGTAAACGATTCCGTAACAAAGAGTAAGTTTGATAACTTGTACGGATGCCGCGAGTCTTTAGTTGACGCAATCAAGCGCGCTACAGATGTGATGGTAGCGGGTAAGGTTGCTGTGGTAGCTGGCTACGGTGACGTGGGTAAGGGCAGCGCCCAAGCACTACGCGCCTTAAGCGCTCAAGTATGGGTTACTGAGATCGATCCAATAAACGCTTTGCAAGCAGCCATGGAAGGCTACAAAATCGTTACTATGGAGTACGCTGCAGACAAGGCAGACATCTTTGTGACTGCGACAGGTAACAAGCACGTCATTACTCATGACCATATGGTCAAGATGAAGGATCAGGCGATTGTTTGTAACATTGGCCACTTTGACAACGAAATCGATATCGTTGGAGTTGAAAAATACAAGTGGGAAGAGATCAAGCCACAGGTTGATCACATCATCTTCCCCGATGGCAAACGCATCATCATGCTTGCAAAGGGCCGCTTGGTGAATTTGGGCTGTGGAACTGGTCACCCAAGCTTTGTGATGAGTACTTCATTTGCGAATCAAACGATTGCACAAATTGAACTCTTTACTCGTCCAAATGAATATAAGTCAGGTAAGGTTTATGTATTGCCTAAGCACTTAGATGAGAAGGTTGCTCGTCTGCATTTGTCTAAAGTGGGTGCAATGCTCACAGAACTCAGCGATGAGCAGGCAGCCTACATTGGCGTACCTAAGAGTGGGCCTTACAAGGCCGACACTTACCGTTATTAAGCCTTTCTTTCAGGGCAACACCAACGGTTAAGGTGTTTTTGTTCAAAGGGGCCGAGTCTTTTGAGGCTTGGGCCCCTTTTTTACAAAGTTTTAAGCGTCAAGATCAAAGAAATCAATAAGTAAAAAATTAGAAATTAATTTCTAACGACAAGCTTACTTTGAGGAACCTGCGTTATGAGTCATTTAAGTATTGAATTTTTTCCGCCCAAGACACCCGAGGGAGCTGAAAAGCTTAGGGTGGTTCGTAAAACACTTTACCAACTTAAGCCAGAATTTTGCTCTGTCACCTACGGCGCTGGTGGGGCAACGCAGTCGGGCACGTTTGCAACAGTCGGGGAGATTTTAAAAGAGGGTGTCGACGCAGCTTCACATTTTTCTTGTATCGGAGCAAGCGCTGATAAAGTTCGCCAAGAACTAAATGAGCTGAAGTCAATGGGTGTTAAAAGAATTGTTGCACTCAGGGGAGATTTACCCAGTGGTTACGGCTTAGGCGGTGAGTTTCATTACGCTAGTGATTTAGTCCGCTTTATTAGGGCTGAGATGGGAGATTATTTTCATATTGAAGTCGCAGCTTATCCGGAATTTCATCCTCAAGCCAGTTCGGTTCAAAGTGATATTAATGCATTGGTTGTCAAAGTTCGCGAGGGCGCAAACTCTGCAATTACTCAGTATTTTTATAACCAAGATGCTTACTTCAGATTTATTGAAGACGCGACTCGTGCAGGTGTAAACATACCTATAGTGCCTGGCATCATGCCAATTACAAGCGCTTCTCAGTTGATGCGCTTTTCTGACGCATGTGGAGCCGAAATTCCTCGTTGGATCAGGCAACGACTGCACTCTTATGCAGATGATGTTGAGTCTATCCGTAGCTTCGGAATTGAAGTAGTATCACAACTTTGTGAGCAACTATTAAAAGCTGGCGTGCCAGGACTTCATTTTTACAGCATGAACCAATCTAGTGCGGTTATGCAAATAGCGAGCAACTTAAATTTGTAATTGAAATCTGATCATAAATATATTTACAGATACCTAAAACATGTTTTCGGGTTAGTGCTTATAAAAGAATTGATTTGAGTTAGACGAACGAGTGTCATAAAAAGTTTTAAGAAAAGCTCTAAAATTTATTTATAATGCAACCGCGGGCTGTTAGCTCAGTGGTAGAGCAGAAGACACTTAATCTTTTGGTCGGAGTGTTCAAATCCTCCACAGCCCACCACTTATTCTCTATGCGATTAATGAAGGGACCGAGTATCTAAATACTCGGTCCCTTTTTGTTATGTAAATCAGGTCCTGAGCGCATTTCACATCCCCGTTGTGAATGTGTTGACATTGAGCAAAATGAAACTGATGGAGGAAAAAATGCATTTTTAAAAACCCCTAAGCCGCGTTAAGCGAGTTCATATGGCTAAGTTTTTTTTATGAAGGTAATCTGCGGTTAAGATCACGATATGTTCAGTTACAGACACGCCTACCACGCTGGAAATCATGCAGATGTGCTCAAACACACAGTTTTGATTGCTATAGTTCAGTACATGACCCAAAAAGAGGTCGGATTCACCGTTATTGATACCCACGCTGGAGCTGGTATTTACAGGCTCGACAGTGACGCTGCAGAACTCAGCGGCGAAGTCGACGAGGGGCTTCGACAGTTGCTTAAAAGCGCTGCAGAAAAAGGGCTTGAGTTAGACGAGTTACTCGGTGAATACGTACAGGAATTAGAGCGCTTTAATCCGAGTGGTTCCTTAAAGGTGTATCCCGGCTCGCCTTTGATCGCTCATGATTATTTGAGAAGGCATGACAAGCTCAAAGTCTTTGAGTTGCATCCAACTGACAGCCGCATGCTAATAAAGCACATTGAGCAATTAAGAGCCGGCCGTCAAATTAATTGTTACAGCGAAGATGGCTTCGAAGGCTTAAAAAAACTCTTGCCCCCTCCGACCCGACGCGGTCTGGTGCTGATGGATCCAAGTTATGAGATGAAATCAGACTATGCGCGCGTCGTTAGTAGCGTACAAGATAGCTTAAAGAGGTTTGTAACTGGCACTTATATGGTTTGGTATCCAGTAATCGCTAGACCCGAAGCACATGATTTGCCAAGAAGATTAAAAGTGCTTGCACAAGAATCGGGCAAACCGTGGGTACACGCAACGCTGCGTATCAAGTCCGGACAAATGGGATCTCAGCTTGATGTTTTAGGTACGAATAACGCTCCCAAGCGTCCTGGGCTAGCGGCCTCAGGGGTGTTCATTATCAATCCACCACATACTTTAAAGCCTCAACTCAAGTCGAGCTTGCCGCAAATGGTGGAATTAATGGGGCAAGACGCGCTGGCAGGATTTACGCTTGACTCGGGCTCTTAAGACGACATAGCAAAGGCTGGTTTTCGGGGTTTTGCATAAAAGCAACAGTTGGTGGATTTGGGTTATAATAGAAGGCTTCGCAGCGAAAAAGTGGCCCCGCGGCGCAAGATTTCTCCCCACCTAAGAGGTTCTCATCAGAAGAACACCGACCGTGGAAAAGGGCCCAAACAACCCACTCAAGGATAGATATATGTCAACGTTCAGCGCAAAACCCGCTGACGTGAAGCATGAGTGGTTTGTGATTGACGCCACCGATAAGGTGCTCGGACGAGTTGCC
>CAIRBP010000017.1 GCA_903876885.1 uncultured Burkholderiales bacterium | reverse complement strand
TTTCGAGTATGAAAGTGATCTCACCAACAACGGCCTTATCCACTTCAGGAATGAGTTTTGGACCGTCCTTTGATGGCAAAGGACTTTGGAGTCGCCCACGTTCTAAATTTTGTTGAATGGAACCTGCGTTGGTGCTTTGACTAAGGTTGAGTGCCTGCCCGTAAGAGCGAGAGCACAGGTAAGTACTTGAGAAAGCTAAAGCAAAGGCAAAGAGTGCGCACCACAGTACCCATCTTAGTGGAACGTAACGTTTCATAATCAACTAACTGGAATAAAGAAGTATGGTCTCTTCTTTGACTCTTAGAGTCTGTTCGTTGACGAACTCATAACGATCTTAAGCTTGGATCCACCTTTTCAGGTGGTGTGGATTCCCACTCATTAGGATAGAGCTTGGACTGACAGTTGTAAAGGCCAAGGATAGTTGCCAGGTAAAAGATTGGGTCGAAGTTGAAACTTGAAACTCAGCTCATGCGTTTCGTTTTTCAAAACAGTACCTCTTTGCGTAATACTACCTCCGTCAGGTCCTAATTGGCTAATATTTCCCCAGCCAGTTACTTCGACTGAATTAAAAATATATCCAATCGGATTTAATTCGAGAACAACACCTTGCTTACTATTGGTGAGTACTGAGAATTTATAAGCGCTTTGAATACTAATATAACCTCTAGAGATATCTAACTCAGTAATGGTGAGTTGAGTTGTCTCGTAAAGATTTTGCAGTTTTGCACCGGCAATGACGACAACCGATACAGGAATGACCGCACTCGCTTGACCAGCACTTGCAGGTGTCATGACATACGGAGTTAACACCAAGCCAAGAGCCGCAAACAGAACTCGCAGTCTACATACGGGAGTTACAAAAGTAGTGAATGTGTACACGGCGAATCCTTATACCTAGATTCGAGTAGATTCGACCCCGGTGACTTATTCTCTAGCCCTTATTAAATAAAACCAAGTTTATTTCTCTAATCCTTGACAATCTGAGATTTATCATCAGTTTATTTACGCGTAGTCCAAGGTCACCCCAAGGTCACCCCAATGTTACTAAGAGCACTAAATGCACTAAGTGCACTTTACTAATTGCCCATTATAGTGAGTGTTTGAAAGTGCGAGAGAATAAAGCTTAGTAGGTATACCTTATTGAATTTAATTAAAAATTCTCAGTAAGGTAGGTTAAGTAAATTAATCACCAAACATCTTTTGTTTGAGTTCACGGCGTTGCTGTGCCTCAAGCGATAAAGTAGCAGTGGGTCTTGCCAAAAGACGTCCTACCCCTATAGGCTCACCCGTTTCATCACAATAACCATAGTCGCCGGCGTCAATGCGTGTGATTGACTGTTCAATCTTTTTAAGGAGTTTACGCTCACGGTCACGGGTCCTGAGTTCGAGCGCGTGCTCTTCTTCAATTGTTGCACGATCTGCAGGATCAGGTACGACAACTGTGTCCTCCCTTAGGTGTTCCGTAGTACCTTCTGCGTTGGCCAAGATATCAACCTTTAGCTGAACAAGTTTAAGTCTAAAGAAAGCCATCTGAGTATCGTTCATGTACTCAGAGTCTGGCATAGAGAGTACTTCCTCATCGCTTAAATCTTGAACGGCTTTAGTTTTCCAATTATTGGATAGTTTCGCATCTTTTTTATGCGCAACTGGAACTAAGGTTGGCAATTGAGGTGTAGCCATTGGTGTGTAACTTGCCTTTGCAGTTGTAGAGGCAACCATCTGCCCGGGAGGAGGTGGCATAAGGGAGATGGCTTTTGCAGCCCTCGGGGATTTCTTTTGAGTGTCATCCATAGCTTTAGAGTTTTCTTTCGCAACGGATTTAGGAGTCGGATTTGAGGCCGCTTTTAAGGCGGCTTTAGTCTCCGCTTTGGTCGGGGTTTTAACGGCCTTCTTTGCAGCGGGTGCTGCTGCTTTACTAGCAATTTTCTTAACTGGCTTGGCTACCTTCTTAGCAGGAGCCTTCTTAGCTACTACTTTCTTGGCAACTGCTTTTTTAGCAACTGCTTTTTTAGGGGCGGCTTTTTTCGCAACCGGCTTAGCTACTTTTTTAGCTGGCGCTTTTTTCGCAACAACTTTCTTTGCAGCGGATTTTGCAGTTTTACTAGTTTTAGCTACTGTTTTGGCTTTTGCACTAGTTGCGGCTTTAGGGGCACTTGCTTTTTTGGCAACTACTTTCTTAGTTGGTTTTTTTGAAGCAGATGCTTTCTTAGCTTTAGATGCAGTCATCAACAAGTCTCCTATTTCGCAGTTGCTAAATTTTGATTTTTATCTTAAAACTTTTAAAATTTATAAAAAATCTCAAAAATACGATTAATCAAAAGTACGCCCTCTTAAATCCTCTACAAACTCTGCGTGTTCTAAACTAAAGAGGGACTATGTACTTTTAAAGTTCTATGTAACTTGAAATCCTATCAATTCAAAATGAATTCAAGTTGCGCGCGGATTGTACTCATACTAAGCACTGTTCTAAGCCTTGAAGAAAAATATCTCTTGGCAAATCAATCCCAATGAATACCATTTTATTCATACGGGGCTCTTCTCTGCCCCAAGCAGGTCCTAAATCACTGCCCATTAACTGATGAACACCCTGGAAGATAACCTTTTTATCCGTTCCCTTCATAAAGAGCACGCCTTTGTAGCGAAGCATCTTGGGCCCGTAAATATTGACAATCGCACCTAAAAAATCTTCTAATTTCGCTGGATCAAAGGCTCTTTTAGATTTAAAGACAAAACTTTTCACATCATCGTCATAATGGTGATGGTGTCCGCCGTGTTCTCCCCCTGCCTCGTGAGAGGGGTGGTTACAGTTGGGACCATGCACGTGATCAGAGTGGTCGTGCCCACCGTGTGCATGATCATGGTGGTGGTGATCATCCGCTTCAGCCAAAAAATCTGGATCAATTTCTAATTTCGTATTTAAGTTAAAACCCTTTAAATCAAACACATCAGCGATTGCTACCTCACCAAAGTGCACACTCTTTTGTGGCGCTCTTGGGTTCATGTGAGTTAACCGGTGTTGTAACGCACTCAGTTCTGCGGGGCTCACTAAGTCGGCTTTACTGATGAAGATTTGATCAGCAAAGCCGACCTGACGCCTTGCCTCTTGACGGTCATTGAGTTGTGTTTGTGCGTGAACAGCATCCACCAAAGTCAAAATCGAGTCCAACAAATAAGATTCTGCTATCTCATCATCCATAAAGAAAGTCTGAGCAACCGGACCTGGATCTGCAAGTCCAGTGGTCTCGATCACTACACGCTCGAAATCTAACTCACCACTGCGCTTTTTCGCTGCAAGATCACGAAGCGTTGTTCTTAGATCCTCACGAATGGTGCAACAAACACAACCATTGCTCATTTGAATGATCTGCTCACTCGTCTCGGAGACTAATATATCGTTGTCGATATTTTCCTCACCAAATTCGTTCTCTATGATGGCAATCTTTTGACCATGCGCTTCGCTTAAAACGCGTTTTAAAAGTGTGGTCTTACCCGAGCCGAGAAAGCCAGTGAGTACGGTTGCAGGGATCAACATGCATGCGCCTTTTTTAAATTAATTTTAAATAACTCATTAAGTAATATTTATTAATACTTAATGAATAAATTATTCTGCCAACTTGTGTTTTGGCTAACCGGCTATTTTAGTTGATTTTGACTATTTTTTCAAGACCACCAAGCCCTTTAGGTATTCGCCCTCGGGAAAGTTAATCGTCATGGGGTGGTCTGGTGCAGCGCCTAGTCGTTGCATGATGTAGCCGTCAACGCCGGCATCTGTGCCCGCGGAGGCGACTATTTTGTGAAATAAATCTGCAGAAATTCCGCCGGAACAACTGAAAGTGAAAAGCACCCCTTTGGGGTTCAATAGCTTAAAAGCCAAACGGTTGATATCTTTATAAGCACGCGCAGCACGTTCAGCGTGAGCTGCAGAGGGTGCGAACTTGGGCGGATCCAGAACAATTGCATCAAAGGTCTGACCAGACTTGATCAGCTCTCTAAGGGTTTGGTTAACGTCTGCATCCCTGAACTCGGTATAGTCTGAGTTAATTCCGTTTAATACCAATTGCTCTTTGGCACGCTCAAGCGCTGGCCCAGAGGAGTCGACTGACAAAACGTAAGCGCCCTCTTCGAGAGTTCCCCCGGCTTGCATGCCCTTGAGTACAGCAACAGTAAAGCCTCCCGTATAGCAATAACAATTGAGCACCCGTTTAAAGCCAAGTCGCTTTGCATAATCGCCAAAGAGTTTGCGGCTATCGCGTTGGTCTAAATAAAACCCGGTTTTATGCCCCTCCTCTACATCTAGAGCTAGTAGGCAGTCATGTTCGCGGATGACGATTTTTGTGTCTATTCCTGTATTAGTTCCTGTATTTGTTCCTGTATTTGTCACTGAATCAGTACCGTGATTGTGACCCTCCCCCCAAAGCCAACCCGTCTTTGGCTCTAAACCCTCAAGTGTTCTGACTCCCGAGTCTGATCGCTCATAAATACGGCAAACGCCGTCTATGGTCGCAAGGGATTTTGTAATGACGCCTTTGAAGCGTTCTACTCCGGCACTTAAAAACTGTGCGACCAAAGTATCTTTATACCGATCTACGATCAAGCCGGGTAATCCGTCAACTTCGCCGTGAATTAAACGCATTCCGTCACTTTGGATATCAAAGTGACTCCTTGCATTCACACTATTTTGAATTTGTCGGATAAAGAAATGTTCATCAATGCGCTCTTCTTCTAAAAAACTCCAAATCCGAACCTTTATTTTTGATGTAGGACTAAACGCCCCCCAACCCAAGAAAGCGCCTTCGCTACTCTCAACGCGCACGGTCTCCCCCGAATCCCCGCCACCACTAGCAATAGCAGTATCAAATACCCAAGGATGCCCGCGCAAAGCTGCCCGTTCTTTACCGGGCTTGAGACGAATTGTTTTCACAAAAAAATCCTGAATTATTACTTTTTAGAAGACTTCCCCGAGCTCGGTACTCTAGAGGCCCTTGGATGAGCACTGTCGTAAGCTTTAGCCAAATGTTGAAAGTCCAGTCTCGTATAGACCTGTGTCGTCGCAATGTTTGCATGTCCAAGCATTTCTTGTACAGCCCTCAAATCCGAACTGGACTGT
>CAIRBP010000016.1 GCA_903876885.1 uncultured Burkholderiales bacterium | reverse complement strand
TTGAAGGATTGCCCCACTGCACATCAGGCAGGGTTCAAGTGTTACGTAAAGCTCGCAGTCAACGAGTCTGTAATTATCAACAATAAGTGCGCCAGATCTAAGGGCACATATCTCTGCGTGTGCGCTCGGATCCCTGTGTCCAATAGGATTATTGTGACCTTTTGCAATAACCTGCCCGTCCCTGACCAACACAGCCCCGATGGGCACTTCGCCAATCTTTGCAGCTTGCTTGGCCTCATCAATGGCCATGCGCATGAAAATTTCAGAAGTTGTCATGAGATTGGGCTAGGGTGCTCTGGGTATTTGTTAATCAGGTGGTGGAATTAATTTTCATTTTCAGTTTACGCATCCATTTGGCAAGTTCCCTTTCCTGCTCATTTCCATTGCTGTAGGATTGAAACATTTTTGCGTGAGCTTCCTCACGGTGTTGGTTAATTTTGAATTTACTTTTGACTTCAATGACTTCAAGTTCAAATGCAACTATTGCAGATAACATTTGGTGAGTGTACTTATCGGGTAACCCGCGCCACTGCGCAGCATACTCAGCCTCATGGTCTGCAATCAATTGCTTGAGTAAAACGTCTTTTGTATTTTCGGTATCAATTATTTTGGCACTTACCTTTAAGTGCACAGCAATGTAATTCCAAGTAGGAACTCGGATTAAATCAGGGTAAACCCGGGGTGACATATAGGCTTGGGGACCGGTGAACGTAACGAGCGCCATAGGCCTTGACTCAAGATATTTCCAGTGTGGATTTCCTCTTGCGCAGTGACCCAGGATAAATAGTTTTTCTGCTCGCTCTTCTAAGTGCAAAGGCAAATGTGTAACAAAAGGAAAGCCTTCATCATCATTAGATATAAGCGAGGCAAAGGGATTTTCTCGTATCAGATCTCGAACGTATTCGCTATTATTGAATTGAATGGGTAAATACATCGTTATAGTTTGTAAAGCTGTGTTCTTATAAGGCGTGTCGCAATTTGACGGTGCTTCATACCCTCTATCATAACGTTATGCTGCTAGCACAAAAAAAGCGCAATATCAACCGGTTATCTAATCCCCACAAAATTGTCAACAAAAAATGTTGCTCCAATTACTCATAGGTTTTATCTGGTTTTACCCAGGAAGTTATTCACAATTTTTGGGGAGAAAGCCCCCTTTTTTGAGGTGAAAGCGTGATTTCATGAGCCTTTGTTGAGTGTGATTAAATTTTATACAGAACAGGTTTCTTTGGTTGAAATCGCACCTAAATAGGTCATAAATTATGAAAAAACTGATAGGAAAATTAAATATAAATACTTTGAATTAATTTAAAAAATAAAAAAATATTTTTTATTGAATTTTTTATTTCGAAATATGAGAAACTGGCAAACAACAAAGTAAGTAATTAAATTTTTCACTTTAACACTTATGCTCCTAAACACTGCGCACCTTCAAACTCACAAGCAATGCTTAAACTGCAAAAACGCTTTGTTGTCTGAGACAGCGGATAGTGGGTTTCGGTGTGGGCAAACCTATTTCGCTTTGCCCGCATTGCAACGTAAACCAGTAGCTCTTTCAGCCTACCCCGTTGTTCAGGAGAAGCACTCGTGTGAGCACTGGGGAACCTCGGGAAATGAATTATTAACGCGACCTTTGTACGCTCAACGATCGACTTCAAGCCACACCACCTAATATTTTAGTAAGTTAAATATTATTTGTACTTGAGGTTTAATTGCTTTATTTTTGGAATCTTTTACGGGTTAGATTTAGCGCAATTAGATAACTTATGACCGCGGTTGAGAGCAGTATTATCAAATTGATTCCTGGGTGAGTTGGCCATTGATCCATAAACAGGGGGCGAACTAGTTCAATAGCCTGAGTCAGCGGTAAATACCATGAAAAAACCTGGACCCAATGCGGTAACTGATCTCTTGGAAAGAAAACTCCGCTTAGAAAAGTCATAGGCGTTAAAAATAGCGTAAAGTAATAGGTAAAGAAATCATAGCCTTTGGCAAGTGCATTAAAGATAAGTGCAATGCAACTGAACGTAATCCCAACCAGCAGGAGTATTGGCCAACACAGCACAAGTTTAGGACTGTGGGAGATTCCTAGCACCAACATCACAAATAACATGGCAGTTATTGTAAAAACTGCTTTGAACGCAGCCCATAGCATTTCTGCTAGCAAAACGTCATCAAGTCGAATTGGAGCGTTCATAATACCGTCCCAGGTCTTTTGAACATGCATTCTGGAAAATGCGGAGTAAAGGGCCTCAAACGTAGCGGCATTCATTGCGCTCATGCAAATTGATCCGCTAGCTAAAAAGAGCAGATAAGGCACTTTAGTTCCATCCAAGGAGACTTGACCGATGAGAGCGCCCATACCATAACCAAATGCTACCAACCACATCAAAGGTTCAGCAATATTTCCAATAAGACTGGGAATTGCAAGTTTCTTCCAAACCAACAGATTCCTCAAAAATACTGGCCACCAAAGGAGCCATGAGTGGCGTGCTTGCATCACGATCCCTCCCTTATTTGTCTGCCCGTTAACTTTAAGAAAAGATCTTCTAAGTTGACGGGGCGGTGCATGACGCGAAGTTGGGGATAAATCTTTAATTCCTCTAATATTTTATTGGCTGAGGACGTATAGAAATAAATGCTTTCTCCAGTCACCTCTACTCTTGAGGCAAAGGTTGCTAAGAATTTATTCTTTAATTCCGGTGCACCTGGACCAAAAACTTCTATAACCTCAGGCTCGAGATGTTTGTTCAGCAAATCTCGGGGAGTACCCTCTGCGATTATCTTTCCATGATCAAGAACAATAATTCTGTGACAAAGTCGCTCCGCCTCATCCATAAAGTGGGTCGTTAAGAGTATGGATTTGCCGTTTTGAACGAGCTGACTCAACCTCTCCCACATCAAGTGACGAGCCTGTGGGTCCAATCCCGTTGTGGGCTCGTCTAGTAAAAGAAGTGCTGGATTATTGATAAGAGCACGGGCGAGACTAAGCCTTCTTTTCATACCCCCAGAGAGTTCTCCTGGCTTTGAGTCTGCTTTTTGACTAAGTGATGCAAATGCGAGTAGTTCAGGTATTCGGCTCTCTAGGGTTGTCCGGTCAATCCCAAAGTAGGCACCGTACACCTGTAAATTCTCCGCGCAGCTGAAATCAGGATCCAAGGTATCAAATTGGCTTACAACTCCGAGTCTAGATTTGATTTGCAGCGCATCTTTGGGCATCTTGAAACCAAAGGCACTCACCTCTCCAGCATCAGGTAGGGTGAGGCCAAGGCATATTCTTAGGGTAGTCGTCTTACCAGCTCCATTAGGACCGATAACGCCCAAGCATTCGCCCGGCATAATTTCAAACGAAACGCCGTCAACGACTAAATTGTTGTCGTAGCTCTTGGACAGGCTATTACATTGAAAAATAGAATTATGCATTAGTCAAGTATTTTAAGTGAATCATTAGAGACCTAAAAAATTAAGGATTTAAACAAAATAAATAATAAATTGCAGCACATTTCGTACGCTGTAGCAAAGCGGAAGATTAATTACTTCGATATAAGCCGCAGAAGTGGCTTTCATCTACATCTTTATTTTAGTTCCAAGTTGCACCACGCTAGATAGATTGATATCGTAATAATCTACAGCTTGTGTTTCATTTTGTACGAGCCATGCAAAGAGTTTTTGACGCCAAAGTGAAAGCGTGCTGTGCGGGTTCGTAGATATAGAGGTTCTAGGCGCAAAGATAGATATTTTTAAAATATCATCAACTAGTTGGTATTTATCGTTAAACGTTTTAAGAACAGAATTAATATCAACTTTTTCAGTGAAACCGTAAAAAACTCTGAGTGAATAAAACCCTTTGCCTAGTTCGGTAATTGTTAACCGCTCGGAGTCATTGACGGTGGGTACGTCCCAAATACTAATTTTTAGTAAAACGATGTATTCGTGAAAAACCCCATTTTGTTTAAAATTACTTAAGAGTGGAAAGGGAACATATTTTGGGTTTTCAGCTAGGAAAACGGCTAGGCCCTCTACGCGGTGAGTTGACTCGCTGATATTTTCATTTACAAATTTCTGAATCTCTAAGCCTTCACTCAAATTGCGGGTTCGCAGTATTTTCTGCCCTGAGTACCATGTCATCAAAATGATGAAGCAAACACTGGCTATCATGACTGGGAACCAACCACCTTGCATGAATTTAGATAAATTAGATATTAGGAAAATTAGGTCAATACTAAACAGCAGCAATACTAGAAAACTTGCTAGATAAACGTTTAATTTCCAAACATTTTTGATTACGATCGCTGCAAGCGTTACCGTAACCAGCATCGTTAAGGATACGCAAAGACCATAAGCAGGAGCAAGATTTTTTGAACTTTTAAAGATCAAAACTACAAGGACTACTCCAATACATAACATCCAATTAATGGAGGGAAGGTAAATTTGCCCTGTATTGGTCTTTGAGGTATTGATTACCCTTAACTTGGGTAGAAGTCCAAGCAAACTGGCTTGACTCGTCATTGAGTACGTCCCAGAAATTACGGCCTGTGAAGCAATAATAGTTGCAAGAGTCGCCATCAAAACGAGTGGAAACACCAGGCTCTCTGAAACCATTGAGAAGAATGGATTTGTAATAAGCTCAGGATGCTTCAATAACATTGCACCTTGGCCTAGGTAATTAAGAATAAGCGACGGCATTATGATTGCAATCCAAGCAAACTGTACAGGGCGCAGACCAAAATGCCCAATATCCGCGTATATAGCCTCCACTCCAGTAATTGCAAGAAATACGACGCCGATCACAACAAATGCTTGTCCTGGGTGATCTTTGATCAAATTAACTGCATAGTGAGGACTAAAGGCCAACAAGATGCCAGGATTTTCAACAATTTGATAAATACCCATGATAGCGATTGCAATAAACCACATAATCATGCGAGATCCAAAAACAAGTCCGATGATAGATGTACCAATGCGCTGCATCATGAATAGACCTATCAAGATTGCGATTGTGATCATCACCACATAGTGGCTTGAATGTGGCCAGGTAACTTCTAGCCCTTCTACTGCTGAGAGAACGGAGATGGCTGGAGTGATCACGGCATCACCGTAGAATAAACAAGCGCCGATTACCCCCAAGGAAAGTATTAATTCTGCTCTCTTGGAGTTTAAAGGCGCTGTTCTCAAGGCCATAGCCATCAAAGCTAAAACTCCCCCTTCGCCGTGATTGTTGATCCTTAAAACAAAAAGTACATACTTGATAGTGACGATCAACAAATATGACCAAATAATCATTGACAAAACAGCAAATATGGACTGTTCAGACAAGGGTATGCCGTAGGTTGAGTCAAAACAAATTTTTAGGGCATAAAGGGGGCTAGTGCCGATGTCTCCAAAAATTATTCCTATCGCAGCCATCGTCAAGACAGCAAAATTAGGCCGCTTGACAGCAGTTTTACCTTCGCTAGTGTCGATTGACTTTTTTATTGAAATTTTTGAGATGAAAGACCGAAATAAAGACATTCTTAAAAAAATTAGAGCGTTTAATCTCCAATTCTATGATTATTAGTTACTTAGCTCACCTGATTATTAGCGTGAGTTGAAACACTTTGCTCCCGATGCACTACTTTTTAAAAATATGCAATAAAAACATAGTGTTACAGACAGAAGTTAAGAGAAAATTTTCCGTCTAAACTGAAATAATGCTGAAGAGCCTCGTTAAGGTGTTGATCAAGCTAGGTGGGCATTGTGTCACTAACAAAACCATAGTTTCGCATCAACCCCATCACTCCCACTCAATAGTTACTTAGTCGAAAATCAAGCGTTTATGCGTTTTCACTCCGTCGAAAATCCAGAGTGTAACTTTTGTGTAAGTTACGATTTTTTTTAATACGTCCCAAAAATTAAATCTCTTCTTTATCAACAGCTTAATATTGAAGCGCCTAAAAATTAAAGTAATTTCCACTCAAAAGTTAGTCCACAAAGATCCCCAGCTCT
>CAIRBP010000015.1 GCA_903876885.1 uncultured Burkholderiales bacterium | reverse complement strand
TGCTATTGACAAAGTATTCCAGACTGTCTTTGTGAGACGCGCCTGCAAACAGACTTGTGATCCGTTTCCAGAATTGCATAGTGACCTCCTATTAATCGAACATGCGTCACTATGGTCGGGTAAACCCTGTAGTATTGCAAGATAAATTTTTAGAGTGGCGACTCTAGAACAGTTTGTTATACAGGTATCCGTAAATTGACGAATTTATTTTGATGCGTCGGGCTCTTATTAATAAAACCGTAACTTTTAATGGCAGTAGGTTAAACACATCTATTTATTTTAAAAAGTAGCAAATCTCTATGAAGCGTACGCAATGTAATCGCCGATAAGTTAAGTTTGCAAATTCGCTTTACTATCCTCTGTTTACAAATAGTGTCATGTCTGATTCATAACTCTTTTATACGATCTACATTGAATTAGGCGCGGTAGGGTACAGATTGATTAAGGCAATTGCTTAAATTTCATTCCAAGCGGGTTCGACTCCCGCTCGCGTCGCCATCGGACTACTGAAAAATCTAGATGTTTATTTTGAATTGATCCATACCTTGCTCTGTCCAGTGAACACCATTGCGTTCTTCAACTTTGAACCAGTGTCCGGCATCAGAATCAGATGGTTCTGATGCAATTGTTGTGATCGGGTTGGGACCTTCTTTACTTGCACGGGTATGAGGAGAGCCGAAGTACATACTAGGTGATAAATCGTCACTTGAATACCTAAATGCCCACATTTCTTTGCCATTAGTCAGCGCGCAGGAGATTCGCATAGGATCATCTGAATGATGTCTGTCCATGATGCTACTAACATCCCTTAGCGTCGCTTGTAGTGCATTGATTGGATCGTGAACTAAGCCTTTGCTAAGTGCGACTAAAAATAGCGCTTCGCTGTCAGTAGTACCTTCTCTATGCGGGTAATGCACATGATCAATAAGATCCTCAACATCTTTTCTACAGTTATGCCAATTACCGATTTTTCCGTTGTGCATGAATGTCCAATTTTGCCAAATGAAAGGATGGCAATTACTTCTATTTACAGCAGTCCCGGTGGTGGCTCGAACATGGGCAAAAAATAGTTTTGTTCGAATGTGGGCTGCAAGTGATCGAAGATTACTGTCATTCCAAGCTGGTAAAACATCTTTAAACAATCCAGGTGTTGTGCGTTGTGTATACCAGGCAACACCGAATCCATCGCCATTGGTTACCCAAGATGATTGATTCGCGGCCAAGCTTTGGCTAACGATTGAATGTTCTTGGTGAAAAACAAGGTCTTCAAGGTAAATTTCTGGACCTGCATACGCAACCCATCTGCACATCGTGACCTCCATTAATGGATTGGAAATAGATTGCAGTCTATTGCATTAAAGATATGAAGTTACAAACCTTATCCAAGGTCATTGATCTGACACAAATAATGACTACAAACTCATCATGAATTTAGAAATAGTCTTTATGGCTATTTCAATGCGAATCTCTGATTTCTTGAAAGTTGCTCATCCCAAAAGGAGGTTGCCAATGGACATGTCAGTTATTTCAATAGAGAGTTTGGCTATGAACTTTAGCCAAACACTTAGCGCACGAGGGTTTTATAAGGGAAGCCTACGGCACTTCAGTCCCTACCAATCTAGCGGCGTATTACAAATTAACCGTGAGGTTATTGGATTAGTTTTGTTGGGTGAATTGCTTGTTGAGTTCTCAGACAGTCAACGAATCATTGAAATGGGAACTGAGTTTTTCTTGCCACCCAATGTCTATTTTCAAGCAACTGCTGGTGAGCATGGCGCTCACTTTCTATTTGCTCGAAAGAGAATGCATCTCGACTCTTAAATTCGATTTTTACTTTAAACACTAGGAGTATTGCAATGTCTGAAATAAAAAGTAATGAAGTAACTGAGGTTGATGTAGATTTTGTTGACGACTTTGAAAGTCCAGCTGAGAGTCATCGTATGGCTGCGTATCATTTCAAGCAAGCATATATGCAACATGAACTTGCTGCATCTGCCTATGAAAGTGGCGATCAAAATGCAACCGATATGCACGCTTTCATTGCCTATCGTCATCAGCTAAATGCAGTTCAGTTTGCAGAAATTGCTGTCATGGAAGTTCAGGGAATAGACGAAATCGAAGAAATCGAAGAAATCTAAGTAGACTATTTCTTGTGAAATTTGGGTGAGCAATGTCAACGATTCTTTGGCAGCCTAAAGATGCTTCATTATTAAAAGAGTTACGTGAAGCTGCGAATGTTGACATCTCCACTTTAGCGCTTCGCTATTCCTTGTCCAAAACTCAAATTAAACAGCTGGAAGAAGGTGGCGATAGCAGTTTTTATAGTCAGAAAATAAAACTAGCAACTGGACGAAAGTTGCTTATGCATTTTGGAGCTGATGTAGAGAACTTAGACCAACTGGGTTATGAACATGAGGCTCCAAAGCTAAAAATTCCTTTAAAAAGTTTACAAGTAGATGTGAAAAAAAAGGGTTGGGCTAAAAGAATATTAATTACCACTCTGATTTTGGTGCTAACAATCTTTGCTTTCCATGCAGATTATTCTTTTATCACTAACATCAAATTAATCCTAAGTAATCAACTCGATAAGTTGACTGTCATTGAGCAGTATCAAGCTCCTATTACTTTTCAGACAAGTACTAAAGCTCCTGAAAGAATCATAGAAAAAGCGATTTTGCATTCAACAAATATCAACGATAAAGAATGCAAATGGAACAATCAAAAAAATCATATTGTTGGGCATAAGCCCGCTAAGCCAGGCGACTATGTTTATATAGTTGCAAATTCAGACTCAGATATTTGTATAAAAGATTCTGAAGGAAAATTTCAGTTTATTAAATTTAAAAGTGAACAGTCAAAAAACTTTAAAGGATCTCCACCTTTTGAGATTTATAGCAAAAATCTACATTCTTTCCAAATTTACTACCAGGGTAATTTATTGT
>CAIRBP010000014.1 GCA_903876885.1 uncultured Burkholderiales bacterium | reverse complement strand
GGAAATCCTGCCTTTTCGTAAATACCAACTACTTTATCTCGAAGATTGGCCGACCCACCTTCTTTGACCAGCTCTTGGAGTTTGGCATCTGAAACCATTGATCCACCAATTAACGCAACACCAGAACATTCGTGATCTGCCGTAACGATGACCAGAGTGTTTTTATTCTTTTTAGCGTAGGACTGAACTAGTTGAACTGTTTTATCAAATTCAATTGTGTCTAAGATCCATCGTTCTGTGTCCATGTTATGAGCTTGTTTATCAATGGAGGCTCCTTCAACCATTAGGAAAAACCCATTTTTATTTTTCTCAAGCACAGAGAGTGCTGACTGTGTCATTTCATCAAGCATGGGTTGGTCAGGAAAACCAAAATCGTCTACCACTCGGCCTTTTACACCTTTGGAATTACTTCTTCTGCCATCAATTTTGTCGAGTGCAACATTCATGTTGGACAAAGCAAATAAGCCGAGTAGGCGATCTGTTTTTGTAAGGTCTAGCGCGCCAAGGGAGGTCTTATCAGACACGTATTGAAATCCTGAGCGTTGAAAATCAGCTATCAGATCGCGGTCTTTGTCTAATTGACCATTTGACGCTCCCCAGCGCTTAACGATTGCGCTTGTATGTAGATCAGTGGTGGAGAATTCGTAATCTGATTTATCACTGCGAGCGGAGCCAGGTGTTTGGGCTGGTAAAAACCATTTGCGTCCACCACCCATCAAAACGGACAAACCAGTTAGTTTTCTGTCATCCAGATATTGATCTACGATACCCGTTCCGGCACCCCTGTTACTAGTATGAACCGCATTAGCAGCCGGCGTTGCATCAAAAACATCCGCAGTAGTTACAAGCCCTAAGGACTTTCCTTGGGTGCGCTTTAGGTATTCGCTCAAGTACTCAACTCTAGGGTTGTCAAAGTTATCGACCGTGTCATCAGGAAATACACCTTCCTCATTATTGTTACTCTTATTACCAGTAACGTAAGAGGACATGCCGGGGGATGAGTCAGTCACCAGTGAATTTAGTGAGGACGTCTTGACTAAACCTGTAACTGGGAAAGTATCCATGGCAAGGGGGGAAATGGACTTGCCTTGTGCATAACCTTGGGAAACAATCCTAGCTGCAGTTCTTTGGGCCGAGCCCATGCCGTCTCCGAGCAAAATAACTATATTTTTAACCTTTTGGCCCCCGGGAATAAGCGGAACAATTTCAAAATTTCCACTAGCGTTGAAGGACTGACCATCGTTTTGAGTGCCTTCAACGTTGAAGGTATGTATTCCTGGCTTCATTAGTGAAACGGCCCTAACTGTGGCTATTACTGAGCTCTTTGAAATATTAGGGAGACAGCCGATATTACAAGTTTTAAGTGCAACATCTTGCTTGATTAATGCACCGTCAATTAAGAATTTAGCGCTTGAGATGGTCTTGTTGTCATCATCTAACTTAATGGTGGCTTGTAGATCAAAGCGTTGATCGGGTAAAAAGCGGGCTATTACTGGGTTACTACGGCCGCTGCTAAATAGCTCGCTTGGCGGAGTGAGTCTAGTAACTGACGGTGCTGCAGTAGCAATACCTTGAACCAAAAGAAAGCCTAAGAATGCAGCTTTAGTGGAGAAAACTGTCGAGGCGGAGGGGTTTAATTTCATTTAAGTTCCTAAACATGAAAATAAAAAAATGAATACGTAGAAAAATAACAATAAGCTAATTATTTAAAACGGGCAGCTGAAGCCTAATCCAGGAAACCGAGTTGCTTGAGCTCTCAAAACGTCCTAAACTTAAGACGCCTTTGAAAGTGTGTAGACCTTGCGAGTAAGGGACGGTTAAATTAGCTTGGGATGGATCTAACAAAACGCTGACTGTAGATGGAGGTAGATCGTTCGCGTCTCCATCCGCGTGTCTATTAAGCTCAACAGGCCGTATAGATAGTAAGAATTCACCGATTTCAGGTTCATCTGTTTTGACCATAAACCCAGTCATTTGTACCACGCTGTTATTGAGCACCATAATTGATTCATCAAATTCAAGGCCTTTGCTAGAAATGGGTGTTCTAAAAACTCGGTGTAAATCAGCAACGGGTGTGTTTACTAAAATTTCTTTAACAGATGTTGTGGTCTGAGAAAAAACAAATGTCGTAAATCCAAAAGCAAGAAGGAAAAAAATTGGTTTCTTTAAAAAAGAGGAAATCTGCATGTATAAATTTGAAATATTTAAAAACCAAACCGAAACGCCGGATGGATAAAAAAGGTGCAGGGTAATCTTTATTGTGAATTCAGAAAGTGTCAATTTGATGACGTGGTGATCTAAATCATTGATTTATATAGAAATTATGGCGGTAAAGACAGTAAATTCAAGATGATGGAAAAATCCGCAAGTATTGGAATTTACTTCAAATTAAAAGGGGAGCAGATAAGCAGTCCAATAGACTGGTTTATTTCAGATAAGAAAATTGAAATAAGTAATCTTTAGGGTGTATAGGTATTGATGAAAATGCTTAGTATTGAGAGCAAAATTAAAAGACGTATTGAATTGGATGGGATAAATTAAATAAACTCTAAGTTCAATGAAGTACGTAAATTAGGTAGTAAGTGAACAATAAACTCAAACTCTTAGAAAGTGCTGCGGTGAACTATTAATTAATGACATAATTTGATAAGAATTTAAATTTAAACGTATTTATTTAGCAAGCACTTGAAGTTCTAATTAGCCCATAATCAATTAAAGTGACTCAGCAATTAGGGTGCTGAATATATACAAAACATTATTTGCAGGATGAAGCAAAAAAAATTATCAAAATCAGTCGAACGGAACCATCCTAAAACAACGGTTATTGGGGTCTCTGCTATGGTTATTGGAAACATCGAATCCGACAGTCTTGTCATCATTGATGGTGGAATCGAAGGGGATGTATTTGCGCCGGAGGCCTTAATTAATGGACTAGTCAATGGAAATATAAAGGTAAGCCAAAAAGTAGAGGTGGCTAAAAATTCAAGAATAACTGGCGACTTAGTATATAAAACCGTGATTATTCATGAAGGAGCAAGAATTTTTGGCAAACTTCTACACCAAGATGGACAGGACTAATCAATGATGTTTGTCAATTGATAGTGAGGTTAGGGCTACACGATTGATAATTTTTAATTCACGTAGATTTAAATTAATAAGTTTACTTTTGATGAATTTAGCTAATGTTCTGCTTACTGTTTCATGCTTCAGTCCTAGGTAGCTTGCGATATCGTAGCGACTCATCTTTAAATTTAGATTGTGCGGGGAGAAGCCATGCTCCTCTTGGGTTGAACTCAGTTTAAGTAAAAAAGTAGCAACTCTCTCCTCCGAGTTCATGCTACCTAAGAAAAGCATTACAGAATTTTCACGATTAATTTCAATGCTATAGAGATGCCTAATGTGAGAGTGAAGACCGTTGATAGAATTAGCTATTTGCTCGACATTAGAAAAGGGGACGATACAAACAGTAGAGTCCTCAAGTGCAGTAACACGACAACTGTACAAATCACTCAATTCGCCTGCAAGTCCTATGCTATCGCCAGACATATGAAATCCTAATACTTGATCACGCCCATCGTTAGTTGAAATAACTGTTTTAAAGTATCCGGTTCTGATGATGTATAAAGCTTGACTTCCATTATTAAATCTAAATAAATCATTGCCGCGTTTAACTCTTATCCTTTGACTAACTAAGCTGTCAATACGAGTAAGTTCATTGTGATTAAGTCCGGTTGGCATACACTTCTTAAGTAAATTACATTTGCTACAACTTACCTCCGTTTCATAGGGGAGTTTTAATTTCATGTCCATATAGGTCCTTTGAAAAAAGTTCGACGAAGATTTGAAATAAGAAATTTCAAATCTTCCTGATAAGTAGTCTATGTACTCAATACAGAAATTTATGTGCGCTATCGCACATTTGGATTAAAAATCAATCAAAGTGATGAGTTTTAATGAATGTATCTTGAAAATAAAGCTAGTGCTATGTGTGCTAACAGACAGTCGAAAAAACGGTCTGAAGTAAAAATGCTTTATAGCAATAATGGATCATTTAAAAAAAGGAAATGATTTAATTTCAATCTCGATATGAATTGAAAAGAGTTGTTGGTGAGCGAGAAGTTAAATTCGTAAGAAATACTTCTAAAGCATGCGCTTTTTTTGAAAGTGTACGATTCGTGTCCTTGTTTAAGAAGCAATTCACGAAATTCGTAAAGCAAATAAGCTTAATGCTTAGAAACCTCGATAAAAATATTAAATGAGGTGGGCTTCGATGTATATAAAAAGGAAATAATAAATGAGATTTGATAATGGATTAGATGACGATGCATTTGCTGCTCTTGATTTTTATGAAGAAACAGGTGCAAATATATTAAAGGCTTATACCCACAACAAGGAGGCTTTGAGGTTGCATGAGAAAGGTTTTTATAAAGCGGCAAAACATCACGCTGAGCATGTTCAGAGTTTGTCACTTAATGCCATTCAGAAAATTGGATTAGCCCTTGAGTTAGTAAAAAAAATAGATCAAAAAAAGCGTTAATAGATATTAAAATTATTGCATAAAAATTAAGGAGAATAACTCATGAAAACATACCAAGAATTACAGTCCACTTATTTAAACCGAAGCGTAGCTTTGGCTAATTTTTATCAAAAGAATTCAATAAAATTGATGGAATTAATTCTTAACCATAACAAACAATCAATTCAAGCTGCTCATCAACGTGCGACAAATTTGATAGGCGTTAAAGATATTCATGGTGTTAACAAAATGATCGCTAAAGATGTATCAGAGCAAATGAAGGAATATACGCACTTCGCAACATCTGCTTATCTTCTCGGTTCTGAGTCTCAAGCCAGTATGGTTGAAGCGTTCCAAGATCATGTCAGAGATCATATAAGTCTTGCAAACAGTACGATTGAAAATGCTGCCAACACCCATCATCCTATTAATTCAATATTGATGTCAGTAGCTAACGGAGCTTTAGCGGCAAGTAAATCTGCAATATCTACAGCTAAGGCCTCTTCAAAGACATGATTTTCTGGGAAGTAATGGATATATATACCTGGCTTGGCGCTCTGTACATTCAAATAGTCGAATGATAGGTTGTATTTGAGAATCCTAAGCTATTTTAAATAGAGGGCAAAAATTTCAGTTTAATCTGAATTAAATTAAATTATCAATTAAATTAATTTAATTGAGTACGTGACTTATGTCAATACTGCTGACGTAAATAAGAATACAGTTAATTCTTAATATAAATGTATTGGAATAATCATGAAATCAGATGCTCAGTTACAACTAGATGTTATTGCAGAATTGAAATACGAGGCGACTATAAAAGAAGCCAATATTGGCGTATCGGTCAAAGACGGTGTTGTTACATTAGATGGAAGCGTAGATCATTATTACGAAAAGTATCACGCTGAAAAAGCTACGCAAAGGGTTTCCGGTGTTCGTGGTGTGGCAATGGAATTAGAGGTCAAATTACCTGGCGATAGTCATAGAAGTGATAGCGATATTGCGCATGCAATTGACAATATTATTACTTGGTCATCCTTATTGGCTAAGGATACCATTCAAGTTAAAGTGGAAAAAGGTTGGGTCACCTTGACCGGTCAGGTTAAGTGGCATCATCAAAAGGCAATGCTTAATTCATCCATTACTCATTTAATGGGTGTTGTTGGCATTAGCGATCAGATCAGTATTAAAAATATGCTGGCAAAGTCTGTTGTTAAATCAGACATTGTTGAAGCTTTAAAAAGGCGAGCGCAAACCGATGCAGATGAAATTGATGTTCAGGTAAAAGACGGCGAAGTTACGCTGACTGGAAAAATTCACTCATGGAACGAACGAGCCTTAGTAAAGCATGCGGCATGGAGCAACACTGATGTTGTCAAGGTTGTTGACAAATTAGACCTAACTTTTCTGTGAGTTTAAGGAGATACACATCATGAATACTCCAAAATTAATATCCTATATTTTTGAAACACACCAAGAAGCTGAGGAGGCAACAAAACTGCTTGGTAAGTCAGGTTTTGATGTTAAGAAAATATCGATTATTGGCAAGGGGTACCACAGTGAAGAACACCCTGTAGGCTTTTATACGACAAGCGATAAGATTAAATCGTGGGGTAGTACAGGTGCCTTTTGGGGTGGTCTTTGGGGCGTACTTTTTTTGCCTGCAGTATTTTTCATGCCTGGATTTGGGTTGGTCGCAATGGCCGGTCCCTTCACATCGGTATTGGTTTCCGCGTTAGAGGGAGCGGTCGTTGTTGGTGGACTCTCTGCACTAGGCGCAGCTCTTTCACAAGTGGGTATCTCCAAGAACGAGGTGCTCAAGTATGAGGTTGCTATTAAAGCAGACCAATTTGTGATGTTAATACACGGGGTCACCGAAGATTGTGAAAAGGTTGATTTAATTCTCAAAAAGTTTAGAGATAACAAATCTCAATACTTAGTATGAAATACAACAAGCCTATATTTAATGGTCAAATTCCTAGACCATTTGACCAATCACTTCATCTTTCATCAAATAAAAATTTTAATGAATAATAACCTCGCATATTTTAAATATTTGGAAATCATTCGGAAAACATACCCTGAAGAAATGATTCTTGATATCGATCCTGTATCACGTTTGATACTAGATGAAATTGCTTTTCATGAGAATAGACATCACCCATTAACAATTACGGTAATGATGTCGTATTTGCATATCGCATCACAAGCAACAATTCATCGAAAACTAACCTATCTCGTAGAGGAGGGGCTCGTTCATTCAAAATGCGTAGGCACTAATCGACGAACAAAGCATTTAACAGTTAGTAAGCTTGCTCATCGGTACTACAAAACAATTTCCCAGGCAATGATTAAAGCTTGCGCTAGTACTTAACGCTGAGTGTCGTTTCAAATTACAGATTTTTATTTCCCCGGTAGTGCGTGTAGGGTATAAAAGTCAGCACATTTTATGCGCGAAGAAAAGATCGCTGCCAAAGTAGTCTTAATGAAGACGAGTTAAGCTTTGCCTAATTTGTTCGCAAGTAAACTGCTCTGTATTCGAATACCAAATTTGTGGATGAACGATGGCGTTTCTTTTAATTTGAGATAGCTCAATTTTTGTCATTGCCAGTTTATGCATGCCCGCCATAGCCGCTCCTATGGCGCCGGTTAATGTATCGGCCTCCCATTCCGTTAAAGATCTGTTTTGACTTTCAATATCCAAAATCGCTTTTTCAATTAAATGTAAAACAAGCTCTTTTTGTTGTGATTCTTGTAGCTGATCAAAATCAACCAACTCGGGATCCACTTTGGGATTGGCGATGTTTGGGTTGACTGCGGATGTCTCCTCGGGGGAGATGAATTGGATCGGTAAATCTAACATAAAAACCTCCTTTTACTGTAATTATATACATATAAAATGAGAATTCAAATAAGGTTTTTACGATCTCAAAATTCAATAAATTATTTCTAAATGATTAATCTTGAACATTAAAGACTGATCCTCTTAAGGCCAGTCCCTTTAGATATGCGATTGATTTGAAACGTCGGGTGTACTTTATGATCAATCCAGGTGGATATTCGCGGATTTAATGATCTTATTCCAGTAAGGCAGTTCTTTTTTCAATAAGGCATCTAAAGCGTTAGGGTTGAGGTAACTTACCTCTACTCCTGCTGTGTCAGCCCGTTGTTTTACTTCAGCAAGTTCAAGACTCTTTTTGACTGTTTCGGTAAGCTTTGCAACAACTGCTGGTGGTGTATTTGCCGGTGCGTAAAGAGCAACCCATGACTCCAGTTGAAATGCAGGCATACCTGCCTCTGCAGTAGTTGGAACATTAGGCAACATGGGGTGACGAGTTTTACCAGTAACAGCAAGCGCCTTTAGCTTGTCGACTTGGATATGCTGCATGACAGAGGGGGGTGTAGTGATGAAGACTTGTACTTGCCCAGTCAGTACGTCTTGAATAGCAGCTCCAGATCCTTTGTATGGCACATGAACTAAATCAAGATTTGCAATTTGTTTAAATATTTCAGTTCCAATGTGTGAAACTGAACCATTTCCCTGTGAGGCGTAATTTAATTTGCCAGGATTGGCTTTCGCATAGGCGATGAAGTCCTTCAAGTTGTTCGCCGGAACTGATGGATGTATAGCGATAACGTTTGTAGAGGTTGTTAAAAGAGCTACTGGTGTGAAGTCCTTGATCGGATCCCAAGGAAGTTTGTCCATCAAGGAGGGGTTTCCAACGTGATAACCTGAGTAAGAGATAAGCAGCGTGTAACCGTCTGGTTTTGCTCTGGCCACATACTGATAAGCCGTGTTGCCACTTGCTCCAGGGCGGTTATCGATGACGACGGGTTGGTTCATTAGTCGCGCTAAAGGCTCGCTGAGCAATCTAGCAGAAGTATCCACAAATCCACCTGGTGGATTGGGTACGACTAGAGTGATTGGACGATCTGGAAAACTTTGAGCATGAGCGATTGAAAAAGTTAAACCAACAAATAAAGCAGAAAGCATGACGCGAGTCAATTTCGATAAAGATTGACTTTGCTTGATGCGCGAAGAAAATTTTGATGAGTGGTTCATTTGAGTTAGAAATTTAAAGTGTTAAGAAATTTTCTGGACTTCTGATGGAGCTTGGTCATGCCATAAAACCGGACGGCCAATTGCGCACCAAGATTCATAAAGATCTTGATAAACAGTTTCAACATGATTGCGCTTCAATTTTAAAGTAGGGGTTAAAAATCCTGATTCTATGGTCCACGGCGTGGTCACTAAAATGAGGCATGATAACCTTTCGTGAGCATCAAGTCTTGCGTTGATTTCCGCAAGTCGAAGCGCAGTTTGCTCCTCTAAGTTTTTGCGTTCAACTGGATTGGCGCAGCGCTCTACGGTATCCAATGAGAGCATCAAAAGGCCTAATGGACTTGATAAGTTAGCACCCACAACACAACACGCTTCAACGCCCTCAATCATGATCAACTGATCTTCAATAGGTGCTGGAACAACGTATTTACCTTTGCTTGTTTTAAATAGATCTTTAAGTCGACCTGAAATGATGAGATCCCCGTTTTCATCTAGTAACCCTTGGTCTCCAGTGCGCAACCAACCATCACTTGTAAAAGCTTCGTTAGTACTGTTTTTATCTTTGTAATACCCTAGCATCAAACTACTGCTGCTCATTTGAATCTCAGCACTTATGGGATCAATACGTGATAGAACCCCCGTATAGGGGGTGCCAACAGTTCCGGGCGTTGGCTGATTAGACTGGGTAGAGTGAGAAAGCCCGCAGTTCTCAGTCATGCCGTAGAGTTCAATGATATTGAGACCCAGTAATTTGTACCAACTTACAAGGCTGTGCGGCATAGGTGCTGCTCCACTTGCTACGATTCTGCAGTGTTGAAGGCCTAGTGCGGTAAGTATCTTGCGTTGAATGAGTTTATTAACAAGAGGAACGCGGAGTAAAAATTCGAGCTTCTTGTTGGAGATTTTTAAAAGAATATTCTCTTTGAACTTTAACCATAAACGCGGAACAGAAAAAAAGAAAGTAGGTTTTGCGCGCTGAAGATCTTGGATAAATGTGTCCAAGGATTCAGCGAAAAATATGTGCATACCTGTGTGAAGCGTTACATGCTCGACCAAAATTCGCTCAGCAATATGTGACAAAGGCAGATATGACAACATTCTGTCACTCATATTTAAAGGGAATCGTTTAAGACCTTGCGCTACGGCAAATGCCAGGGTTTTAAAGCTATGCATTACTCCTTTAGGACTGCCGGTTGTTCCGGATGTGTAAATGATGGTGCACACCTCGTCTGCGCCGCGACGCACTAATATTTCAAGGGGTTGTGTAAACGCAGAAATTGAGTCCCAACTGAGGTGCTCCGAAGTGGGTGCAAGTGGCAAATCAATGCAAGCCATATCGGATGGAATGCCTGTTTGAAGTATTTCCCAGTTATCCAACTTTCCAATAAATAAGAGCGCCGTATCACTGTGCTCTAGTATTTCTTTGAGCGAGCTACTCGATAGTGTCGGATAAAGCGGAATGGATATATGACCTGCCATCCAAATCGCCCAATCAGTCATCAACCAGTAAGCAGTGTTTTTAGAAAGAATAGCTATCTTCGATTCGCTTGGTAAATTAAGCTGAATCAGATGATTGGCCATTTTTCGTGTCTCCTGCAGTACTTCGCTCCAGGTGAATTCTTTAATCACCCCTGCCCCCATGGGCTGGGTCATACAAACAACATTGGGGTGTTCTTTAGCCAGTGCGTAAAGTCTCTCTAGTGCTAAATCGCTCTGGTCAGTACTCATGAAATATAGTGAGCCGAAAGGCTAGTAAACAGGGTTTGAGGGTCTTAAATTAAGAAATATCGATGTGGAACTATTTCTATTTAAGTTGCAGATCTTAAATACTTTTCAATCTCAATTCAATCAGTATTAATAATGATGCGGATATAAAAAATCCACAGAAACGCTGAAATGCGTTTCTGTGGATGTAGGGGGAATTAATTTATTTCAGCAAACTCAAATTATTTAATTCCTGCTGCAGCTTTTAGGGCTGCAGCTTTATCCGTCTTTTCCCATGTGAACTGTGGCTCTTCGCGACCGAAGTGGCCGTAAGCTGCAGTCTTCTCGTAGATCGGCTGGAGCAAGTTGAGCATTTGGATGATTCCTTTAGGGCGTAGATCAAAATGCTCATTCACTAAGGCTGCAATTTTCTCGTCAGAGATAACGCCAGTTCCGTGTGTATTTACCGTTATGTTCATTGGCTTTGCAACTCCAATGGCATAAGCTACTTGGATCTGACACTGCGTTGCAAGGCCTGCAGCAACGATGTTTTTAGCAACGTAGCGAGCCGCGTAGGCAGCTGAACGGTCAACTTTAGTGGGATCCTTTCCAGAGAAAGCACCTCCGCCGTGTGGGCAAGCGCCGCCGTAAGTGTCAACGATGATCTTCCGTCCCGTCAAGCCACAGTCCCCTTGTGGACCGCCGACTACGAAGCGGCCCGTTGGATTAACCAAATACTTAGTATCTTTTAACCACTCTTTTGGAAGCACTGGCTTGATGATTTCCTCGATAACCGCATCCACAAAACTTTGCTTCATCTTCGTACCATCACTTTGCTCAGGGCTGTGTTGGCTAGATAAAACAACTGTATCAATGCTGTGAGGCTTACCGTCGACGTAGCGCATCGTAACTTGGCTCTTTGCATCGGGGCGAAGGAAGGGCAGTCTGCCGTCGCGTCTGAGCTCAGCTTGACGCTCTACTAAACGGTGGGCGTAGTAAATTGGGGCAGGCATGAGAACCGGTGTTTCACTACATGCGTAGCCAAACATCAGGCCCTGATCGCCTGCACCCGTGTTTAAATGGTCGTCTGATGCGTGGTCAACGCCTTGAGCGATATCGTTGGACTGTTTGTCATAACAAACCATCACCGCGCAGCCCTTATAGTCAATTCCGTATTCAGTGTTGTCGTAGCCGATACGTTTGATTGTGTCGCGTGCAACTTGAATGTAATCCACGTGTGCGTTTGTCGTAATCTCACCTGCCAGGACAACCAAGCCCGTGTTGGTCAGCGTCTCAGCTGCAACGCGTGAGCGTGGGTCTTGTTTGAAGATGGCGTCAAGAATAGCGTCCGATATCTGGTCGGCTACTTTGTCGGGGTGGCCCTCAGAAACTGATTCAGAGGTAAATAAATAGTCTTTAGACATGAAAAAAAAGCTCCATAAAGTTGAATTGTGCTGGGCGTTGCCAATTCAAAATGAGCTTTGGCGAACGCTTTAGCAGAAATGGGGCCTGATTTAACTCAAATCCCCATACACAGGTTTCCCTGTATGTGTCGCCCTGCAAGTTGCTTCATTAACTCAGCGACAATCTATATTGTATCCAAATCTGATAATCTAAACTTTACCTCAGTATGATTCGTATTTTTAAGCTCCTATCTTTCGTGCCTCTGCGCTGGATGCAAGGTGTCGGTGTGCTTTTGGGCTGGATAGTTTGGATGAGCTCGCCTAGCTACAGGAATCAATTTTTAACCAACATAAAAGCGGCAGGACTCAACTGGGAGCAAACCAAGGGCGCAGTATCGGCAGCGGGCAAAATGCTTGGGGAGATCCCATGGCTGTGGTCAAGAAGCGCAAACAAGCGAGCACTAGATTACGCCGAAGTTGGAGATGCAAGTTTTATTGAGCAAGCATTGGCTAACAAACGTGGCGTGATTGTTCTCGCTCCCCATTTGGGTTGTTGGGAGTTAGGTGCCCAGCTTTTGGGGGAAACATTTGGACCTAAGTACGGCAACTTAGTCGCCCTTTACAGGCCAGCTCGCAAGGCCTGGGTGGAGCGTCTATTAGTACATTTTAGAAATGGTGAATATTTGAGCTTTGTGCCAACTAATTTGACTGGCGTAAGGGCACTCCTGCGCCATTTAAAGTCTGGTGGATATACGGCAATACTTCCAGACCAAGTGCCCCCAAAAGGCTTTGGGGTGTGGGCCCCATATTTTGGGCGTCCCGTTTATACAATGACTTTATTGCCCAAATTAGCTCAACAAACCAATGCCCTTATAGTTTTGGGTTGGTGCAAACGCTTGCCCGGCGCTCGTTATAAGCTGAACTTTAAGGACCTAAGTGATTTAGGCATTGGAGATAAATCCCTGTCCTTGGAAGAAGCTGCGCAGATTATGAACCGCGCGATTGAAGCCGCTGTACTAGAGGCGCCTGATGAATATCTGTGGGGCTACAACAGGGATAAGCAACCCAGAGACTTGCCTAATCACTCTAAGGATGAACAACTTGGATCCAAAGATGCGTAAGGTACTCCTTGGTGTGATGGCGACTTTGCGGTTTTTACCGTTGCCGCTTTTGCGTGCATTAGGCGCTGGGCTCGGAATACTTTTATGGACTTTTGCAAAAAGACGTAAACATGTAGTGAAAACAAACCTGATGTTGTGCTTCCCCGAACTCGACTCCGATTCGAGAGAGCAGTTGGGCCGGGACCACTTTAAATATGTTGTACAAGCTCTTTTAGACCGCAGTTGGTTATGGCACGGTAGCGAGGAACAGATAAGGGCACGCATCAAATTAAAAGGTGATGCGCAATCCATGGCGTTACTCCAAGACACATCGCACGAAAATGCCATGGATCCGTTGGTAATTTTTGCGCCTCACTTTGTAGGGCTTGATGCGGGTTGGACCGCTTTGGGGTTGGATAGTTCTCGAGCTCTCACCACTATTTTTACACAACAGTCTTCGCTTGAGATGGATGAATGGGTTTATGCGGGGCGCATGCGTTTTGGACAGGTGAGTTTGTTTAGGAAAGTTCAGGGTGTCTCTGAGATCGTGCGATCTTTGAAATCGGGGTCCGTTTTATACCTATTGCCAGACATGGACTTTGGCCCTCAAGACACTGTGTTCGTTCCTTTTTACGGACAAAACGCTGCAACAGTGACCTCACTATCTCGTTTTGCTAAGGTCAGTAAAGCAAAGGTTTTGAGTGTTGTAACCCAACTTACACCCAGCGGCTACGAGGTAAGCGTAAGTAGTTTATGGGGGAGCTTTCCAAGCGATGATGTACAGGCAGATACAAAGCGTATGAACTTAGAACTACAAAGCTTAATTAAACAGATGCCAGCGCAGTATTACTGGGTACACAGACGATTTAAGACGCGTCCGCCTGGCGAGCCTTCACTTTACTGATTGAGAACATAACTGCATTCTTTAAATGTTTAGGTCACCGTCTTCGGGCGAGCTTTGGGTATCATTTTGTTGTTCAGTCTTCAAAATTTCTGCAGTTTCCGCTGACGCAGTTGCTGAAACAGCGCTAGCCCCCCTTTCAGCATGAACCCAATCCCAAATGATTTGACTGGCCTCTGCGACGCCTTGTTTTTTGAGAGCTGAAAACAGCCTTACAGTCCCCCCCGAGGACTGGAGCTTGGCAATTGATAAGGCTTTTGCGGCCTCCGTTTTATTAAGCTTATCGGCTTTGGTTAGAAGTACTAAAAATTTAAGACCTTCTTCAACCCGAGGACGAAGAATATCTAAAAGTATGTCGTCTAGTTCAGTCAGACCGTGTCTTGGGTCACAAAGAAGGACAACACCAATCAGATGAGGCCTTGTGATTAAATAATTGGCCATGACTTGTTGCCAGCGAATTTTGTCGCTTTTTGGCACGGCCGCGTATCCGTAGCCTGGAAGATCAGCCAAAACTGCGTCAGATTGTCCTTGTCGACCGAGCGCGAATAGATTGATGTGTTGTGTACGCCCAGGTGTTTTGGAGGCATAAGCCAACTTCTTTTGCTGAGTAAGTACATTTATGCAGGTCGATTTGCCCGCGTTGGACCTACCTACAAAAGCAATTTCTGGCAAATCATAGGCTGGGAGATGGTGCATTTGAGCGGCAGTTGTCAAAAAACGCGCCGTATGAAACCACCCCATAGCCTCCTTTGCCTCTGCGGAGTCATCCACGACAGGCCTTTTCTGCGCTGCAGGCAAAGACCTCGATTGGGACTGACTGGGCTTTTTGTTTGGGGTGGAGGGCATAATTTTGTGGGGTATTTAACCCTCACAACCTAAAGTCAGGGCACCGTACATTGTAGAATCTAAAGTTTGGGGTAACCCCTGACTCAGAATTAGAACATCATGAAGCATTTTGCATCCTTATTATTTGTTGGTGTAGTTAGTCTATCTACACTTAATCACGCATTTGCGGGCGAAGAAGCCAAGGCCGGCGTACCTGCTAAGCCTGATCTGGCAAAAGGTCAAGCTAGCTTTACTGCTTGCGCTGCGTGTCACGGCGCGGACGGTAATTCCGCCATTACAACCAACCCTAAGCTTGCTCACCAACATCCTGAGTACTTGGTTAAGCAATTACAAGAATTCAAATCAGGTAAACGTGCAAATGCAGTCATGTCCGGAATGGCTGCAACGCTATCTGAAGATGACATGAGAAATGTGGCTGCTTGGTTAACTACGCAAGCACCTAAGAACGGATTTGCCAAAGACAAAGAACTTGTGGCTCTAGGTGAGCGGATCTACAAGGGCGGTATCGCTGATCGACAAATTGCAGCATGTGCTGGCTGTCACAGTCCAACAGGCGCTGGTATTCCTTCGCAGTACCCTCGCCTTAGCGGACAACACCAAGACTACACAACTGCTCAACTCACCGCTTTTAGGGGCGGCGTACGCAATAACAGCACTCAAATGACGATGATTGCTGCAAAATTAAATGACAAAGAAATTCAAGCAGTATCTGACTATATTGCTGGACTGCATTGATCAAGCCTATTAGCTAACTACTAAGAAGAAGCCGCTCCTTAAACCGAGCGGTTTTTTTCTGCAAGTTCGTTATCTAACTCTTCGAGCAATAATAGTTGCTAAGCAAAGTTGGATTCTTTGGTTTCATAACCCGAGAGCGCTGGTTTTCGGTAGACTGTGTTTTAATATGAATTAGTTAGTTCATGTTGTGCCCAACAAGATTGAAAGGAATTGCTATGTGGATTAAATCATCGCAACTGCATGAGCAAGATGCACTCGCCAAAGAGATTACGCCTCGCGCTATGTTTGAGAGCAGAAGGGTGCTCCTAAAAGGTCTGACAGGCGCGGGTTTGTCGCTTAGTGCAATGGGCTCAAACACTGCGTTTGCGCAGTCAACCCCTGTAACTTCCAACGCCCCTAAAGCGCTCCCCCTGATTGGCGCGCATTCTAATGTTGCTGGTGCATATGTTGTAGAGAAGGCTACCTCTCAGGCTGATGCCTCCTCCTACAACAATTATTATGAATTCGGAACGGACAAAGGGGATCCTGTTAAGAATGCCCATACCCTTAAGACCACTCCTTGGAGTGTTCAAGTTGAAGGGCTTGTTAAAAAGCCTATGAAAATCACACTTGAAGATTTGTTAAAAGTGCACCCGATGGAAGAGCGCATCTACAGAATGCGCTGCGTTGAGGGGTGGTCTATGGTGATACCTTGGGTAGGCTACTCAATGTCTGAGCTGATTAATAAGGTTGAGCCTCTTGGTAATGCAAAGTATGTAGAGTTTGTAAGCTTGGCGGACCCGAAGACTATGCCCTTTGTTGGCTCTGGAATTTTAGATTGGCCCTACACAGAAGGCCTACGATTAGATGAGGCCATGCACCCCTTAACCCTTTTAACGTTTGGGATGTATGGTGAGGTGTTACCGAATCAAAGTGGTGCACCAGTGAGACTGGTAGTGCCTTGGAAGTATGGATTCAAGAGCGCTAAGAGTATTGTGAAGATCCGATTTGTAGAGAAAATGCCTGCAACTGCTTGGAATAAAGCGGCTGCCAATGAGTACGGTTTTTACTCCAACGTCAACCCAAACGTTGATCACCCCCGCTGGAGTCAGGCAACTGAGCGTCGAATCGGAGAGGATGGTCTTTTTGCAAAGAAGCGCAAAACGCTCATGTTCAATGGCTACGAGCCTCAGGTGGGACAACTTTACGCAGGGATGGACCTGCAGAAGAATTTTTAGATTGGACCCAAAAGCGATGAGAGCCTGGTTGTTGCATAGGCACGCCAAGAAAACCCTTTTGCTGCTTTGCCTTATCCCCTTTGCTCTATTACTTTACAAAGTAATCAATGATAATTTAGGTCCCAATCCCGCAGAAGCTTTGATCAGAGCAACCGGTGATTGGAGTATCCGTTTTTTATGTATTGTCTTATTGGTCACACCGCTTAAAGTATTAACACACTCTCCCGCATTAATCCGGTTTCGCAGAATGATTGGTGTATCCGTATTTGCTTATGTCACGCTTCACCTGTTGTGCTACGCGGGTTTTGATATGGGATTTGATTTGGAGGACATTACAAAAGATATTTTAAAGCGACCGTTTATATGGGTTGGTTTTTTGGGGTGGGTGTTCTTGAGCATGCTTGCCCTAACGTCAACCAACGCTGCTATCAAGTGGATGGGCGTTGCGAGGTGGAGGAGGTTGCATCAACTCGTTTACGCAGTAGCCGTATTAGCTGTAGTGCATTTTTACTGGATGAAGTCAGCTAAACACAACTTTAATGAAGTCATTGTTTACGGAAGTATTTTAGGATTTTTATTATTTTGGCGGATACTAGCCGCCTTTAAAGCAAAGTTTTATTCGACTCATGCTTAATCGGTCAGCATTAAATTTGTCATCTACATTTCTTGTCGCATTAGATCTGCATCTGTTTCACGTTTTCTAATTAACTGCACATGAGATTGATCGATCAGCACCTCCGCCGCCCGGCCCCTTGAGTTGTAATTGCTTGACATACTCATGCAATAAGCACCCGCTGATAGGATTGCAAGACCGTCACCCACACTCACACTTAACTCGCGGTCCCGCCCCAACCAATCTCCGCTCTCACAGACTGGACCAACAACATCGTACAGTACCGGCTTTACTGCAGGCGAGGGCCCGCTGCGGGTGAGGGGAACGATGCAGTGAAAAGCTTCATACATCGCGGGCCTTGGGACATCGTTCATTGCAGCGTCAACAATGCAGAAATTTTTATGCTCACCCGTTTTAAGGTATTCAATACGGGTTAGACATACACCTGCATTGCCAATGAGTGAGCGCCCAGGTTCTACAAAAATAAAGCGATCTGAATAACCTCGTTTGTCGATTAAAGCAAAAAGTCTCTCCCACAGCGCATCTGCCTTGGGAGGGGTTTCGCCCGCATAATCAATTCCTAGTCCACCCCCAAAATCTAAATGTTCAATGTGAATGCCATTGGCCTCTATGGAGTCAACAAGATCAAGCACAAGCGAGACAGCGTCTTCGTAGGGGGAGATCTCTGTAATTTGGGAGCCAATATGACAGTCGATACCTTTAATTTTCAAGCCCTTTAGTTTTGAGGCTCGAATATAGGTTTGGAGTGCGTGATCGTGCGCAATTCCGAATTTATTGTCTTTAAGTCCAGTTGATATATAAGGGTGCGTTTTAGCGTCAACATTGGGATTCACTCTAAGACTGATCGGGGCAACTGTATTTGCGCTTAGAGCCACTTCATTGATTACGTCTAGCTCTGATTCGCTCTCTACGTTAAAGCAGCAAATGCCAGCGTTTAGGGCTGCACGAATTTCAGCGCGCGTTTTTCCAACGCCCGAGAAAATGACGTGCTCTGCCTTGCCACCCGCAGCTAATACTTTGGCAAGCTCTCCTCCAGAGACGATATCAAAGCCGCAACCATTTTGCGCAAACACGCGCAATACCCCAAGCGAGGAATTGGCTTTCATTGCGTAATGAATTCGTGCTTTTCGAGATTTAAAGGCTCGCTTATATTCTTCGAGTGCACCTAACATAGCTGCTTTTGAATAAGCAAAAAGAGGGGTTCCGTGCTCGGCTAAAAGACTCTCTAAAGCTACGTTCTCCATCATGAGATTTTGATTTTGATACCCAATGTAGGGAGCGCCGGGGAGGTTATGGTCGGACATACTGGATGATTAAAGGAGAATATTGTTAATTAAAGAGTTATGTTGGCTGTATTTTTTTCAAACGCTCAAAATTCTATTTGGTGTCTCTAGTCTGCTCTTGAGCGGGGGAGCTTGGTTGCGGTTTTGCGGATTGAGGTAATAAGATTTGCGGCAATGAGGCTCTGTTCCTAGCCTCCTCCTCGCTTGGAAGTGTGAGATTTGAACGCTGACCACACCCACTTGCACATGCAAACACTATAGAAAGCAAGAACGACAACTTTAATTGAGCTAAAGCGGGGTGAAGCACAAACTGTTTTGATCTGTTTATCAATTTACACACACAGGCATGAAGATTTACCCCTTTCAAGGGCTATGGTAATTGCTGTTGCTTAGAATCAGACACTCTAAACGGTAAATTGTACTGACTCTAGCCGTAGCAGCGCCTTCAATGACTTTATTTCCGGACAAACTGATTTATGACTGATTTTGAATTTTTAGAGCATGCCGAAGCGTTGCTAAAGGCTTTGGAACAAAACTGTGACCTGATCAATGATCAGTCTGACGCTGATATCGATAACCAAAGAGTCGGCTCTATGATCACGTTGACTTTTGCCAACAAGAGTCAAATCATTGTCAACTTACAAAAACCTCTTCAAGAGGTTTGGTTGGCGGCGCGCTCGGGTGGGTATCACTACCGATTCAATGGCGAGAGTTGGATGGACACCAAGGGACAAGGCGAATTTTGGGGGCAATTGAGTAAAGATGCCTGCGCACAAGCGGGTTTGCCGCTTTTATTCAAAAGCACCCTCGGCTAAGTAACTAGGAGGAGTTTCTAGGGCTTCAACGCAGAGCTTAGTTTGGACTCGAGGTTATTTAATTCTTAAAGATATCTAGAATCTTTTTACGCTCTTCGCTCGCCGCATTTGACTCACTTGAAGCGCTACCCTCTAGTCCAAGACTAGTAACGCCATTTCCTCGGGCGAACTCACTGAAGTACCAATCTGCCCCTTCTCTCACCACACCCGTAGGGGGTGGTGCGATCTCAGTAATGGGCACGTTTTTAAGTGCTTGTTGCATGTAGCGAATCCAAACGGGCAGACTTAGTCCGCCACCCGTTTCATGATCCCCTAGTTTGCGAGGAGTGTCGTAGCCAATCCAAGTGATTGCGGCGAGTGTGGGCTGATAGCCAGAGAACCAGGCATCTAAAGAATCATTTGTAGTTCCCGTCTTACCGTAGATGTCTGGACGTTTAAGAACGGCTTGTGCCCGCGCAGCAGTACCTACTCTTGCCACCTCTTGCAGCAAAGTAGACATTAAAAACGCGTTGCGTTGATCGATCACCCGAGCAGAATCCTCTTGTTCTGCAGGTGTGTATTCGGTGAGTACCTTGCCAAGTGGATCAACCACCTTGGTGATGAGGTAAGGGTTCATCAAGTATCCACCGTTTGCAAATACAGAGTAGCCAACGGCCAGTTGAAGAGGGGTGACTGAGCCCGCGCCTAAAGCCATAGTCAGATAAGGAGGATGCTTCTCGGCTTCGAAGCCAAAGCGTGTAATCCATTTTTGTGCGTATTCGGTACCAATTGAGTGGAGTATTCGAATAGAGATCATATTCTTGGATTTAGCTAATCCAGTTTTTAAAGGGAGGGGCCCCTCAAATGTGCCTTCATAATTTTTTGGCTCCCAGGCTTGCCCACCTGTCTCCCCTGCACTAAAAAACAGTGGGCCATCATTGATGATTGTGGTTGGGGTGAATCCCTTTTCAAGAGCGGCCGAATAGATGAAGGGCTTAAATCCAGAGCCAGGTTGGCGCCAAGCTTGTGTGACGTGGTTGAATTTGTTTTTATCAAAATCAAAACCGCCAACGAGTGATCTGATAGCCCCGTCTCTTGGGTCTATGGCTACAAAGGCACCCTCTACCTCGGGTAGTTGGGTAACGGACCAAGTGTTTTTAGTTGGGTCTTTAACGATTCGAATCAATGCACCTGGACGCAGTTTGATGTTTGGCGGCGCTTTCTCGCTCAGACCCGATTGAATCGGTTTTAGTCCGTCGCCTGTGATTTCGATCAACTCACTATTGAGTCGCATAGCTTTGACCATTTTGGGTGTGGCATCCAAAACAACGGCAGAGAGCAGATCACCCTTGTCACCTTGGTCAACAAGTGCATCATCTATTGCGTCGGCTAGCTCTGATGGATCCGAGGGCAGAGTTATGAAACGCTCAGGGCCGCGGTAGACCTGACGAAGCTCATAGTCCATGATCCCACGTCTAAGGGCTTGGTAGGCCACCTCTTGGTCATCAGCTTTGATGGTGGTGTACACATTTAGACCGCGTGTGTAGATGTCAGTTCCGTACTGAGCGAACATCAGTTGTCGAACCATTTCAGCTACATATTCCGCGTGAGTTTGGGAGACCACTTGAGCGGTGCGGATATGAAGCTCTTCTTCTTTTGCGGTTTGTGCTTGCTCCTTTGTGATGAAGCCGTTTTCTAGCATCCTCTCAATGATGTATTGTTGACGGGTTCGGGCACGCTTGGGATTGTTGATAGGGTTATAGGCGGAAGGTGCTTTGGGCAGGCCGGCGAGCATCGCTGCCTCTGCAATGGAGATTTGCTGAATAGGTTTGCCAAAGTAGGCCTGTGAGGCAGCGGCAAAACCGTAAGCCCTGTTGCCTAAAAAGATTTGGTTGAGATAGATCTCAAAGATCTGATCCTTGGTCAACATGTGTTCAAGTTTTAGGGTCAAGAGTATTTCGTAAATCTTACGAGTAAATGTTTTCTCAGATGAAAGATAGACGTTTCTGGCGACCTGCATAGTGATGGTCGATGCGCCTTGGCTCTTTGCATGTCCAAGGTTGGCAATGCTTGCTCGTAATAGGCCTACATAGTCAACACCACCGTGTTGATAAAAGCGCGCATCCTCAATCGAGAGGACTGCGTCTTTCATAACTTGGGGGATATCTTTGAATGCAGTTAGAGTTCTGCGCTCTTCGCCAAACTCACCAATTAATTTGCCCTCTACGGAGTAAACGCGCATTGAGAGTTTGGGCCTGTAATCTGCAAGATCTGAGATATCAGGAAGCTGTGGGTATGCAATTGCCAAGGAGATGCCGACCAACATAGCGAGAGCTAACGCACCCGCAACTCCAAGACCAATGGCCCAGCTAAAGAAGCTGAGCAACAGTTGTCCCAAAGTAGACTCGGGAGTACGCGCAGCAACCGGTTCTTGTTTGGGTTCAGAGTCGGATTTTTTTGATTTAAATGAAAACAAAGGCATGTGAAGAACGCTTACTTCTTATGGGGGGAAAGGTTACGCCGAGCTATTGTGTTTAATAGAGGTTTTTTCGGTTTAATTGATTCTCACCCTAGTTTAACTCCAGCGTATGTATCCCCAGCACTCAATTCTTTGATTTTGTGTGTAATTCGAGCAAAAGAATAGGTATCCTCCCTGCTTAAGTGTTCTCCTTGCGCACTCCTGGGGCCGAACCCAATTAAAATACAAGATTCGACACCCCCCTCCCTTGGTGAGGGCGTGCCCGTTGAGCTCGGTTGTTAACAATTGGATCAATAGATGCGGATAAGCGGGGGGATAAAAATAAGAATCTATGCTTCTCCCGGGTTTAACTTCGGGCTGAGTTTTAACTGAAAGAGACAGACTGTGTTGGCATTAGTGGGTCTCCCGGGAAGTGGAAAGTCTACCGTTGGTAGACAACTTGCTCGTCGACTAAACTTAAACTTTATCGATTCGGATCATGCTATTGAGGAGCGTTTAGGCTGTTCGATACGAGAGTTTTTCGAGGTCGAGGGGGAAGATCGTTTTAGAGACATTGAGTCCCAAGTCATACAAAAATTATTGCAGGGAGATTACGGCGTGATCTCAACTGGTGGGGGAACAGTTGTCAGGCAAGTCAACCGTGAGGCGCTACATTCCCGTGCCAAGGTTTTTTACTTGCGAGCCACACCAGAGGAAGTTTTTAGACGCTTAAAACACGATCAAAATAGGCCTCTTTTGCAAGTCGCAGATCCACTGGCCAGACTGCGGGACATTTTTCAAATACGCGATCCTCTTTACCGTGAGACAGCGCACCACGTGGTTGAAACAGGGCGGCCAAAAATATCCAATATGGTCCACAACATCATTGCACAACTCGAACAAGATCACTATGCGGGCGTTGAAAATAGCCCGGTTAGTCTGAATAGCCAACAAACCTTGGGCCCTGCAAGATGAATACATCTGTTAATTTGAAAGTTGCCCCGGCATTAAATGCTACGGTTGTGCCTATTTCGCTTGGGGACAGGAGTTACCCCATTTATATTGGAGAAAATTTAATAGCTAACCCGCTGACTTGGCAGGGCCTACAAAAAGCGGCTTACGCTTTGGTTGTGACTAATGTGACGATAGCGCCTTTGTTTGCTCAACAACTTAAGTCAGCCCTGCAGCCCATGTTTGAGAGGGTTGAGGTTCTAAGCCTTCCTGACGGGGAGGAGCACAAAACATTTGAAACGCTAAATTTAATTTTCGATCAGCTCTTGGGCGACGGGGCTGACCGTAAAACGACCCTTTTCGCGCTTGGTGGTGGTGTGATCGGAGACATGACCGGATTTGCGGCTGCGTGCTATATGCGAGGTGTCCCATTTGTTCAGGTTGCGACAACACTGCTCGCCCAAGTAGATTCCTCCGTTGGTGGGAAGACGGCGATCAATCACCCTTTGGGTAAGAACATGATTGGTGCCTTTTATCAGCCCGAATTAGTGATCTGCGATTTGAATACGCTTCAAACCCTTCCTAAGCGGGAGTTGAGTGCAGGTCTTGCAGAAATCATTAAATACGGCCCGATTGCGGATATGTCATTTATGGGTTGGATTGAAGAACATTTAGATGCTTTGATGGCCAAGGATCCAAAAGCTTTGGCATATGCTGTCAAAAGGAGCTGTGAAATTAAGGCCGGCGTGGTTGGCGCAGACGAGCGCGAGGCAGGTGTGCGTGCCATACTCAATTTTGGGCATACCTTTGGTCACGCCATAGAAGCTGGCCTTGGTTTTGGAGTGTGGTTGCACGGTGAGGCGGTGGGTTGCGGTATGGTCATGGCAGCTCACCTTTCTCAACAACTAGGTTTGGTAGAACACAGTTTTGTAGAGCGTTTAACGACATTAATATCGCGTGCGGGTTTACCTGTCGTAGGACCTAAGCTTGGTGCAGATGTTTATTTAGAGCATATGCGGGTTGATAAAAAAGCTCAAAACGGACAAATACGGTTCGTCCTCATTGATCAGCCTGGTCATGCTGTGCTCAAAGGCGCTGAGGACAACGTTGTCGGCCGCGTTATTGAGCAGTGCTGTTTGTGAGTGTGCATACTCTGCAATCGCAGGCGCCCTTTTCATGTGACCCCGCGCATTCCCTTGGTCGTCGCTATGCCGAGCCTGCAGCGCCAACACGCAACGCATTTCAACGCGATCGAGACCGAATCGTTCATTCAACTTCCTTTAGACGGTTGGTTTACAAAACGCAGGTTTTCTTAAACCACGAAGGAGATTTGTTTAGAACTCGGATGACGCATTCTTTGGAGGTAGCGCAACTCGCGCGCTCGGTTGCGAGAGTGCTAGGGCTCAACGAGGATTTGGTAGAGGCCATTGCGTTGGCTCATGATTTGGGACACACACCATTTGGTCATGCAGGGCAGGACGCACTAAACGCATGCATGCAAGAGCACGGCGGATTTGAGCATAACTTTCAAAGTCTTAGAGTGGTGGACTCACTTGAATCGAGGTACCCTCAGTTTGAGGGGCTCAATTTAAGCTTTGAGACTCGAGAGGGCATTTTGAAACACTGCTCTGCCAAGAACGCTCAGTACTTGGTAGATAGTGAGTGCAGTGAAGGGTCCGGTGGTTTAGTTAAAAAAGTGAGTGTTGGTTCCCGGTTCTTGGAGCGCAAACAACCCAGTCTTGAAGCTCAGTTGTGTAACTTGGCAGATGAGGTGGCCTATAACGCTCATGATATTGATGATGGAGTGCGTTCAGGACTGATCGATTTAGAAAAGCTTGCTGAAGTCCCTTTGTTTGAGAGTTTTAGAGTCCAAGTTATGAAAGAGTTTTCTGGGCTATCTGCACGCAAGACCGCTTACGAGACGATTCGTCGCATGTTGAGTGCGCAGGTGTATGACATCATTGAGTCAACTGGAAAAGCGCTTGCTAAGTACGACATTAAAACCTTGGACGACGTTCGCTGCGCTCCTCCACTGGTGTGTTTTAGTGAATCTATGCGCGAGCAGTCAACGCAGCTAAAACGGTTTTTGTTCCAAAATCTATATCGTCATCCCCAAGTGGTTGAGACAACAAATTGGGCAAAGGGTGTCGTAACGGATCTATTTAACGCTTACATCAATGATCCGAAAGAGATGCCTACTTTTTATCAGTCTAGGACGAATCTCAACCGAGCCGTGTCTGACTATATTGCGGGAATGACGGATCGATTTGCAAGTGCGGAGTACGTGAGACTATGTGCCGCCAGCCCCTCTCCTGGAGAGCACGCTTATGCGTGATACTGCGCAAACTCTATTTAGTTCCAATGCCAGATGAAAGTCGAAATTGAATACGCAAGATGTTGAGAGAATAGTTAGTCAAACTAAACTATGGGTCGAGCGAGTGGTGGTTGGCTTACAACTGTGTCCGTTTGCCAAGCCAATGGTGAGCAAGGGACTGATACGCTATGAGGTTTGCGAGGCTACGGAGCAAGGCGACATTGTTGACGTTTTAGATGCGGAACTTACGCTTTTAAACGCAGCTGATCCATTAGACATTGAGACAACGCTCTTTATCTTGCCTTGTGTTCAAGGGGATTTTTTGGACTTTCACTTTCTTGTGGAGGCATGTCGTAAAAGACTCAAGGCGCTTCGTTTAAAGGGGATACTGCAGCTGGCGGACTTTCATCCTCAGTACGTATTCGCGGGTACGCAGGCCGACGATGTGGTCAATGCAACCAATCGCTCTCCATATCCGACATTGCATCTTTTGAGGGAGGATAGTGTCGAGCGTGCGCGGGGCTCCAGTCTGGATGCGGACTCTATTGTTGAGCGAAATCAAAGAGTTCTTAGAGAGCTTGGCTGGAATAAGCTCAGTGCAATCTACGAAGGCGACGATGACAGCTGAGAGGCGATTACTGGAAATAAATGTCAAAACTAAAAAATCAAAAAGATTCTCGTTCTGCAGGTGGGGGGCGCAGCGAGACGAAAACCATTCAAGAAGAGCTCAATCTGCGAGAGGGTCAGTCGCTTGAACTTTTGAAGGAGTTGCATATTTTGACCCGGGACGGTCGAATGAATCAGGACTCCAGAAGAAAGCTCAAACAGGTTTATCACTTAACTCAATTTATTGAGGCAGGGATGAGCGAGATTGTGCAGCGCAAGCAATCAGATAGCGCTTTGGGAGTTACATCCGCACTTACCATTGCTGATCACGGTGCAGGTAAATCTTATTTGGGTTTTATTCTCTATGATTTACTCATTAAGAATAAATTGGATAAGAAGCTAGGCTCATTGCACGCGCATGTTTACGGAATTGAGACGCGCGCGGATTTGGTAGACGCCTCTAAAGCATTAGCCCAAAGGTTAGAGTTTGCGCAGATGACGTTTCTGAATATGAGCGTTCAGCAAGCTACCTTTAAAGAGGCTTTGCCAGAGCACGTTGATATCGTCACTGCGCTGCATGCATGCGACAGTGCAACGGATGATGCGATTGCGTTCGGTCTAGAAAAGAGCGCTGCCTTTATGGCTTTGGTGCCGTGTTGTCAAGCGGAGATGGCGGGTGTTCTTAGGAACTCAAAAGCGCTTTCACTATCGCGCACTGCGCTTGCTGAGTTATGGAGACACCCTTTGCACACGCGGGAGTTTGGAAGTCAAATTACGAATGTACTTCGCTGCTTGTATCTAGAGTCTCAGGGGTACAGTTTGACAGTTACGGAATTGGTTGGTTGGGAGCACAGTATGAAAAATGAGATTATTCTGGCTCGTTACTCAGGACAAAAGAAAAGGAGCGCTGCAGAGCGCCTCAAAGCTTTGGTGATTGAGTTTGGGCTTGAGAGTGCAGCTCGGACTCGATTTGCAAAAATTTATCAATGAGTACATTCATTCAAAAAAGGTCGTAACCTTGGCTAGACTGCCTCGTTTGATCATTCCATCCCAAGCACACTATGTGGTTCTTGGGGGTAACGCTGGCGCGCATCTTTTCCAAGATCGTGCAGATTTTGAGCGCATGTTCAATATCATCTACGAACAAGCGGTGCGAGAGGATGTTTTGGTACACGCATACAGTTTGCTTACCTCACAGGTTCATTTAATGCTGACACCTAAAACGTCGGAGAGTCTCTCCAAAATGATGCAGAGTTTGGGGCGAACTTATGTTCGCTACTTTAACAACCGCTATGACAGGACAGGGACGTTGTGGGCAGGGCGCTACAAATCAAGTATTGTTGAATCGGGTGAGTGGTTAAAAAAATGTTTAATCTACATGGATTACTTGCCCGTTCGGTCCTCTGAGTTACTTGAGGACCCTTTGAACGCGCATAGCGAGGCTTCGGGTAAGGCCGGTGGTACGTTACACGCTCCAAGAGACTATGAGTGGAGCAGTCACCTGCACTACATAGGACTGCGAAATGACGCCCTAGTTACTGCACACGCCGATATCTGGAATTTAGGCAATACGCCGTTTGCCCGCGAAGAACAGTATGCCCAATTGGTTGTTCGCGGCATTTCAGTTGCAGAGATTCAACACATTGAGCAATCTCTCAGGGGCGGATGGATACTGGGGAATCACACCTTTATTGAGCATATCCAGCGCCTCGCGCACCGAAGAGTAGCGAAAGCTAAACCTGGTCGACCTGCAAAGCCCGCTGTTGCACCAACCGGTGGCGCACGAATCAGCTAAATTTAACTGTTTCTATTGGTTTAGTTCTTTATTACTATTTTAATCTGTCCCTAATTAATTGAAAGCCAGAACGTCTGATTATTAAATTGGTTTCTGACCCCAATTAAATCTCTTGCAATTTAGTAAGACTCAATTACACTCGTTTTCCCTATAAAACTTTCAGGAAACGCCATGGACCAGGCGAACACCAAAGCTATGAACTCTACTGCGCAAACACAAGTTGAAAATCAAACGAACCCTTCATCGTTTACAAACGGTTTGTATGACAAATCACAAGAGCACGATAGTTGTGGGGTTGGATTTGTGGCCCACATTAAAGGCGATAAGAGTCACTCCATTGTTAAACAAGCGTTAAAAATCTTAGAAAACTTGGATCACCGTGGTGCAGTAGGTGCCGACAAGTTGATGGGAGACGGTGCAGGTATTTTGATTCAAATGCCAGACGCACTTTACCGCGAAGAAATGGCTCTTAAAGGAGTTGTCCTCCCCCCCGTTGGTGAATACGGTGTAGGCATGGTGTTCTTGCCTAAAGAAAATGCATCGCTACTCGCCTGCCAACAAGAGTTGGAGCGTGCCATCAAAGCAGAGGGTCAAGTGGTGCTGGGTTGGAGAGATGTACCCGTTAACACTCAAATGCCGATGTCACCTACAGTTAAAGAAAAAGAGCCACTCATCAGGCAAGTCTTCATTGGTAGGGGACAAGACGTGATCGTTCAAGATGCGCTTGAGCGAAAGTTATACGTAATTCGTAAAACCGCTAGCGCGGCCATTCAAGGTTTGAATTTAAAGCACGGTAAAGAGTACTACGTGGTTAGTATGTCTAGCCGGACAGTAATTTATAAAGGACTTTTGCTTGCTGACCAGGTCGGTACTTACTACCTTGACCTACAAGATCCTCGCTGCGTATCAGCGCTTGGACTTGTGCACCAGCGTTTCTCAACCAACACCTTTCCAGAGTGGCCACTAGCGCACCCTTACAGATACGTCGCTCATAACGGTGAGATCAATACAGTTAAAGGCAACTACAACTGGATGAAAGCACGTGAGGGTGTAATGGCCTCTCCTGTGCTTGGTACGGATCTTAAAAAACTCTATCCCATTAGTTTCGCTGATCAGTCAGATACAGCAACATTTGATAACTGTTTAGAGCTTTTGACGATGGCTGGATACCCAATCAGCCAAGCCATGATGATGATGATCCCAGAGCCCTGGGAACAGCACGCAAATATGGATCAACGCAGAAGAGCGTTTTATGAATATCACGCAGCAATGATGGAACCATGGGATGGTCCCGCCTCTATTGTGTTTACGGACGGTAGACAAATCGGCGCGACACTCGACCGAAATGGACTTCGCCCATCTAGGTACTGCATCACTAGTGATGACTTGGTCATTATGGCCTCAGAGTCTGGTGTACTCCCCGTGCCCGAGAACAAAATCGTCAGAAAGTGGCGTCTACAACCCGGAAAGATGTTTTTGATCGACCTCGAGCAAGGCAGAATGATTGACGATGAGGAGATTAAATCCTCTTTAGCGAATACCAAGCCTTACAAACAGTGGATCGAAAATCTAAGAATTAAATTAGACGATGTAGAAGATGTTGGCTCAGGCGAAACAACAAAGCAGGCCCAAGTGGCCGAGCAAGACCTAAGCGACGCAAAGTTGCTGGACTACCAACAGGCATTTGGTTACTCACAAGAGGATATTAAATTTTTGTTGGCACCAATGGCCATCAACGGCGAGGAGGGAATTGGATCAATGGGCAACGACAGTCCATTGGCCGTGCTTTCAGATAAAAATAAACAACTTTACAGTTACTTTAAGCAACTTTTTGCACAAGTAACGAACCCACCGATTGATCCAATTCGTGAGGCAATCGTAATGTCCTTGGTTTCCTTTGTTGGACCAAAGCCTAATTTACTAGATATCAATCAGATCAATCCACCCATGCGTTTAGAGGTTTCACAACCTATATTGAATGCAAGGGACATGGCTAAACTTTGCGATATCGAATCCGTAACTAAGGGTAAATTCAAGAGTGCTTTAATCGACATCACATACCCAGTCAGTTGGGGGCGTGACGGCGTAGAGGCCAAGCTTGCTTCTCTTTGTGCAGAGGCAGTCGATGCGATCAAGAGTGATAAAAATATTTTAATTTTGTCTGATAAGGCCGTCAGTAGCACCATGGTCGCAATCCCAGCGGTGCTGGCTTTATCTGCAATCCATCAGCATTTGGTGAAAGAGGGGCTGAGAACGTCTGCGGGTCTTGTGGTCGAGACAGGTAGTGCTCGCGAGGTTCATCACTTCGCAGTGTTGGCTGGTTACGGCGCTGAGGCAATTCATCCCTACCTAGCCATTCAAACGATTGAGCGCTTGCATGATAAATTGCCCGCAGATCTTTCTCCCGAAAAGGCTGTGTACAACTACGTTAAAGCAATCGGCAAAGGAATTTCAAAAATCATGTCCAAGATGGGCGTGTCGACTTATATGAGTTATTGTGGCTCTCAGCTCTTTGAGGCAATTGGTATCAACACAGATACCGTTGAGAAATACTTCACTGGAACAGCAAGTCGTGTGCAGGGCATAGGAGTCTTTGAGATTGCTGAAGAGGCAATCAAAATGCATACCTCTGCGTTTGGAGAGGATCCCGTTTTGGCTAACATGCTTGACGTGGGCGGTGAGTACGCATGGAGGGTTAGAGGAGAAGACCATATGTGGACTCCTGATGCAATTGCAAAGCTCCAACACAGCACACGCTCTAACAACTGGTCTACCTATAAAGAGTATGCACAGATCATTAACGATCAAAGCCGTAGACACCTAACGCTGCGAGGTCTCTTTGAATTCAAGATCGATCCCTCCAAAGCTATATCTATTGATAAAGTTGAGTCCGCTTCAGAAATCGTGAAAAGATTCGCAACAGGCGCGATGAGTTTGGGCTCGATCTCTACTGAGGCGCACTCAACACTTGCAGTTGCGATGAACAGAATTGGAGGTAAAAGCAATACCGGTGAAGGCGGAGAAGATCCAGCGCGTTACAGAAATGAGCTTAAAGGGATCCCAATTAAGACGGGAGATACACTAAAAAGCGTTGTAGGCGAGGCCCAAATCGAGGTGGATCTACCATTGAATGCAGGCGACAGTCTGCGCTCAAAAATTAAACAAGTAGCATCTGGCCGATTTGGCGTGACGGCTGAATATTTGTCCTCAGCTGACCAAATACAAATCAAGATGGCTCAGGGTGCAAAGCCCGGTGAAGGCGGTCAACTCCCTGGCGGTAAAGTTTCTGAATATATTGGATTTCTACGTTATTCAGTGCCTGGTGTTGGTTTGATCTCACCCCCCCCGCACCATGATATTTACTCCATTGAAGACTTGGCGCAATTGATTCATGATTTGAAGAATGTTGCGCCGCATGCCTCTATTAGTGTTAAGTTGGTCTCCGAAGTTGGTGTTGGAACGATTGCCGCTGGGGTTGCCAAGTGCAAGGCCGATCACGTCGTTATCGCAGGTCACGACGGCGGCACTGGCGCTTCGCCTTGGTCCTCTATCAAACACTGTGGAAGCCCATGGGAGATTGGTCTTGCCGAGACTCAGCAAACATTGGTATTAAACGGACTTCGTAGTCGAATTCGTGTACAAGCTGATGGTCAAATGAAAACAGGACGCGACGTTGCAATTGCAGCGTTGATGGGTGCTGATGAGTTTGGATTTGCAACTGCGCCGCTCGTAGTCGAGGGATGTATCATGATGCGCAAGTGTCACTTAAATACTTGTCCAGTCGGAGTTGCAACACAGGACCCAGTTCTGCGTAAAAAATTCTCTGGTAAACCTGAGCACGTAGTCAACTACTTCTTCTTTATTGCTGAAGAGGTCAGACAAATCATGGCTCAATTAGGTATTGCTAAATTTGATGACTTGATCGGGCGTGTGGACCTCCTTGATACCCGATCAGGTATTGAGCATTGGAAAGCAAAAGGGTTGGACTTTAGCCGTATTTTTGCTCAGCCTAATGTACCTACATCGGTTGCAAAGTTCCACACCGAGTTGCAAGATCACGGTCTAGAGAAGTCCTTGGATATTCGGTTGATTGAAAAATCAAAAGCAGCAATAGAGCGCGGGGAGAAGGTTCAATTCATAGAGGTTGCAAGAAACGTAAACCGCTCTGTTGGTGCAATGCTCTCAGGCGCACTCACCAAAGTCAGACCAGAGGGGTTACCTGACGATACATTGCACATTCAATTAGAGGGTACAGGCGGACAATCCTTTGGCGCGTTCTTGGCCAAAGGAATTACGCTATATCTGATCGGAGACGCAAATGATTACACAGGTAAAGGGTTATCTGGCGGGCGAATCGTAGTTAGACCAAGCATTGACTTTAGAGGTAACCCGATAGAGAACACAATTGTTGGAAATACCGTTTTATACGGAGCTACCAGTGGTGAAGCATTCTTTAGTGGAGTTGCAGGTGAACGTTTTGCAGTTCGACTCTCAGGCGCTAAAGCTGTGGTCGAGGGAACTGGGGATCACGGATGTGAGTACATGACCGGCGGAACTGTTGTGGTGCTGGGTAAAACGGGACGTAACTTTGCGGCGGGTATGAGCGGTGGTATCGCTTATGTGTACGATGAGGATGCAGGGTTTAAAGAGCGCTGCAATCTCTCAATGGTCAGCTTGGATAAAGTGCAAAGCACTGCTGAGCAAACTAAATCGCAAGCGCCTGGGTTGTGGCATCTTGGACAAACCGACGAAGCTCAGCTCAAGCAAATGCTTGAGTCGCATCACAAATGGACTGGATCAAAACGTGCCAGAGAGCTTTTGGATGATTGGCAAAACGCATTGACTAAGTTTGTCAAAGTATTCCCCAATGAGTACAAGCGAGCTTTAGGTGAGATGCACGGCGCTGATACAACAGCCTCTGCACCGGCAGCAACAGTAGCCACCAAGGCAAAGAAGGCCGTAGCAGCTAAGTAAAACAAGTGAGTGTTCCTGAGAATACTCTCAGGAACATAAGTATGAATTCAGTGGTTCTGCTAAAAGAGCCCAACGAAGGGGATAAATGATGGGAAAAATTACTGGTTTTATGGAGTTTGAGCGCGTAGAGGAGGAATACTTGCCGGTTGCGCAGCGCGTTAAAAACTACAAAGAGTTCGTATTAACACTAGACAACGAAGCCGCAAAAAAACAAAGCGCGCGTTGCATGGACTGCGGAACTCCCTTTTGTAATAACGGTTGTCCCGTTAACAACATCATTCCAGACTTTAACGACTTGGTCTTTAATGGAGACTGGAAAAATGCCATTGAAGTACTTCACTCAACCAATAATTTCCCTGAATTTACTGGGCGTATTTGTCCCGCACCTTGCGAGGCTGCATGTACCCTCAATGTGAATGATGATGCTGTAGGTATCAAATCTATAGAACATGCCATTATTGATAAGGCCTGGACTGAGGGGTGGGTCAAACCGCAGTTACCTAAACATAAAAGCGGCAAGAAAGTAGCTGTTGTGGGTTCTGGACCAGCTGGATTAGCAGCGGCTCAGCAATTAGCTCGTGCGGGACATGACGTTACTGTTTTTGAGAAAAATGACCGTGTAGGCGGCTTACTTCGATACGGTATCCCAGACTTTAAGATGGAGAAAACGCACATCGATAGACGCGTAGAGCAAATGAAGCTTGAGGGGGTGGAGTTTAAAACTTCAGTGCTTGTTGCGAATATTGATCCAAGTGTCAAATTGACCAACTGGTCTAAAGAGAAAGTAGACACCAAGACTTTATTGAAAGAGTTTGATGCGATCGTACTGAGCGGGGGCTCCGAGCAATCCAGAGATCTTCCAGTACCAGGACGGGATTTGGAGGGGATTCATTTTGCGATGGAGTTTTTGCCTCAACAAAATAAAGTGAATTCTGGCGATAAGCTAAAGGACCAATTGCGAGCAGACGGCAAGCACGTCATTGTGATTGGTGGTGGAGATACGGGGAGTGATTGCGTAGGGACAAGTAATCGTCACGGCGCTTTGAGCGTTACTCAGTTTGAGGTGATGCCAGAGCCCCCTGTTAGTGAAAACAAACCCATGGTTTGGCCCTATTGGCCAATGAAGCTCAGAACGAGCTCTAGTCATGAGGAGGGGTGTGAACGTGTGTTTGCGATTTCAACTAAAGAATTCATGGGTAAAGCGGGCAAGGTGACTGGCCTGAAGACCGTGCATGTTGAGATGCGGGACGGGAAATTAACTGAAGTTCCGGGTACTGAGGAGACTCATCCTGCTGATATGGTCCTTTTGGCGATGGGCTTCACCAATCCTGTTGCTAGCGTGTTGGACGCATTTGGTGTTGATAAGGATCCAAGGGGCAATATCAAAGCATCCACTGAGGGTGTACAGGCTTATATGACGAATGTTCCAAAGGTATTTGCTGCAGGGGATATGAGACGTGGTCAGTCTTTGGTAGTCTGGGCTATTAGGGAAGGACGCCAGGCAGCCCGCGCAGTGGATGAATATTTGATGGGCAAAACAGACCTACCCCGTTAAGGCAAATGGGCCGGTCTTAAAGCAAAGGCCGCCCTTTTATTGTAAATTTTGGGAGTTAGGCTGGTGTTAACCGGTATTAACTGATTTTTTAGGGGTGTTTTAGGGGTGTTTTTCTTGTGACATTTAAAAGACACCTGACCCCTTAAAATGTCGGATACTTGTAAACCCTAGGACACTCGCTTTTAGAAGCGTTTTGAAGGGGTATTTTTTATGACCCCAAATTTTTACGACCCACCCCCGCCGCTCATTGAGATCAAGGATCTACGCTTTGGATACTCAGAGCGTTTGATTTTGGATGGAATTAACTTGTCTATTCCAAAGGGACAAGTGACGGCCATCATGGGCGCATCTGGGGGAGGTAAGACGACTATATTAAGACTGATTGGTGGGCAATATAAGGCACAGTCAGGTAGCGTTATTTTTGATGGTCAAGATATTGGCCAACTCAGCAATCCAGATTTGATGAATTTGCGTAGACGCATGGGCATGCTGTTCCAATTCGGCGCATTGTTTACTGACTTGAGTGTCTTTGACAACGTTGCTTTTCCTCTGCGAGAGATCACTCAATTGTCTGAGGCTATGATCAATGACGTTGTACTCATGAAACTTGATGCAGTAGGACTTCGCGGGGCTAAAAATTTAATGCCTAGTGAGATCTCCGGCGGCATGGCAAGACGTGTTGCATTGGCCCGTGCCATAGCCTTGGATCCTGAACTCGTTATGTATGACGAGCCTTTTGCAGGACTAGATCCCATATCGTTAGGTACCGCAGCAAGGTTGATTAGACGCTTAAATGATGCGATAGGACTTACTAGTGTCATCGTCTCACATGATTTAGATGAAACTTTCCAAATTGCTGATCAAGTTATTGTGCTTGCTAACGGTGCAGTTGTCGCCCAGGGCACCCCCGATCAAGTCAGAAGAAGTGTGGACCCGCTTGTGCATCAGTTTGTAACGGCCGCGCCTGATGGTCCGGTTAGGTTTCACTATCCCGCGCCTACTTTCTCAGATGATCTGGGCTTGCCTGGCGCTGCACAATCGCCCCAGGTTTCCTCTTTGGGGGAGAGCGCATGATTCATTTTTTAAGCAATATTGGCGCGTTTGTTCGGCACCTTTTAGAGTCCTTGGGGCTGGCCTTTAGACTTTTTGTGCAATTGGTTCGCTTATTTAAGCCCAATATGCGCCGTTTCAGGTTGGTTAGTGAGCAGATGCATTTTTTAGGTAATTACTCACTCGCCATTATTTCTGTTTCTGGATTGTTCGTTGGGTTTGTGCTTGGTCTTCAGGGCTATTACACATTGCAAAAATATGGTTCAGAGTCTGCACTTGGGCTACTAGTTGCTTTGAGTTTGGTTCGTGAGTTAGGTCCTGTAGTGTGCGCTCTTTTGTTTGCAGGTCGGGCGGGTACATCACTCACTGCTGAGATTGGTCTCATGAAGGCAGGCGAGCAACTCAGCGCTATGGAGATGATGGGTATTGATCCAATTGCTCGAATTTTGGCGCCTCGTTTTTGGGCTGGTATTTTCACTATGCCCATTTTGGCTGCGGTTTTCAGTGCCATGGGAATCGTTGGAGGATGGATAGTTGGCGTTGTAATGATTGGTATCGATGCGGGCTCCTTTTGGGGACAAATGCAAGGCGGAGTTGATGTTTTTAAAGACGTTTTAAACGGTGTTTTAAAGAGTCTGATATTTGGTGTGACTGTAACGTTTGTTGCTCTGTACCAGGGCTACGAGGCGCAGCCTACACCTGAGGGTGTTTCGCGTGCAACCACCAGAACGGTCGTGGTTGCCTCGCTTTTGGTTTTAGGTTTGGACTTTATGTTGACAGCATTAATGTTTAGTTTGTAATTTTAAGTTTGTAATTTAAGGGGTACTTCATGCAGCGATCAAAGAGCGATGTATGGGTTGGTTTATTGGTTATATTGGGCGCAGTGGCATTTTTGTTTTTAGCACTGCAGGCTGCTAACTTGCTAACGTTTAATTGGCATACGTCTTACAACTTGACTGCTAGATTTGACAACATTGGCGGATTGAAGAGACAGGCTGCTGTCAAAAGTGCAGGGGTTGTAGTTGGGCGTGTTAAGGAAATTAATTTTGACGATTCGCACTTTCAAGCCTCAGTCGTCTTGGCAATGGACTCTCGCTTTCAGTTTCCAAAGGACAGTTCGCTCAAAATTTTGACCAGCGGTCTTTTGGGCGAGCAATACATAGGGATAGAGGCTGGATCGGATGCGAAAAACTTAGAGGCGGGGGACAACGTCGCTGCTACGCAGTCGGCCATTGTTTTAGAGAACTTGATAAGTCAGTTCCTATACAACAAAGCCTCTGATGGACCAAGCGGTGGGTCATCGCGGTGAAGGGATTTGAAATGAGCGCTACATCCACAATCAAGTTGAATGTATTGATAAGATTGGTTCTCTTGGTGAGTGCATTCGTATTGACTGGTTGTGCAACGAATATAGACGCTAATCCCAGAGACCCATGGGAGCCCATGAACCGAAAGATTTTTGAGGTTAACGACTCCGTTGATAAAGCAGTGGTGCGCCCAGTTGCAGTAGCTTATAAAGATTACACACCAGATTTGGCGCAAAAGGGGATACATAATTTCTTTGGTAACTTAAGGGATGTTTGGAGTGCAGTAAATAGCGTTTTCCAACTAAAGGTCAATCAAACTGCTGAGTTGACTGGACGTGTGTTAGTTAATACAACGGTTGGTGTGTTGGGTTTTATTGATGTTGCAACGCCTTTAAACCTCAATAAACACAAGGAAGATTTCGGAAAAACACTGGGGTACTGGGGCGTACCAAGTGGTCCCTATGTTGTGTTGCCTTTTTTTGGACCATCAACGCTAAGAGATGCCTCTGGATTTGTGGTTGACGTTAAGTTCAATCCGACCTCTAGTCAAATTAAAAAAGTTCGCGTTCGCAATAGCCTATATGTGATTAATGCCATTGACGTGAGAAGGGGTCTTTTGGGATTGGAGGATAATCTCAACTCTATCGCACTGGATAGGTACTCTTTTATTCGGGATGCCTATTTGCAAAGAAGGTTGTACGAAATCTACGACGGCAACCCGCCTGATACCGAAGATTCTGAGGAGTCTGAGGAGACGGGGGAGTCGACGGATTCAGGGAAATAATTTAATATGACTTTTAATAAAAATATAAACTTTTTTTTGCGAATCTCGCAAGCAGCCATCATGGGGTGTTTGTTTGCTCTTTTAACAATTGGCACTTTTTCAACCGCAATTGCTGCTGATGAAGCTCCAGATGCTTTCATCAAAAGGCTCTCAGTTGAGCTTCAAGATT
>CAIRBP010000013.1 GCA_903876885.1 uncultured Burkholderiales bacterium | reverse complement strand
CTGATTTTGAACGTCCTTCAACAATCTGAGAACCATTTAAAGTTCACATGAATATGAGTTTTTGTTATAAGGTCGTGAATGTTTAAATTAAGACGTTTGGTACATCTGCCATAAATGTAATACCTTATGCCTATATTTTTGTAATTATCAAATTCCAGATGCATAACTCATCTAAATCTCAGCGTGAATAGGTTATCTAAATACTAAATGGCTAGTTAAATCGATTTTTGTCTTTTTAATTCTTCAAAGACTACAACTGGCCATTTTTTGGGTAAATGTATTTTCAGTTGTTTATTTATCTGAGTTTGGCCATAAACAACTTCAATATCTTTTGCTTTAACTGCAAATTCTTTTGCGAGAAATTGAATCATGTAGTCAGTAGCTTGTCCATGAAATGGCGATGCATTGACACTTATCTTGAGTTGATTTCCTTTGACTTTCCCGATGCAAGTTTTTTTTGAACCTGGGTTACCAAGAACATTTAATGTGAGAGTCGTTCCATCCCAATTACAAAACGAGTCCATCTTGGTTTTTTGCAATGTAAGTGTAAAAGTTTTGCCGGTAGGCTAGGTTTAAGAGCCAAAGCTCTGGCTCTTCAAAATATATACTAGTTGGTGCTAGTTTTTCCTTATAGATTGGCACTGTTGATTCTATTAAACTTTTAAAAAATCTAGTGCAATAAAAGCATTAGGTTTAAGTATTTTTCGCAATTATGGGTTAATTTTCTACAGCTCAATTAATTTAAAGGGTTTAATAAAATGGAACTTAGGTATAAGAAAATTGCACTCTATTTATTATTGATCATTCCACATTTTTGTACTTGGGCTCAATCACCAGAGAGAACTATTGATGAAATCAAGGTTGAAGCTCAACTCCGTGCGGAAAAGGGTGCATATCCCATGGGCGGGCTTGATCCATTAGATGTTTCACAGGCCTTAACGCTTATTAAAACCAGGGATAGGGATGAGTGGGCGAGTGGATGGAGTTATGTGGCACAAAAATACACTGACCGTGCCAAACTTGTTGATAATCAAACAGAAGCCGCACTTTTGTACAAACGTGCTTGGCGTCTTTACTATACGGCGCAGTGGCCTGTTCCTAACTCTCTTGGTAAAGTGCAGGCCTATGAAAATGCGCTCAAATCATACGCCCAGTACTCAAAGACTCTTAACCCTGCTTTAACAGTCATTCAGATACCCTTTGAGGGGAAGTCAATTACTGGCTATTTGCGGCTACCCAAATCTTCCAAACCTGTGCCCATCATTCTCGCAATAAGTGGGCTAGATAGTCGCAAGGAAACCGTTGCGGAGAGTTATAACCAAATACTTGAGCTTGGTGTGGGTTACTTTGCTGTTGATGGTCCAGGCACTGGACAAGCGCCAATAAAGGTGAGTCCTAATGCAGAAAGGATGTTTTCAACTGTATTAGATTATTTGCAAAAACTTCCTCAAATCGATCCAAATCGAATCATCGTTTCGGGCGTAAGTTTTGGCGGGTATTGGTCTAGCAAGCTCGCAATTGTGGAGAGATCACGACTCTTAGGTGCTGTCTCCCAATCACCACCAATTGATGAATTCTTTTCTGTTGATTTTCTCCAAACCAAAACGCTTGGTAACAAAGAATATCTATTTGATTTGGCCCCAGCGTTTGTTAATGTGTTTGAGGGCGCTAATTCAATCGATGATTTAAAAAGAATAATGCCTGCAATGTCTTTAAAGGCGCAGGGCTTATTAAGCAAACCTACTGCCCCTACTTTAGTGGTTGCGGGTGCAAAGGATACTCAAGTTCCGCTATCAGACATTGAGCTACTTATGCAAAGTGGAGACTCGCCCAAGGAACTGTGGCTCAACCCAAAGGGCGGGCATCTTGGTCGTGAAATGAAAGGGTGGACTGATCCGGTTATATTCTCAAAGGTAATCATTCCTTGGGAATTAAGAATGTTGGAGGTTTCCAAAGTAACAAATCCCTAGCTCTGCTATCTAAATATTGACTATAAGCTAGTCTGAAAGTTGAACATTACTCAGATAAGTCAAATTTTATTTAGATTAAAAGTATTAATATATTTTTATTAACTATACTTATTAATTATTTATTGAGTATTTGTATGGCAGGTAATTTGCTTTATCGGAGTGTAATCCCATAAGCAATAAATCATGACTGTAATTAATACCAATTACAACTCCATCGTAGCTCAACTTGCCATGTCCGCGACTGAGAGGAAGTTGTCCAGCGCGATGCAACAGTTATCTACAGGTCTGAAAATCAACTCTGCAAAGGACGATGCGGCGGGTCTGGCTTTGTCCAACCGAATGACGTCGCAAATACTTGGTTTGACGCAGGCGAATCAAAACGCTAACGACGCTGCTAATCTTATTCAGACTGCTGATGGAGCAACTACAAATATCACTGATATTACGCAAAAGATGAGAGAGCTTGCTCTAGAGGCTGCAAACGGGTCATATACCGACCCACAAAGAGTTGATGCTGATTTAGAGTTCCAGCAGTTAAAGAATCAAATCATTAGTATTGCAAATACGACAGCGTGGAACGGTATCTCGATTATGAACGGAACACCAGGTACTAATATTGGCGAATTACCTGCAGTAAAGAATACTTCTCAGTATCAGTACACAAATGGATCTGCGCTACCAGTGATGAAGGCTGGAGACTTGATCGTTAACAAAGTTAATGTTGGGCCTTCCCTTGGAACCGACGATACCGTATCACCCTCTGACAATGCAGCGGCGAGTGCTATCGCTAAGGCTGCAGCTATTAACCGCGTGACCAACTACCCCAACGGTACCACGCATACCGGTGTAACCGCTGTTGTAAACCCAAATGTATTCACCGGGGTTGCAATGACAAATTCCAATCAAGTTACTGGGGGCTTAGTTATCAACGGTTTTTCAACTGAGATTTTCTCCTCGTCTACAAATAATCCTGCAATTACGCGTAAAACTGTAATTCAAGCGATCAATATGCTAACTACGCAGACTGGCGTCACTGCGGTGGATACCGGATCAAATTCGCAGGGTATAACCTTAGTTGCACAAGACGGAAGAAATATTGAGGTTGCATTTAATACGCAGGGCAACCCCAGTGATTTCTCTACGGCCATTGGAATAAAGCAGGGGAATCAAAGTTCAACTATTTCATTGGAAACGAAATCAAATGTACCTGTAACGTTAAGTTATGCAACGAATGGAGTTATCAGTAACTCCGGATTTGAAGCTGAAACATTTGATAAGAATCAATCTGTTCATAATCTTATTAGACGATCTGTAGCAGCATCGGGTGTTGAGACACTTGGTCTACAGCCCAGGGATTTAGTCATTAACGGGATACCTATACGAGCGACGACAAGTGCAGATGACCACGTGTCAAACTCAGTTGCGCTAAGCAGCAATCCGCAGGCCAGTGCCATTGCCCTTGCCAGTGCAATTAACTCTAGCACATCACTTACTGGCGTTGCAGCAACGGCAACTCCCGCAACGATCGTAGGTTCTTCTACAACGACTGACACGTCTGTGAACGGAGTTCAATCTCTGTATGTAAACGGGGTAGAGGTCAAAGTTAACCTGACTCAGGGGGAGCAGATAGCAGACAGACTGACTAACGTGTTGAATGCCATAAATCAGCACACTTATTTAACTGGAGTTACTGCAACTGAGAACGCCACTAACACTGCTTTAACGCTTAACTCTGACGGTAGAAATATATCCACTTGGTTTGACTCTGGCGTAGACGGCCTATCTGCTTCTAGTTTTGGTTTAGGAGATTTTAATCAGCCAACCCAAGTCGCAACAATCGATTTTCAGGGCAGCTCACCCTTTCAGCCTGCGCGGCTAAGTATCAACATTAATGGTGTCAATATTCAAACTGCGCAGTCCGCATCTTCCGATGACGCTGCAATTAAATTAGCAGCAGCCATTCAGGGAGAAATCAATAGCGGCAGGTTATCTAATATTGCCGTAAATACGAACGGGACTAACCTACAAATATCGTCAACATTGCCCGGCACTGTATTTAATTTGAGCGATGTTACTTTCTCGGGAAACACAAACATTAGCGCAAATGTTTCTCAGTTCTCTATTAACCAAAATAGCTCCAACGGAGTAACGGGCATATCTAATGCAACTGCTAACTCAAACGCAGCTCAAACAGTTTACGGAGGTATCCAGCTCATATCTCAAAATCAAACTATACCTAAATCAACAGATGTTGAGGCACTCCAGGACATTCCGACACCTTTGCCTCCGACGCCAATTGAAATTACCACCGGTCTAAACGGATTTGATCAAAACAGTCAATTCACTAATTTAGGCTTTCAGGTCGGTAAGTTTGGCGGTCAAGCCAGCACAACTCAAATAACGAATCAAGTCGGAAGATTGACTTTTCAAGTAGGTGCCGAGCAAAACCAAACCATCATTATTGATTTGCCTGACTTTGGACCGAATGGAACAGTGACGGGTGCGCTTACAGGGGATGCAGGCTCAAATGCTGAAATTCCAAATAATTTAAGAACAGTCAACATCGCAACCCAACAAAACGCTAGTAACGTACTCTCTGTAATTGATACAGTCATTGGTAATTTGAGTGCTTATCAATCCGTTATGGGTGCAAAAATGAATAGGTTGACCTATACGTCTAATAATTTAACGACCCAGACGACCTTTCTTAACATCACAGAAAGCGGTGTTAAGGATACTGACTACGCGAGCACAAGTTCGAATTTGGCAAAGTACCAAATCATTAAATCTGCGGCTAATGCAGTTTTGGCTCAAGCTAATACAAATGAGCAATCAGTACTTAAACTATTGTCCGCCTAGTGTGAAAAATAAAATCAGGGATTTTTATTTTATGATTACCAAAGTATTATTTTTGGTGGTTTTGTATTGCTTTTAATGTCCTTTTAAATTATGTATTAGGTAACCTCAATTACCGCTATAAATATTAACAATCAGACGAATAGTTGTTTTCCCCAGTGCTTGCCTATAATTGATGTCAATGAGAATTTCTCATTTAATAGTTTTTATCAATCAAAAAAGGAAACACATGTCACTGATCAACACTCACATTCCAGCCTTTAAAAATCAAGCATTTCACAACGGAAAATTCATTGAAGTCACCGACGCGTCTTTCAAGGGAAAATGGTCCGTGATGATTTTTATGCCTGCGGCATTCACATTTAACTGCCCAACGGAAGTGGAAGATGCTGCAGATAACTACGCAGAATTTCAAAAAGCTGGCGCGGAAGTTTATATCGTAACCACCGATACACAGTTTTCACACAAAGTTTGGCATGAGACTTCACCCGCAGTAGGTAAAGCTAAGTTCCCACTCATTGGCGATCCAACGCATCATTTGACACGTGCTTTTGGTGTGCACATTGAGGAAGAGGGTTTGGCACTTCGTGGAACTTTTATCATCAATCCTGATGGCGTAATCAAAACTGCCGAAATACATGACAACGCTATTGCTCGTGATGTTAAAGAAACGCTACGCAAGTTAAAAGCTGCTCAGTACGTTGCTAACAACCCAGGTCAAGTTTGCCCAGCTAAGTGGAACGAGGGTGCAAAAACACTAACTCCTTCACTCGATTTAGTTGGCAAGATTTAATTAGTCACTCTGCTGAAGGGGGTTTTAAAAGAAGCCTCCTTCCTCGGAAATCTCATAATTGAAGCCATTATTCCAATTTAAAAAACAATATTTTTAAAGACAAATTTCTAATTTAAGGATTGATCATGTTAGATGCACAAATGAAAACACAATTACAGGCTTACTTGCAAAATTTGCGTAGCCCAATCCATTTGATTGCATCACTCGATGCAACTGAAAAAAGTGCTGAATTACGAACTCTCTTGGAAGAAATAGCGGAGCTCTCGGAAAAAGTAACCGTAGACGAAACTGGCACTGATGAACGCAAGCCCTCTTTCTTAATCACCCCAAAGGGGAGCACTAAGGGTGTAAGATTTGCTGCAATTCCAATGGGCCATGAGTTCACATCGCTTGTTTTAGCTTTACTATGGACTGGTGGCCATCCACCAAAAGTAGAGCCAGAGGTTATTGAGCAGATCAAAGCGCTTGATTCGAACATGAAGTTCGAGGTTTACATGTCTTTGTCATGTCACAACTGCCCCGATGTAGTCCAAGCAGCTACGCTGATGGCTATTCTAAATCCTAAAATTGAGACAACCATCGTTGATGGGGCTTTAAATCAAGCAGAGGTTGAAGCACGCCAAGTCATGGCTGTCCCGATGGTGTATGTGAATGACAATGTGTTTGGCTCTGGGAGGATGAGTTTGGAGGAGATCATAGCCAAGGTGGATACAAACTCCGTGGAGCGTGAGGCAATCAAGCTCAATCAAAAAGAGCCATTTGATGTTTTGATAGTTGGCGGAGGACCCGCCGGAGCAGCCTCTGCTGTTTACGCAGCAAGAAAAGGATTAAGAGTTGGTGTAGCCGCTGAACGCTTTGGCGGACAAGTCAATGACACCATGGGTATTGAAAACTACATCTCTGTATTAGAAACAGACGGTCCTAGGTTTGCCGCCGCTTTAGAAGCTCAGGTTAAACACTACGAAGTGGATATTATGAATTTACAAAGAGCGGTTAAAGTTGTTCCTGCCAATGAGGTGGGTGGTTTAATACAAGTGCAAATGGAAAACTCCGGAGTTCTAAGTACACGTAGCCTTATATTATCCACTGGAGCTCGATGGAGAAATGTAAATGTACCGGGTGAACAAGAGTACAAAAACAAAGGGGTTGCCTACTGTCCCCATTGTGATGGTCCCCTATTTAAAGGTAAGCGTGTCTCCGTGATTGGTGGTGGTAACTCAGGCGTAGAAGCCGCTATTGATTTAGCAGGTGTCGTAGAACACGTGACTCTTTTTGAGTTCGCAGATAGCCTAAAAGCTGATGCTGTATTGGTAACTAAACTTAAGAGCATGACCAATGTAACTATTCATGTTAACGCTCAAACTATGGAAATTACTGGGGATGGCCAAAAGGTTAACGGATTGCGTTACAAAGATCGCTCAACGCAAGAGGAGCATTTAGTTCATTTAGAGGGCGTATTTGTACAAATTGGATTGGTTCCAAACACTGAATTTTTGAAAGGAACACTTGAGCTAAGTAAATTCGGTGAGATTGTGATTGACGATAAATGCCACACTAATTTACCTGGTGTTTTTGCTGCAGGGGACGTAACAACAGTTCCTTATAAACAAATTGTCATTGCAGCTGGAGAGGGCTCTAAAGCAGCTCTGAGTGCATTTGATTATTTAATTCGTACGCCTGAGAGTTCAAAGCTTAAAGAACCTGCAACAGTTTAATTATGTTGGAAAAATCCTAGCATGCTTATTTTCAGCATGTGTAGAACCACACGTCACGCTACGCCGTGGCGTGCATCTTTATTCTAAAAAGCGCTCCATACGGTGCGTTTAAATATTCAAGTGTTCCTCCGTGATGGGTCACAATGTGCCTGCTTAACCAAAGTCCAAGACCCATTCCGGATTTTTTAGATCCGCTTAGTAACTCAAACAAATCTTTTTGATTTTCCTCAGATACACCTGCTCCGTTATCGTAAAAATCAATTTGTAAATTTGATGACTCCATGGCCACTGTTAGTTTTATTAATTTTTCAGAATAATTGGATTTTTTAAGCGAGTAGATAGCGTTATTGAATAAGTTTAAAAATATTTGTTTGATTTGAGCTGGAACACATTTGATGTAAGGGTGACAGGAGAGTTCTACCTCTAAATTAATGTGTGCTTTTTCGATTTCAGGCCGAACTATTGGCAATACTGATTCAATCAAACTATCAAGACGAATGTTTTGATACTCAATTTGTTCTTCAAGAAAAATAGATCTCAGGGATTTGATGATTGTTGAAGCTCTAGTATTGTCATTTTGTAAGGAGATCAAAATTTCTTCAAGTAATTCTGGATCCAAGTGTCCACTATCCAGTTTTAATTTCAAGAGTTGAATATTTATATTGCTTGACCCGAGTGGCTGATTGAGTTCGTGAGCAATTGAAGCTGCAAGAGCACCTGTTGCGGCAGTTTTATTGGCAACTGAGAGACTGTAGATTAGTTTATTTTGTTCCTTTAAAAGTTGGTTTATTCTTTCGTTTTCAATGTGAAATTGATAGTTCGATATTGCAATTTTCTCTGTCCAGTATCCACCAATTGCTATATATGAAAGCGTATTCATGACGAGTTGAAAGATAGTTACAACTGTAAGAATTGCCGGGATTTGTTCGACTTCACGAATTTGTGCTGCTGGCACTAGAAAGATAGCTATCCGTGTTAATGCTGCTAATAGCTCCAATGTGGTTGCATATTTCAAGTAGTTGATTTGCTTTGATTGAATATCTTTTTTATATAACGTGGATAATTGTCTAATCTGTACGATATAAAAAAAACTCATAACGATGCACATCAATATCGTGCGACTTTCAAAGTCTGAATTTCTTCGTAAATAGTCAAATAAATATATAAATATAAGACTAGTAATTAATGAAATAATTTTTTCTTTTTTTGTAATTACTCTGTTGAGTGAAATGCAAAAAAACATCTGCAGTAACGATGAAAAGTAAAACAATACATTTGCAATAGTGAAATTAAGATCTGGCCTTTGAATATTTGTAATAAAAATAATCCCAAAGCCAAAAACAAAAATAGCTAATATGTTTATTATTAAAGAGACTGTCCAGTATTGGCTCTTAATTAAGTATTCCTTATTTTCTCGGTAGTGGTATACACCAACTAAGAGCCCAAGTTGGATAGTTCCCAATATAAAGAAATAAAGTGCAAGTTGAATTTTCATGGAATAAGTACTACTTCGGGATGAAATTATTTGAAACTGTAATTGTCATATATCATGATCGGGATATCTAATTACTTTGTTGTTTTCCAAAATACCCTGTAATTTCATACTACGAAAGGTGTACTTAAATTTCGAATATTCTACTTATGATCTTGTTGTTGGCGTATTCCACTTTGCACCGACATATCCGAACTTTGGGATTAAATGCTTTCTAAGCTTACACAACTATTTTCAACCGATATTGCAATAGATTTAGGTACAGCGAATACTTTAATTTTTGCAAAAAATCGCGGCATAGTTTTAAATGAACCCTCCGCAGTGGTTGTTAAACGCTCGGGTAATTTCAGTCAAAAAACTAGTGTAGTTGCGGTGGGTACAGAAGCCAAGGCAATGCTAGGAAGGGTGCCTAATAATTTAGAGGCTATTCGCCCAATGAAAGACGGAGTTATAGCAGACTTCACTTTGACTGAGTTAATGCTTAAGCACGTTATAAAAACCTTACATGGAGAATTTTTTTTTAGACCTAGACCCAGACCTCGAATCGTTATTTGTGTTCCGTCTGGTTCTACTCAAGTTGAGCGGCCAGCGATCAAAGAGTCTGCACTTGGTGCAGGGGCAGTTCAAGTTTATTTGATTGAGGAGCCTATGGCAGCAGCTTTGGGAGTCGGGTTACCAGTCGCAGCCCCTTTATCTGGTTTGTTAACTGCAGTTAAATTGGCACTAGAACAAACCCCTTCCGGACTCAACTTTGATATTGCTGATAAAGGCGTAATATTAACGGTAGGCGGAGCTATTTTAAAGTGTATAGGCCACTTTATACGGGAGAACACTGGGTTACCAGTATCAATAGCCGACGATCCGCTAATGTGTGTGGTCAAAGGTTGTGGAATGGCGCTTGAGAGATTTGCGATGCCCAATATCTTCTCATACGATTAAGTGAGGCGAGGAAGTGATGAGTAATAAAAATAAAGGTCATGTGTACATCGTAGATGATGATTTAGAGATGAGAAATTCCTTGTCCAGATCGCTGGGATTCATAGGGTTTGATGTTCATACATTTGCGAGTCCGAAAGATTTTCTGAATCTTGATAAAAAGTATCAGCCAGCAGTGATCTTGTTAGATATGCGTATGAAAAACGTAACTGGTCTTGATTTTCAAAAACAACTAATAGAACAAAAAATATCGATACCAATTATTTTTATTAGTGGCGAGAGCGAAAAAAATGAAATCATTTCGGCAATGAAAAATGGCGCTGTTGATTTCTTGCTAAAACCATTTGATTTAAGTGTTCTGGAAAAGGCAATCAACCAGGCTCTTCAAAAGAGTAAAGACCTAAGTGCTGAACGTGAATTACGAATTCAATACTCAGAAAAGTACCAATTATTAACACCACGTGAACGAGAGGTTTGTTTGCTTTTAATTGAGGGATTTAAAATTAAAGATATCTCTCAACGTTTAGGTGTGACTGTGGCAACCCTTAAAATTCATAAGGCTCGGGTCATGAAAAAAATGGGGACTAATTCGACCCCGATCTTATTAAGAATGGTCGATTCCATAAGGAATTTAATTTAAGTAACGTCTTATTAATTTCTTGTTGCTGCAAATTAAACGGCTTGGATAAAGTTTTGTACTACTTACTAAAGAGTTAAATTAAGTTAAACTTAGTTTGTGGATTCTTTTTAGACTTGAATGGCACAGCGTCCTGGCCCCGGCCAACTCCCGGAACTGATGAATATTTATACTTTAGTATTATTATTGTGCTTTGCTCTTAGATTTATGCTTTGAGTTTATCCCTCTTCGGATATGTAAGCTCTAGACTTGAATCTGATTTAAATTAATACTTATTGACTATTAAGATATGAAAAGATTTGAAGGTAAGGTCGCAATTGTCACTGGCGCAGGCTGCGTAGCGGCAGGTTGGGGTAATGGCAGAGCTATGGCTGTGCGTCTGGCAGAGGAGGGCGCAAAAGTATTTGCGGTTGATCGAGATCCAGAACGTTTAAAAGAGACACTTTCTTTAGCAGGAGATGCTATAAGATTTATAAAAACTTACGAATGCGATGTAACTAGCTCTCAAAGTGTGAAAGAGATGGTTCAAGCTTGCGTAGATCAATTCGGTACGTTGGATATTTTGATTAATAACGTTGGTGGTTCTGCTCCAGGTGGACCTATAGAGATGAGTGAGGAGGTTTGGGATAGCCAAATTGCATTTAATCTTAAGAGCGTGTTCTTAACTTGTAAGTATGTACTTCCAATCATGATCGCCAAAAAACATGGTGCAATTGTTAATGTAGCCTCAACTTCTGGCATTCGTTGGACTGGGAGCGCTCAGGTCGCTTACGCTGCATCCAAGGCCGGTGTAATTCAGATGTCAAAAGTAATGGCAGTTCAACACGCAAGCCAAGGCATACGTGTTAATACTGTGGTCCCAGGTCAACTTCATACTCCAATGGTCGAATTTCGTTTGGCCAAGCAAAGAGCTGGAGGCGATGTGGATGCTTTACTTGCTCAGCGAATCAAGCGAATCCCCCTCGGATTTATGGGTGATGGGAGAGATACCGCTAGTGCTGCTTTATTTTTAGCCAGTGAGGAAGCTCAGTTCATTACGGGAACAGAGATTATGGTTGACGGTGGTATGAGTGTTCGGTGTGATTGATCAGTTCAAAAAATTTAAACTATGAAAATAAAAAAATTATTTTGTCTAATAATACTTTTGAGTGCTGGCTCAATTGCATGCGCTCAGCAAATCAAGAAGCCTGTAAGGATTATTGTTGCGTTTGCTGCTGGGGGGCCAGTTGATTTCGTAGCTAGGGCTATCGCAGAGCCGCTTGCTAAGGAATTAGGGCGTGTGGTTCTAGTTGAAAATAAACCAGGAGCGAGTGGGGCAATAGGCGCAGCGGAGGTAATTCGTTCTGAGCCCGACGGCGATACGATGTGGATTACTAGCGTAGGTGCAGCAGCTATCAATCCAGCGCTTTTTGAGAAATTGTCTTACGATATGGTTCGAGATTTCTCGCCCGTTACCTTGGTTGTGAATAATGAAGAATTATTCGTAACCAATACAAAAAATCCGGCCAATGATGCCGCTCAATTTATTGCAGCTGCAAAAGCCAAGAAAGAAACAACTGCTATTGGATCATCCGGTAACGGAAGCATTCCCCACCTCGCAATGATGCAACTACAGGACTCCACAGGAACTGAGCTTTTACATGTGCCGTATAACGGAATGGCCCCTGCTTTAACCGACCTCATGGGGGGACAGGTTGATGCAGAATTTGCAGACGTACCCGCTGTAATCAATTACGTCAAAGCAGGGCGACTTAAACCGCTTGCTATTGCTTCAAAACACCGTATTTCACAACTCCCCGACGTAAAGACATTTGAGGAGCTAGGGATAAAGTCAGTTGACACCAATAATTGGTACGGCATTTTCGTATCGTCTAAAACACCTAGACCCCTAATTGATCAATTAAATAAAAATATCAAAAAGGTTTTAGAAGCTCCTGCGACTATTGCAAAACTTGAACAATCCGGTACGGAGCCAAAATGGTCAACACCGGAGGAGTTAGCGGCCATCTTAAAAGCAGACACTCAAAAATGGGCTAAATTAATTAAAGCAAAAAATATCAAGGTCAACGAATGAATTCAGATCAAGTTCGCGTTCCCTTAGTTGTTCCAGGTGCTAATCCTCATTTGAAGGAGGTAGAGACCCGGATCTTGGCTGAGCGGGGGAGAATATCATTGTTGTATCAGGTACTTTTGAACAGTGAGCCGATCGCTGCAGGCTGGGAGCAGATGCTGACTGCTGTCAGAAACAAGACCTCTGTTTTGCCTAATTTGCGTGAAATGATGATCTTAAGAGTTGCTGTTTTAAATGAAGCAGAATTTGAGTACGAAGCTCACGTCCCTCATGCATTAAAAGCAGGTGTTCCTCAAGAGAAAATTGACCTCATTAAATTCATGCAACTTGGAGAAGATTTTACCGACCAAGAAAGGCTACTTTTGCGATTAACCGATCACATGACAAGGGATGTTAAGGTGCCTGAGGAGTTGATGAAGACTTTACTTAGTTACTACAGCTCTAAAGAAATTGTTGAAATAGTAGCAACTATAGCTGCATACAACATGGTTTCTAGATTTTTAGTAGCACTTAACATTTCTCACTAATCATTTTAAAAATTATCGATGTCTTCATTAAGTCCCAGCGAAACACCTATTAGAACTTATCTTGAGAGTCCATCTACCGCTGCGATGAGACTGCCTGCTCATGCCTGTGACACTCATGTGCATATATTTGGACCAGCAGCAATATTTCCTTTCGATCCGAATCGTAAAATTACCCCTGTTGACGCACCAAAGGAGGCACTGTTTGATTTACACCGCAGGTATGGAATCGAGCGTTGCGTGATTGTTCAATCAGTTGTGCACGGTATAGATAACTCCGTGGTTGAAGATGCTATCAAAGCAGGCGGAGGAAACTACTTAGGTATAGCCTTAGTCCCACTAACTGTTAGCGATGCTGAGTTAAAGCGACTTGCCGATATTGGATTTAGAGGAGTTAGGTTTCATTTTATGAAACATATTTCTGGGCAAACCAATGCAGAGGAGGTGGTTGCGTTAACGCCGCGATTGGAAAAGTTTGACCTTCATCTACAAGTACATTTTGAAAGCGAATTAATTCACCAACTAGGACCTGTTCTGATTAAAAGTACTACCCCTGTTGTAATTGATCATATGGGGAGAATCGACGCAGTAAAGGGAATTAATCACGCTGATGTGCAAGCTTTAATGAAGCTATTGGATAAGAGGAATTTTCACGTTAAAGTGAGTGGAATTGACAGAATCGATGCGTTAGCTTTGCCACACGAGCGTTACACTGCAGGAGCTCAAATTGCGCGTACGCTAGTTGAGCGTTTTCCAGAGCAATGTCTGTGGGGAACGGATTGGCCGCATCCAAACCACACACATATTCCTGATGACGGAGTACTTGTGGATGCGCTGTCACAAATAGCACCCAACTCAGATTTGTTGGAGCAAATTCTTGTCCATAATCCCCAGAGCATGTATCGTTTTACCGCTTAAATTCAAATTTTTCACACACCCCTTATTTATTTAAAAATCAATCATCTGGAGACCATTAATGCGTATCAATAATATTAAAAAAATATGGCGTGAAGGCAAGCCAGCTGTAGGAGCTTGGTTATCTATACCTAGTGGTTTCTCAGCTGAAGTAATGGCTCACACAGGCGTTGATTGGTTATGTATTGACATGCAACACGGTTGTATCGATTATTCAGATGTTGTCCCAATGCTGACAGCAATTTCAACAACCTCTGTTACCCCTTTTGTTCGTGTGCCTTGGAACGAACCCTCTGTGATCATGAAAGTACTCGATGCGGGTGCTTACGGTGTGATTGTTCCAATGGTGAGTAATCGCGCTGAGGCAGAGCGCGCTGTTGCTGCATGTCGTTACCCGCCAACAGGCATGCGCAGCAACGGTCCCAACCGCGCGCTCATGTACGGAGGAGCTGATTATCAAAAAAACGCTGATAAAGAGATGGCCTGCGTAGTAATGATTGAGACTTTAGAGGGGATTGAGAAGATGGATGAAATTATCTCTACCCCTGGGGTAGATGCAGCCTATATCGGCCCTACAGATTTGGCTCTCTCCCTTGGCCTTCCTGCTGTAATGGATAATGAAGATCCAAAGCACGTTGCTGTTGTTACCAGAATGTTAGAAACTTGTAAGAAGCACAACGTAATTGCTGGCATTCATACTGGAAGTTCTAAATTTACACAGCGATTTATTGATCAAGGATTTCAAATGGTAATGCTTGTAGCGGATCGATCTGCGATGTCCAATTACGTGAAATTGGAGATTGGACGTCTATCAGGATGGAGTCCATCTATACCGACTGTAGGCAATAATTCAACCCAGTACTAATTGTTTACTTAGCCTGGTATGGAACACACCGCTGCGTGGTGAATTTCGAAGGTCTTGTTAAAATCGTATTAACCCTAAAAACTTTAATATTCAGTAAATGAACATACACTCTTTAAGGCATTCGGCCTACCGGCTAACACATCACCCCATTTTTCAACATGCGATGATTGTTCTTATCGTAATTAACGCGGTGTTGCTTGGGCTGGAGACCCGTCATGAGCTTATGGGACAGTCGGGTGAACTTATCCATTTACTAGATCACGGCATTCTAGGCATTTTTGTCATTGAATTGTTGCTCATGATATTTGCAAGAGGTTTCAATTTTTTCAAAGATCCCTGGTGTATTTTTGATTTTATTGTTATTGCGATCTCCTTTGTACCAGCTTCCGATTCCTTATCGGTTCTTCGCTCTTTGCGAGTTCTTCGAGTACTTAGGCTGATTAATAAAGTTGCGAGTATGAGGAAAGTTGTCAGGGGGTTGCTTAACTCCCTCTCTAGCCTGGGTTCAGTGCTTGGACTCTTACTGGTCGTCTTTTATGTCTCCTCAGTCGTTGTTACGAATATTTTTGGAGAGGCATTCCCGGATTGGTTTGGTGATCTCGAGCACAGTCTTTTTACGCTATTTCAAGTTATGACTCTTGAGGGGTGGGCCGGGGATATCGCAAGACCTGTTATGGAAAAATTCCCCTATGCTTGGGTATTTTTCTTATTCTTTATTCTTTGCGCAACCTTTGTTGTAGTTAATCTTTTTATCGCAGTAATTGTTGATTCGTTGTCAGCTAGTAACCAAAATGATAAATCTGCTAGCGAGTTAGATGAGGTTAAATTAGAACTTAAGGAATTAAAAAACCTTATTATTAAGCAGCAAGATTTGATTGGGCAATTGACTCAAAAAATCAACTCTTAAGCACATTTATCCTCTTTGGAGAATATATAAAATAAAGCTACAAATTCACTTGATTTGAAAATGCTGTATTGCCAAAGATATTTATAAATCAAGATTTAAACAAGGCTTGATTAATGAGTACAGATCTACAAGAGCCTAAGAGGATAATTGCTGTATTTTTGCATCACCCGACCTGTTCAACTGATTCTGTGAATGGGGTTATAAGGTCGTTGTCTTCGAACTATGTGATCAAAGTTTGGACCAAATATAAAGTTGCAGAGGATTTTTTTGACTCTGTAGACTTGGTTGTCTTTCCTGGTGGTGACGGAGATGCAAGTGCATTCAAACAAGTCATGAAACTTAACTTGGAAGATATTAAGAAATTTATGAGTAGAGGGGGTAAGTTCTTAGGGATTTGTATGGGAGCTTATTGGGCAGATCACTATTATTTTGACTTTTTAAAGGGCACCCGAGTTGTTCAATATATCAAGCGTAATCGAGCTGATGTAAGGTCATCTTACGGCACAACTGTTCCTGTTGTTTGGCGCGGACAACAAAAACGTATGTATTTTTATGATGGACCAACGTTTGTCGGTGGAGAGTTTGAGGTAGTTGCTAGCTATGCTAACGGAGATCCTATGGCTATCGTTCAGGGCTCAATAGGATTAATAGGTTGCCATTTAGAAAGTGAATTTAATTGGTATACAAAGAAGTATATGAAACCTCATTGGCACGGGGGTGAGCATCACGATTTGTTAAATGCGTTTATTGCAGACTTCTTAATTAACGAACGACAATTGAGTTTGTTTTAATTGTTAGTTGTATAAAATTCAAATATATTTTTGTTTTTTAATTACATTGAATGCATAAGTAGTTCAACACAGATGTTGACGAAAGTGGTTTTTAGCGTAAATTCCGTACTCTCTCAAAGTTGGATGTTGAGAGTTAAAATCAAAACTTTCTTATAGGATATTTTTACATGGGTACTTCTTTATCGCCAATAATTAAATCGCTTAAAGTAATACCTATTGCTGGACATGACAGCATGCTCCTTAACCTATCAGGTGCTCACGGTCCATTCTTCACCAGGAACTTAATCGTATTAACAGACAATTCTGGCCGTACCGGCATAGGGGAGGTACCGGGAGGAGAGAAGATCCAAAAAACCATTGAAGATGCAAGCGATATTGTGATAGGTCAAAGTATCGCAAATGTTCAGTCAGTACTTACACAAATACGAACTCAATTTGCCGATCGTGACGCCTCAGGCCGAGGTTTGCAAACCTTTGATTTAAGAACAACCATACACGCAGTAACTGCTGTGGAATCTGCCATGTTGGATTTGTTGGGGCAGTTTCTCAATTTGCCTATTGCCGCTTTACTCGGGGAGGGGCAGCAACGCTCCTCTGTAGAGATGCTTGGATATTTGTTCTATATTGGGGATAAAGCAAAAACAAATCTCCCTTACCGTGTCGAGGCAAGTGCTGATAACGAGTGGTTTCGCCTCAGAAATGAGGTTGCATTGACTCCCCAGGCCATCGTAAGGACAGCTGAAGCCGCAAGGGATAAATACGGATTCAATGATTTCAAATTAAAGGGGGGGGTCCTAAGCGGCGAAGCAGAAATTGAGGCAGTCCAGGCCCTTCATGAAAGGTTTCCTGCCGCTCGCGTAACATTAGATCCTAATGGAGGGTGGTTGCTTAAGGACGCCGTTAGACTTATGAGGGATATGCACGGAGTTGTTGCTTACGCTGAAGACCCCTGCGGCGCGGAGGAGGGTTTTAGCGGTAGGGAGGTCATGGCTGAATTTAGACGTGAAACAGGCTTGCCTACCGCTACTAATATGGTGGCAACAGATTGGCGCCAACTAACCCATTCATTGTCTCTTCAAAGCGTTGATATTCCACTTGCAGATCCTCATTTTTGGACCATGGCAGGATCGGTTCGCGTTGCTCAAACCTGTCGTGACTGGGGGTTAACCTGGGGCTCGCACTCCAATAATCACTTTGACGTTTCTCTTGCAATGTTCACTCAGGTTGCTGCTGCAGCACCAGGCAAAGTAACGGCAATTGATACTCACTGGATTTGGCAGGACGGACAAGGCTTGACCAGGGATCCTTTGAAAATAATAAATGGGCATGTGCAAGTTCCACAAAAACCTGGCTTAGGAGTTGAGTTAGACATGCAAGCTGTTGAAGCGGCTCACCAGCTCTACTTAAAACACGGTCTTGGAGCTAGGGATGATTCAGTTGCTATGCAATATCTAATACCGAATTGGAAATTTGACAACAAGCGACCTTGCATGGTCCGTTAAAAATAATATCTATATAAATTTTTCTTATTAGATATAACCCCTATTTGGATTGAAAATCAAAGCACTTTTAGGGGGGATTATGCTAAATTTGAAAACCAAGTTCGACGTTTTTTGGGATTGTGCGAGCGCTTCAAACAATGATGAAAGTCTAAAAGTCGAGTTGACTCATCGGCCTGAGGTATTAGCGCTGTTTCTCAAGAAAAGTGCAAAATACTTTAATCTGAGCGATTTTTGTCCCCATCTCCTGAAAGGAAATGACATAAAGACAATTTGATGGAGTTTTAAAGGGGGCTGCGGTAATACATAATCTTTATCTTTCTTAGCTGTTTACTGCATATTGTTATTAGAAATAATTGGTTTGATTTCAGCTCTTTTAAATTAAGATTAAGACATAAACCAAATTCGGCGGAGTTAGTTATGTCAAAAATCAGAAAGCACTACAACCCAATCATTACAGATTTACTCAAGCAACACGATTTATTACCTCTTGAAAATACTCAGGAAAGAAATAAAATAAAGCGACAGATCCTCTTTATCATGACGACTGTCAAAATGGCGGAATTAGCAGCTTAAAAACTGTTGTTCACTTAATCAATCCTAAATCAAGAACCCTATACGAGCTTAGATCATGACACTTTACGCAGATAACTCACTCTCAATCGGCAATACCCCTTTAGTTAAGCTTAATAGGATTACGGGTAATGCCGGTGCAACAGTACTTGCAAAAATTGAGGGAAGAAATCCAGCATATTCCGTTAAGTGCCGCATTGGAGCAGCTATGATCCATGATGCTTTAGAGCGCGGTTTATTGCCTCCTGGAAAGGAGCTTATTGAGCCTACAAGTGGTAATACTGGAATAGCACTCGCATTTGTAGCCGCCGCAAAAGGGATACCTTTGACTCTGACTATGCCAGAGACAATGAGCATAGAGCGGCGAAAGCTCCTCACAATACTAGGTGCTAAACTTATCTTAACTGAAGGTGCCAAAGGCATGAACGGCGCTATTGCAAAGGCCTTAGAAATCTCAAAATCTGATTCTAAATACGTACTTTTGCAACAATTCAGCAATCCTTCCAATCCCGCCATCCATGAGAAAACAACTGGACCAGAAATTTGGAATGACACCAATGGCGCCATTGACGTAATAGTTGCGGGTGTTGGGACAGGGGGAACTATTACAGGTATTTCTCGCTATATAAAAAACACCAAGAACAAAAAAATTGAATCAGTTGCAGTTGAGCCCACCTCCAGCCCAGTCATCACCCAAAGAAGAAAAGGCGAGGAATTAAAACCTGGTCCTCACAAAATCCAAGGCATTGGGGCAGGCTTTATTCCTGATAATCTTGATCTAAGCTTGATTGATCGAGTAGAGCAAGTAACCAATGAGGAAGCGATAGAGGTTGCTCAAAGGCTTGCTAGGGAGGAGGGGATTTTGGTAGGTATTTCCTGTGGTGCTGCAGCTGCTGTTGCGATTCGTTTGGCAAAGTTACCAGAATATGCTGGTAAGACAATTGTCGTTGTGCTCCCAGATCTTGCAGAGCGATATCTCAGTTCAGCATTATTTGAGGGATTGTTTAACGAACAAGGACTTGCAATTTCTTGAACATAGATGCCCCAATATCCAAAATTTAAAGTTCTAAAATAAAAATAAAATGAATTTTCAGCAACTGCGAATTATCCGTGAAACTGTAAAGTGTAATTACAACTTAACTGATGTTGGAAACGCGCTTTTCACCTCGCAATCTGGTGTCAGCAAGCACATTAAAGACCTTGAAGATGAGTTGGGGATCGAGCTCTTTCTTAGAAAAGGGAAGCGACTTTTAGGATTAACGGACCCAGGCAAGGAGCTCTTGACAATAGTTGAGAGAATGTTAATTGATACTAAAAATATTAAATTACTTGCTGAGCAATTTAGTCAAAGTGATAAGGGGCAATTGACAGTAGCTACAACGCATACCCAGGCTCGGTATGTTTTACCCCAAATTGTCAGCTCTTTTAAAAAGGAATTTCCTAAGGTTCACCTTGCGCTACATCAGGGCAGTCCAAAGGAAATATCTGAGTTACTTTTAAATGGTGAGGCTGATCTAGCAATTGCAACTGAATCTTTGTCGCAGATACCTGAGCTAGTAAGTTTCCCCTTCTACTCCTGGCATCATACTGTTATATTTCCCAAAGGACATCCTCTTGAGAAAATCAAAAATTTGAATATTGAAGATTTGGCTGAATATCCAGTTATAACTTATCATGAAGGGTTTACGGGTAGAAAATTAATTGATGAAACTTTCTCTAACGCTAATATTACCCCTGATATCGTTATGTCTGCACTTGATGCGGACGTTATCAAAACCTATGTTGAGTTAGGTTTAGGTATAGGTATAGGGATAATCGCTTCAATGGCTTATCAAAAAGAGCGTGATACTCAACTTCGGATTTTGAAGAGCGATCATCTATTTGCAACAAACACGACTAGGATTGCTCTCAGGCGAGGCCACTATCTTCGTGGCTTTACATATAAATTTATTGAATTATGCTCGGCTAACCTAACTGAATTAGAGATTAAAGCCGCTTTGAAACCAGTTGAGCAAGCTGAGCTTTGAGTTTATCTATCGTCTTGGGGGTAAAGACGCAAGCAGTCCTTTGAGTTGGTGGACTTCAGTTTTGATTACTTGAAACTCATCTGCGAGTTGCGCGAATATTCTTTGTTCTTTTAATTTGCGTAATTTTTCATCTTCGATGCCTTGTTTTTCTGCAGCATCAGCGTGGCTAATGGAGCTAAATGCATCAACGATTGCTGCCACAAAGAGATTAATCACAACGAACGTAGAAAGCATGATGTAGACCAAAAAGAATATCCATGCCATTGGAAATTTCTCCATAATTGGGCGTGCTATACCATCAGCCCAATTCTCTAATGTCATGATTTGAAATAGCGTAAATAGGCTAGCTCCTAAATTTCCGAAATAATCAGGAAATTCTTTTCCAAAGAGGTTGGTACTCACAACAGAGGCTACGTAAAAAACAACTAATAGCAGTCCCATTACTGAGCCAAGGCTTGCTAAAGATCCGAGTAGTCCTCGAACTACTTTTTTCATACTCTCAACTTTGTTGATGAGTCTGAGCACTCGCAGTACACGCAACGATCTGAGTACGGCAAGCGATTCAGAGGCGGGAATGATAGCGATAGCGATAACTATAAAGTCAAAAATACACCAAGGATCTTTAAAGAAGTGAAGTCCCCGAGCAAGCATAAGAAGCAAGAGCTCTAAAATAAAAATATACAGAATTGCGTGATCTAGTATGTGAAGAATTTCGCCTATTTCTCCCATAATCCAAGGACTAGTCTCCATGCCTAATAGCGCAGCATTCAGAAATATGAGTGCAACGATTCCATGTTGAATCATCGGTTGTGCTAGAAAATTTTCAATAGAAATTTTCCACTTAGCAGTAGCGGTATCGGTTGCGTTATCGACAGTAGTCATTTCTTAATTAAGCTTATATTCAGTTGTTTGGTCTGTGTTGCAACTGAAGTGCAACAACCTGGATCAAAACATTAATTTATTAGGATATTCTCGTATTTTAGGGGTCAATTGCCGATTTAAATCTGGGAATTAAATTAAAAAGTCTAATTAAAATGTACTAACTTTTAATGCATTAGGCTAGTCAGTTCGGCTTGTGAAGATCCAATAGCTTTTGAATATGTTGGTTTGCTATTTCAGCGCTTGCCATATTTCTTGAAAATCGTATGTCTTGTTGTATTCCTGAAATATAACTATAGACCGCGAACAACATCTCAACAGGTTTGTTTCTACCGTCTTTTTTATACCTTGAAGAGTGCTTATAAATCGAATCGAAATTCGACTAATTGTCCGACACAGTTTAGAACGATCGTGCTATTTGACTTATATTCGCTATACTTTGGAATACATCGGCCAGCCCTGCATGTAGTTGAGGCTAGTGTTGAGTTTAATTTCTATCAACGTTCAGTGCAATAAGACTTTTATCCCTTAACGTCTTCAAGTTTTAACCTTAATTGGAGTCTCTATGAGTTATCAAGCCCCTATAAAAGATATGCTTTTTGTAATGAATGAATTAGCTGGACTAGATCAAATAGCAAAAATTGAGGGGTTTGAAGATTACGGTATCGAAACTGCGGCTGCAGTTCTTGAAGAATCGGGCAAATTTTGCTCAGAAGTCCTAGCCCCCCTAAACTGGGAAGGAGACAAAGTCCCGAGCACCTTTAGTGATGGGCGAGTCAGTGTTGCAAAAGGATTCAAGGCAGCGTACGAGCAGTTTGTAGCCGGTGGTTGGCAAGGGGTCTTACACCCCGTATCTTATGGCGGCCAGGGGTTGCCAAAGCTGATTTCCACCCCTTGTACCGAAATGCTAAATGCGGCTAACCTTTCATTTGCGCTTTGCCCTTTACTCACCGATGGAGCAATAGAGGCATTACTCACTGCTGGAAGTGATGAATTAAAGCAAAAATTCCTTCCCAATATGGTAAGCGGCAAATGGACCGGGACAATGAATTTAACTGAACCTCAGGCTGGCTCAGACTTGTCAATGGTTCGCTCAAGAGCCATCCCTCAAGGTGATGGTCTTTATAAAATTTATGGAACTAAAATATACATTACCTACGGTGAGCACGATATGGCAGAAAATATCATTCACCTAGTCTTGGCTCGAACCCCCGATGCTCCTGAAGGGGTGAAGGGAATATCGTTATTCGTTGTTCCCAAGTTTATGGTGAATGAAGACGGAACACTTGGGGAGAGAAACGATGCTTACTGTGTTTCAATTGAGCATAAGTTGGGAATTAAAGCTAGCCCGACAGCTGTGCTTCAGTTTGGGGACAAGTCTGGTGCTTTGGGTTACTTAGTTGGTGAAGAAAACCACGGCTTGGAATATATGTTCATCATGATGAACTCTGCACGCTTTGGCGTGGGAATGCAGGGGGTCGCAATATCGGATATGGCTTATCAGAAAGCAGTTTTATATGCCAAAGACCGTCTGCAATCTAAAGACTTGGAAGGTTCAGATGGTGCTGTTGCCATCATTAACCATCCAGACGTGAAACGCATGCTGACTTTGATGAGAGCGTACACTGAGAGCGCACGGGCACTAGCCTACTATGGTGCAGGTCTTAGTGATAAAGCCCATTACAGCTCAAACCCAGATGAACGTAAAACTAACTTAGCACTATATGAATTTTTGGTTCCGGTGATTAAAGGGTTTTCTACAGAGATATCGATTCAAGTAGCGAGCTTAGGTGTTCAAGTACACGGCGGTATGGGTTTTATTGAGGAGACGGGAGCTGCTCAGTATTACCGGGACGCTCGCATATTAACAATATACGAAGGTACAACCGCAATACAGGCTAATGACCTTGTTGGAAGAAAGACCTATAGGGATAAGGGTGCTGTAGCCCAACTCATAGCTAAGATGATTGAGCAAACAGAGATTGAACTTTCACAACGCAATTCAAAGGCCAGTCAAGCGATGCTTGCTAATCTTATTCCTGCTCGACAAGCGTTTGAAGCAGTCGTTAAATTTATTGTTTCACATTTCAAATCAGAAGTAAAAAATGTGTTTGCTGGTAGCGTCCCTTATTTAATGCTTAGCGGCTACTTACTAACTTCCTGGCAAATGGCAAAAGCTATGATGGTTGCTGAAAATAAGATGGATGAGGATAAGGATTTTTATTCAGCAAAAGTTGTAACAGCTCAATTCCACGCTGAACATTTATTGAACCTAGTTCCAGCATTGGCTCAATCGATACTGAGGGGGGGGGCGTCGGTTAATGGCCTGCGAATTGATCAGTTTTAGTCTTAATTTAAGTCATACTTAATATATAAGTCATCTGCGTCAATGTGCTATTGTGTTAGACCTGTGCACTTTTTGAAAGCAAGTCATGAGTAGAAAAAATCATTCTCCCCTTTCTCGCAATTATTTACTGACCTTATTTTGCGTCGGATTAGCATTGATTTCTGTTTGCTCTGCGCATGCACAAAACTTGGTTGCTCAACGCTTCCCTGCACAGCCAATTACTCTTATTTTGCCCTACGCTCCAGGAGGAAGTGCTGACTTTTTAGCGCGCCCGATGATGGGAGACCTTCAAAAGCTATTGGGTCAGCCTGTCGTTATTGAATATAAGGCCGGGGCGGGTGGGACAATTGCAACTGCTGCTTTGGCTAAATCTAAGCCTGATGGATATACGCTTTTGATGGTTTTATCTGCGCACGTTATTAATCCGTCTCTTTATCCAGCATTACCTTACGATACGCGAAAAGATTTCATTCCCATAACTCTTCTTGCACGGCTACCGCAACTTATCGTTGTTCGTGATGATTCACCATTTAAAACTCTGAGTGATTTGATCGCCTACGCGAAAGCTAATCCAGGTAAGTTGTCGTTTGGTTCTGCGGGTAATGGGAATACAAGTCACTTAGGGGGTGAAATGCTTCAGGCGCAGGCAGGCATAAAAATGGAACACATTCCTTATAAGGGTAGTGGGCCAGTTGTTGTTGCTCTCCTAGGCGGTGAAATTGATTTGATGTTTGACAGTTTTGCCACATCGTACCCTCAAATTAAAGCGGGCAAATTTAGGGCTCTTGGCTTGGCAAGTTCAAAGCGTTCCCCGCTCTTACCCAACGTACCAACTATTTCTGAGTCGCTACCAGATTTTGCAATGGACGGCTGGTATGGATTATTGGCTCCAGCTGGAACACCTAGACCTATTATTGATAAATTAAATACAGTTTTCAATGCTGCTGTGAGAGAGCCTAAAGTTAAGGCTCAACTGAATTCGATTGGCTATGATGTGGTTGGTACTTCACCAGAGCAATATGCTAAAACAATTGAAGAGGACCTAATTGTTTGGTCAAAAATAGTTAAGGATTCAGGCGCTAAGATTCAATAATTTGACACAGAGTGGAGCGCGTTGCCTGGTACCTGGGACCGTGTTTCAGCTCTGACCCTTGGACCAAGCCTTTTCCATCAATTTGGATAGAGATTCAAAATACTTCATTGCTTTTTTTGTAGGAGCTAGGTACTTGGTCCTGCGATCATCGCCAACATGAAGCAAGTCAATCCAACCCTGTTTTCTAAGCACATCGATTTTGCGGTGCATAGTTGCGGGAGACCCCATGAACTCGAGCGACATTGCATCTGATACCGTTAAAGACTCCTCTTTTGAATAGCTGATAGTAATCATTTCTAGTAATTTAATAGCAGTCGTATCCAACTCATGACCGATTTCTTTATATGTCAGAGTTTGAGAAAGCTTTAGAAATTGTATGTAAGGATTTTTCGACATATTTAGGATTTTCTTTTAAGTGATAAATAGAAAAATTTGAATTCAAAATAATCAATTTATAACATTGTATATCCCAAACATTAAAAACTTTACTTAATTCATTTTGTGGGTTATTGCCGTTTGAAATTACCTACTGATTCATAGGTTATTTCAATGTCTTATACTTTTAGAAACTTACTTTATCTAATTAAGACTTATTTATGATCAATATAAATGGTAAAAATAACTTGTTTTCCATAAGGAAAACGTCCAACCGTTCACCCGCATTGTTTAAATTTGTCACTTTACAAATCCGTACAATACTCAGTTGTATTTTTTATTTCTTGGTTTTTGTTTGTGCTCCGAGTCCCGCCTTTGCCCAGACTCAAAACTTAACTACATATCCCAGTAAGCCAATTCGCTTAATTGTGCCTTTTCCGGCAGGTGGTGGCAATGATGTTGTGGCAAGAGTAATCGCCCAAAAACTATCGGAGCGCCTAGGGCAACCTATCGTCATTGATAATAAGGCCGGTGCAAATGGTATCGTAGGGCTACAAGCGCTCATAGCCTCTCCCGCCGACGGTTATACGCTTGCCGTTGCATCTGCAGGGCCGATTGCGGTTAACCCAAGTCTTTATGAAAAATTACCCTATGACCCAATCAAAGACCTCAGCTCTATTACTAACTTAGTTAGCCTGCCTCTATTACTCGTTACTCATCCCAGTCTTCCCTCTAAAAATATTAAAGACCTAATTGCTTTAGCCAAAACCAAGCCTGGCCAACTGTACTTTTGCTCACCCGGGGCTGGAAACTCGGGACATTTAGCGGGTGAGCTTTTTAACTCTATGGCCGATGTTAAATTAGTACATGTTCCCTATAAAGGCCAGGGACCAGCCCTTACGGACTTACTCTCGGGACAGGTACAGATGCTCTTTAGTAGTATTCCACCCGTCTTGCCTTACGTTCACTCAGGTCAATTAAATGCCTTGGCAATAGGTAATGCTAAACGTATCCCAACGCTTCCAGAAACACCGACCATCTCAGAGAGTGGTTTACCTGGCTATGAGGCGTACTCATGGGTCGGATTATTTGGCCCAGCAAATATGCCTAAAGAGCTCGTCCATAAGATTAATAAAGAGGTCATAGAGGTTCTAAAACTCAAAGAGGTCGGCGAACGTTTGAGTAAAGAAGGTGCCTTGCCTGTTGGAGACTCACCCGAAGAGTTTAGCCTTTATGTAAAAAAAGAGATTCTCAAATGGGGCGCAGTAGTAAAGTCTGCAAATATAAAAGCAGACTAAAATTTACAATGAGTTCGGTGTAGTCTAGTTTTCTATTACCGAAAAAGAGGTTGTCGTGATATGGTTGCGCTACTTTTTTTTCTTTGGTTTAATTCCTGCCATTGAACCTAAGACCTCTGCCGTTGACGCAGTATCCTCGAGTGCCAATCCTTGCCCCATCGCAGAAGTGTAAATAGGCGCACAAGCAGTAAATAACGGGAGAGGGCAATCGACAGACTTGGCCATATCACCTATAACTTGCATGTCTTTTTGCCAAACTTGAATTTTCATGGTTGGAGGTGAATAGTTGCGCTCAATCATAAATGGCATGCGAAGTCTCATCACACCGGTTCCAAGTACGGGAGAGTTTCCAAAGAGCTTTAGCATTTCTGCTGGATCTAGATCCATTTTTCTGGCAAACGTTACGACCTCTGCGTACGCAACGTTATAAATTGCAACAAGATGATTGGCTGCATACTTCATCTTTGTTCCACTGCCGAACTTCCCGACATAGGGGACGTTATCCGTAAATACTTTAAAAATTTGTTCTGCCGTAGCGAGCGCTTTCTTGGGTCCACTGATATAGATAGTCCAAGCACGGTCTTTCATCCTCGCAGCGGTTCCGCTGATCGGACAGTCCATTACCAAAGCACCTGCTTTGGTAAGTGCAGCGTTGGCTGAGCTTTTGTCTGCTAAGGGAAGCGTGCTAGTCTCCAGAACTAAACATGATTTTTTAGTTCCTTTTAGTGCCGATGATAGCTCTGAGACCACATCGCTTAGGGCTCTTGAAGTTGCAAGCGACACAATGACAACGCTGCAATCAATGCTAATCTCTTTTATGCTTAATACAGCCTTGCCTCCAGCCTTTTTCAAACGTTTCATTGCAACTGGATCTATGTCATAACCCACCACCTTATAGCCTCTTTGAATCAAGGTTTCTGCCATAACACCGCCCATTATTCCTAAACCAACTATGCCAATCTTTGGTAAATTGTTAGTTGCAGTTGAAGCTAAAAGCGGTTGAGTTGGTTTAATAGTTTTTTTATTCATTAACAGAGCTTTAATTAAATTATTAATTGATTTTCTTTGTAACTTGATTGGCCACATAGCGTGAGAGTGTGGGCCCCATTAAGAGTGTAATAAGAAATCGCATGATTTGTAATGTCATCACGAAGGCAATATTTACCTTTGTAGAGGCAGCAATAATGGCGGCAGAATCGACCCCGCCGGGACTCGTTCCTAAATAAGCACTCAAAGGGTCTATATCCAAAGCGTTAACCAGTACAAAAGCTAGACCCATGCAAAAAACAATTAACAAGGCAATTGAGAGAACCGTTTGTGGGAGCGCTTTAGCCGCGGCCAATAGTACTTCTCGAGTAAACCTGAGTCCTATATTCCATCCGACTAGTGCAAATGCAAATGCTAACAGCCACATTGGTAATTCAAGTTTTGCAAAGCCTTGAAGTTGAATATAAGCACCAAGTGACATTGACAGGATCAGAACGCCACCTGAGATCCAAGGTGCAAAAATAGCTAATAAGCTAATACAAATTACACCAAGGCTAATCGCAAAGGCTTGAGCATGAATGGGGGCAAACCACACAATGGCATGTATTGCCGTACTTGGTAAATGCACCCAAAACCTTGCAACTAACGAGGCTGTAAGAGTGACCAATAATACGCGTAAGTATTGCATGAAGGCCACTAGCCTTGCATCTGCTCCGTAATCCTCTGCCATCATGACCATCACTGAGGCAGCCCCAGGGAGTAAGCCCCAAATTGCTGTTGTTCCTGGGAGTATGCCTAGCTTACCAATTCCCCAACCCAAGGCAATACTTACAATCAAAGTCATTGAAACAGCGCTGATTAGGATTGGCCACTGCGCAAGAAAAACGTTTAATATGTCTTGATTCATAGAGCTTGCAATAAGGCAACCAATCACTGCCTGAGAAACGTACATCGAAACCCTGGGCAAACGAACTTTAGCACCCAGGGTTTCAGTAATGATGCCACCAAACATTGGACCCAGTAAGAGAGCTGCCGGCAATGAGAGCCATTCACAAAAAGCAGTAGTGAGTAAAGTAATGATTAAAAGTGAGATCCACTGCACTGAGTGATGTAACTTTGAAAGATCAAACGCTTTGACTGACTGTGTAGAAAATGAAGAGTTGGGGGCCATGAAAATTTAATAAAGACGACTTGCATAGTCCGTGACACCCAAGTAGTGTACTTTTCCGTGCTTGACTCAGGGAATTCCCTATGCGCGTGAATTTGAAGCTTAGTATGTGCATCAATACGCTAGCTTCACTATTTCAGTGTTTAGATTGATTTTGAACCCAAAAATTCCAAATCATCGTTGTAGTTGCCCTTTACAGACAATTTTTGGGTAGGGTGGTAAACTTTGCAACGACCTTTTTTAAAAGGTTCTTTTTTTCTCCTTTATGAACTTTGAAAGATCCCAAGAATGACCTATGCTAATACTCAGTTGTTAATTGATGGCCAATGGTGTGATGCAAAAAGCGGTAAAACTCTGCCTGTGCTCAATCCTGCTACATCCCAAGAAATTGGACGAGTTGCATTTGCAGGGAAGGAAGATTTAGACCGCGCATTGATCGCGGCTCAAAAGGGATTTGAAGCTTGGCGTAAGACGCCCGCTTTTGAGCGTTGCAAGATCATGCGTCAGGCAGCTAGTCTCCTAAGGGAGCGTGCAGCGGAAATTGCTGCCTTGATGACTCAAGAACAAGGTAAACCCCTGGCAGAGTCAAAAGCTGAAATTGGCATGGCGAGCGATATTATTGAATGGTTTGCAGAAGAGGGCAAACGCGTTTACGGAAGAATAGTTCCCGCGCGAAATTTAGCTGCTCAACAAATGGTCCTCAAAGACCCAGTGGGTCCCGTAGCAGCTTTTACGCCTTGGAACTTCCCAATTAACCAAGTTGTTCGTAAGCTGAGTGCAGCTTTAGCTACAGGATGCTCTATTATTGTTAAAGCCCCAGAGGAGACTCCAGCTTCACCTGCAGGTCTCCTAAAGGCGTTTATGGATGCAGGCGTTCCTGCTGGAGTGATAGGTTTGGTTTACGGAGATCCGGCTGAGATATCAAGCTATTTAATTCCCCATCCAATCATCCGAAAAATTACCTTTACAGGTTCAACTCCAGTAGGTAAACAATTGGCTGCTATGGCCGGCCAACATATGAAACGTGCGACTATGGAGTTAGGTGGCCACGCCCCTGTGATAGTCTGCGAAGATGCTGATGTAGAGCTAGCAGCAAGGTCCGCAGGCGCTGCAAAATTCCGAAATGCGGGGCAGGTCTGTATTTCTCCCACCCGTTTTTTAGTTCATTCAAGTCTGAAAAAGTCGTTTATTGAAGCAATGGTAAAACAAGCAGGTAACTTGAAAGTCGGCAATGGGCTTGAGGACGGAACAACCATGGGGCCACTTGCAAATCCTCGCCGCCTAACAGCGATGGCTGAATTTACGAAAGACGCCGTCAGCAAGGGCGCCACCGTGTCAGCAGGGGGAGAGCGTATTGGAACAACGGGTAACTTCTTTGCACCAACAATTCTCTCCGACGTGGCTCTTGATGCAAAAGTTTTTAATGATGAGCCTTTTGGACCTATGGCGGCTATTCGTACTTTCAATACTATGGATGAGGCAATTGCTGAATCCAATAGGCTGCCATTTGGATTAGCTAGTTATGCCTTCACGAAGTCTTTAAAAAATGCCCACCTACTAGCTCAACAACTTCAAGTTGGCATGTTGTGGATGAATCAACCCGCAGTTGCCTGGCCTGAGATGCCTTTCGGCGGTGTGAAGGATTCTGGTTACGGATCAGAAGGCGGATCAGAGGCATTAGAGGCGTACTTGAATACCAAGTCTGTTTCTATAGTTTGTGATATTTGAATACCGTATAACCTATTTATCCCAATGGGGCCCTAGGGCCCCATTGCGTTATGTATTTTAGAAAGCCAAGGGAAGGAGTGCAGTAAATGAATATTTGGATTGAGAGAATGAGTTTGCGCAAACTCCTCATGTTGAGTTTAGGCTTAATTTTCATCCTCTTAGGGTTTGAATTAAATGCTGAGCCCCTAGATTTTGCTCCGAGCGGTGAATTAAGGATGGGGCTTTATTCTGGATCCCCTAGCTCACTCGTCATCAACCCTAGCACTAATGAGCGTGTTGGCTTGGGTTATGAGTTAGGTTTAGAATTTTCTAAAGCTCAGCGCCTTAAGTACGCCCCAATTGTTTACCCCAAAAATGCTGATGTGTTTAATGCGGCCAAGGACCGGAGTGTCGATCTTATCTTTACAAACGCAACACCCGTTAGAGCCCAATCACTCCAATTCTCAAAACCAGTTGTTCGAATTGAACGCGGTTATTTGGTGAGTTCAAAAGGGACTATTCGATCTGCAGTTGATATAGATCGAACTGGGGTCCGAGTGGGGGTAAGTGTGGGGAGTTCATCAGAGATGGAGCTACCCAAAATACTTAAATTGGCCACGATTGTTCAAACGACCTCGATTGCTGGCGCAATTGGGATGCTAAAAAATGGAGAGTTGGACGCTTTTTCTACAAATAAAGGCATCCTCTTTGAGATGGCCGATCAATGGGCGCAGGCGCAGGTTTTAGATGATGTTTTAGGTTATGAACATATTGCGCTAGGAATTCCCAAAGCAAGAGCGGTTGACATGCTGGTGGTTAATAACTTCATAGATGAACTTAGAAGAAACGGACAACTTAAGAAAATGATCGAACGAGCCGGATTAAGAGGCGTTAAAGATGATGAATAATTTTTCGATCAATCTTCTTTTTTAGCTCCTATTAAGTAAACTTATCTTTTGGTTCTAAGTAAAAGAAAAATCTGTTTCGTGTTAAATTTTCACTCACTTATTTAAAAAATAGTTACGCGGATTCAAGTATGAATATTTCAAAAAAATTATTAATTACTTTTTTTCAATTGTGTTTGCTGTCCCCAGCCTTTGCAGAACTACCCGTTGGTCTTAACGAGCAGTCTATTCGTACTGCTGCTGTAAATAGTTTCCCTGAATATTTAAACCTTCTGACCATACCTAATGACTCGATTGCTAATGTTGAGGGAATTAAGTTGAATGCGAATCAACTGGAGAGTCTGTTCCAAAAGAGAGGCTTCACCACTAAACAGTTTGCAAACAACGGCAAGCCTCTCGTCATGGCTGAGTACGCTTTTGATCCGGCAAAGAAAACCATCCTCTTTTATATTCATTTTGATGGGCAACCCGTTATTCCCGCTCAGTGGGGGCAGTCGGATCCTTGGCAACCAGTTTTGAAGAAAAAAGACAAGGACGGGAGATGGCAAATCGTTTCAATGCAGGAGCTAATGAATACTGGTTTCGACCCTGAGCTTAGAGTATTTGCTAGATCAGCATCAGATGATAAAGGACCCATTATGATGTTCTTGGCGTCCTTAGATCTGATGAAATCTACGAACATTAATCCCGCGATCAATATTAAAGTAATTCTGGATAGTGAGGAAGAAGTGAATTCGCCTGGTATTCCAGAAGCGGTTAAACAAAATAGAGATTTCCTTAAGGCTGATGCATTAGTTATTTTCGATATGGCAAGTCACCCAAGTGGACGACCAACTGCTATTTTTGGAAACAGAGGGGTTCAGACACTTAATCTAACGGTATATGGCCCTAAAGCTCCTTTGCATAGTGGACACTACGGTAACTATGTTCCCAATCCAGCTTTTAACTTAGCTCGGCTTTTATCCAGCATGAAAAATGAGCGTGGACAAATCATAATCCCAGGATATAACTCAAGAAATAAATTGAGTGTTGAAGATTTAAAAGTTCTCGATGCGGTTGGCGATGATGAAATTGCATTAAAAAAACGCGTAGGAATTGCAACTGCTGATGAAGTCGCTTCAAATTATCAAAGATCGTTGCAGTATCCCTCATTAAACATCAGGGGCTTATCTGCTGGGGGAGTCGGAAAAGAGGCTGCAAATATTATCCCTAAGGAGGCCGTTGCTGATATAGATATTCGAACAACAACAGAGGCTAATGCGCAGTATTTAACCGAATTATTAAGAAAGCATATTGAAAAACAAGGCTTTCACATAATCGATCACGATCCCTCTGACGCCGAGAGAGCACAATTCCCAAGGTTGCTTAAAATTTTAGAAGGATTGCCTGCTGAGGCGGCACGCCAACCTATAGACACTCCAGTAAGGAGATGGGTGGAAATTGCTCAAACCAATGCCTACGCTAATATGGGCGGTGCAAAGCCGGTGATTATTCGGGCCTCAGGGGCAACAGTTCCTACCCATGAAATCGTAGGCCCTCTGGGGCTGCCGTTTGTGATTATTCCAACTGTAAATACAGATAATAATCAGCACGCTTATGATGAAAATCTAAGAATGGGTAATTATTTAACTGGTATGCGTACGATGCTTGGTCTACTCAATACACCTTACATAACAAACTAATTGTTCATCTTCAATGTTGTCTGGGGTGTGAATGTGGTTGCGCGCGTGAGATTCAAGACGCGCGTACCCTCGCATTTTATTTAGCTATTAGAGTGCCCTGAGCCATGCCCTTGATCATGTCTTTGACCTCGTCAAGTTCTGCTTTAATTGAGTGAAATTCTTCATTTATTTGCAATAACAGTCTTTGTTCCTCAAGGTGTCTTTGAGCTTCGTCTTGAATTCTTTTCTCCTCTTCTTTGTCCGCTGCGCTATGAGCGCTAAAGGAGTCAACAATCGCAGCCACAAAAAGATTTACAACTACGAACGTGGCAATCATGATGAAGATCACAAAGAAAATCCAAGAATTCGGGAACTTCTCCATCACCGGTCTGGCAATGCCGTCAGACCAACTCTCCAGTGTCATAACTTGGAAAAGAGTGAAAAAGCTAGATCCTAGGTTTCCAAAAAACTCAGGGAATTCTTTGCCAAACAAATTAGTCGTAACTACAGCAGATACGTAGAACACGATCAACATAAGACCCATAACTGATCCCAAACTCGCCAAAGAACCCAATAGACCCCTGACTACTTTACGCATGCTATCAACTTTGTTGATGAGACGCAGTACTCGAAGCACCCGAAGAGAACGAAGAACCGCGAGAGATTCGGAGGCCGGGATTAGCGCGATGGCGATAACGATAAAGTCAAAGAGACACCACGGATCTTTGAAGAAATTTAACCCTCTTGCAATCATCAATAATGTCAGCTCACAAATGAAGATACCCAAAATAACGTGATCAAGAATATGTAATTCTTCTCCAATTTGACTCATGATCCAAGGACTAGTTTCCATGCCAAGTAAGATGGCATTTAGAAAGATAAGTACTACTATTCCATGCTGCAAAAAGGGCTTGGCTAAAACATTCTCGATTTTTAGTTGCCATTTGGCTTGGTTAGTTGGATTTTCTTGGTTTTCAGCGTTCATTACTAAAATCGTAGGTAAGGTTGATGCAAGGGCAATATGATATATAAATATCCACCCATTTAGGGGGTATTCGCATATATTTTAATCGACCTTAAAGTTAATACTTTTTCACTTAGGCCCTACTTGTGTGTTACTGCTGTGTGCGCTATCCATATCGCAAAGCATAGGTTGTTACTAAGACATTAGTGTTAGCTGTCATTGCGGTAAATGGTGAGTTTTGTATTGGAAGCGATTGATTTTAATAACTTATTTTTATTTTTTAGATTTCTAAGTTGTAAATTAAAGCTCATTTTTACTATACACAGATAAAAATCACTCTTAAGAAATACTGAAATTGGGCAACTTTAGAGTCGCATGGCATTGTTAAACAAAGCTGTTAAATTTTTAGAAATGCTAGTTAAGGCGTATTTCAGGTAATGTATGGTTATGTCTAGCGTCTACGTTTTAGTTTTGTATGCATTAAAGCTACATAAAGAAATGCAAAACAATCAAGTTGATCAGGTATTGGTTTGATACCTATGTAGGACTGTTGTCATGCAAAGAGGTTAAACTACATATTAGTGGGTTTGTATGCAGGTCAGTCGATAATCTGTGGATTTTGTAAACAAGATGCACTGAATTCGAATGATTGATTAAACGCTATTAAAAGTGAAGTGTTTGGTGCCCAGGAAGGGACTCGAACCCCCACGATGTTACTCGCTAGTACCTGAAACTAGTGCGTCTACCAATTCCGCCACCTGGGCAGTTCAGGAAAAGAGGGTGATTCTATCAAAAACTTTGCACACTCCAACGTAGGTTTGTTGGAAGAAAT